>NZ_ANPE02000086.1 GCF_000328305.2 Arthrobacter crystallopoietes BAB-32 | reverse complement strand
GGTCCGGCGGGCATCGAGCAAGCTCTTGCCCCCTCCCGGCGGGAGCGCCTCCGCCGCAAGCCGGACGTCCCCCTGCGGATCCTGCTCCTTGCGGCCGTGGCCAGCTCCGTGCTGGCCGCGGGCGCAATCGGCTCGGGCCTCGGCGCAGAACCTGCTTCGGTCCCCAACCAGGCTGTAGTGGAACCGGCCGACGCGAATAACCCGGAGCCAGCCGACGATCCGGCCGCGCCCGGAAGGAGCGGGGCCGGCGGCAGGGACGCGGAGCAACAGCGGGACGATACAGTCGACTCGGACGGCACAGACGGCGGCAGCCCGTGGGGCGGCGCCAATGACGACCGGCAGGATCCGGGCCAGTCCGGCAGCGGCCGGGACGAGGAAGAAGACGACCACGACGACCGCGCTTGGGATGAGTGGGACCACAGCGAGGACAGCGACTGGGACGGCGAGGACGATCACTCGGAGGACCGTGATTGGCCGGACGGCGATGACTGGCGGGACCGCTAGTTCCGCTGCACAGCCCGCTCACAGAGTCGCCACAGTGCTGGCAAAGGCCCGGCGGCAATCCTAGGAACATGACTAGCAACGCAGAAAAAGCCCCCGGTTCAAGCACCCCTTCCAGCCGCCGGCCCTGGCTCATCTGGGCCGTCGGACTGACCCTTTTGTTCCTCGCCGCCTGTGTCTACTTGTTCGTCATCTACGGCCTGCCGCTGCTGGGCGAGATCATCGAGCGGCTCGAAAGCATGGGCGTGCGCATCATTTGATGCCCTGTTCCGCCCGTGCCGGCATTTGGGGGAACCGCCGGCACGGGCAACAGGCAGCCGGCCCGCCTCAGCCAGCAGGTTTCAGGACGTAACCGGCGCCGCGGACGGTGTGGATCATCGCCTCCCGGCCGGCGTCGATCTTTTTGCGCAGGTACGAAATGTAGAGTTCGACGATGTTGTTGTGGCCACCGAAATCGTAGTTCCAGACATGGTCGAGGATCTGCCCCTTGCTCAGGACGGTCCGCGGATTGTCCATGAGGTAATGCAGCAGGTCGAACTCCGTGGTGGTCAGCTGGACCTGCTCGCCGCCGCGGGAGACCTCCCTGGTGTCCAGGTTCATGACGAGGTCGCCGACCACGAGTTCGGCCGTGCGCGCCGCCGCGGCGCCGGACCGCTGCACCAGCCGGCACAGCCGCAGCAGCAGTTCCTCCATGCTGAAGGGCTTGGTGACATAGTCGTCCCCGCCGGCGGCCAGTCCGCTGATGCGGTCGGACACGGCGTCCTTGGCGGTCAGGAACAGCGCCGGAACGTCCGGCGTGAACGCGCGGATGCGGCCCAGGGCTTCCACGCCGTCGAACCCCGGCATCATGACATCCAGGACCAGCACGTCTGGACGGGTGTCGCGGGCCAGCCGCACCGCGGACGGCCCGTCGCCGGCCACGGAAACCTCCCAGCCGGCCAGCTGCAGCCCCATCCGGACCAGGTCGGAGAGCTGCGGTTCGTCGTCGACCACGAGCGCCCGGATCCGGCTGCCATCCGGATGGTTGAGCCGGGGCAGCGTGGCCACGAATTCGAGGGGGTCCTGCACCGCCATACAACTGCTCCTGCGATTTTCGGGACAAAGGCCGGATGGTGAGTCAGCATTAAGCATTACAGTTACCTGCATCACATTGGAAGAAGCTGGAGCTGGGGGAGCGAAAGGCACACGATGGACGGTCCGCAACGGCCCGCCGGGCCATCCGGACACCAGGACGGTACCGCGAAGGTGACCGGCCGCCGTCGTTTGTTCCGCCCCTGGCAGCTGCGCACCAAACTGGTGGCCATCACCCTGGCGCTGCTGGCTGCCATGAGCCTGGCGGTGGGTCTCTTCGCCTATGGCGCCATGGAGCAGTTCCTGTCCGGGCGGCTGAACGAGCAGCTGGAACAGGCTTCCAGCCGCGCCCTCCACTCACAGGAAGAGTTCCGGCCCGACCATGACCATGACGATGACGACGACGAGGAAAATGCAGGAGAAGGCGGACCGGCCCCTGCCGATCCGCTGACCACGCCCGGCCAGGGCGTCGGCACGCTCAACGCCAGGATCAGCGAGAACGGCATGCGCAATACCGGCATCTTCACGCCCGACGGCGAGCGGCAGGAACTGACCGCAGCAGACAAGCAGATCCTCACGGATTTGGAGCTGAACGCCCCTCCTGTGGAACGGATGCTTTCCGTCGGCGAGTACCGCCTGATTGCCCGCTGGAGCCCGCACCGCGAAGCAACCATCGTCACCGGCCTGCCGCTCCTGGCCAAAGAACAGACCCTCGACTCGTTGACCAGGACCATGACCGGCGTCTCCCTGGTCGGACTCGGCGCGGCAGCCCTGCTCGGCGCCCTCATCATCCACCGCACGCTGCGGCCGCTGGAAGAACTGTCCGGCGTCGCCACCCGGGTGTCCCGGCTGCCGCTCGAAGAAGGGGAAGTGGCGATGGCCGAACGCGTCCCGGCCAGGATCGCCGTGCCGGTGACCGAGGTCGGCCGCCTGGGCCACGCCTTCAACATGATGCTCAACAATGTCGCCGGAGCCTTCAGCGCCCGGCACCGCAGCGAGGTCCTGCTGCGCCAGTTCGTCGCCGACGCCAGCCACGAACTGCGCACCCCGCTGACCGCCATCCGCGGCTACTCGGAGATGATCCGGCTGACCGAGCGGCTCAGCCCGCAGGGACGGTCCTCCCTCGGCAAGGTGGAGTCGGAAACGCAGCGCATGACCGCCTTGGTGGAGGACCTGCTGCTGCTCGCCCGGATGGATGAGGGCCAGCGCGCCGAGCAGAGCGACGTCGACCTGACCGCCCTGGTGGCCGAATCCGTCAACGACGTGCGGGCCACCGCGCCGGGGCACCGCTGGGTCCTCAACGTCCCGGATGATCCGGTCACTATCCGGGCCAACCAGAGCCAGCTGCGCCAGGTCCTCACCAACCTCCTCGCCAACGCGCGCCAGCACACCGGAGACGGGACCACTGTCGTGACCTCGCTGGCCGAAGAGGAAGGCCAGGTGCAGCTGAGCGTCGCCGACGACGGCCCCGGCATCCCGGAGGACTTCATCGGCCGAATCTTTTCGCGTTTTTCGCGCGCCGATACGGCCCGCTCCGACCGCAGCGGCACGCACGGCCTCGGCCTGTCCATCGTCAAAGCCATTGTCACTTCGCATGAGGGGACGGTCGACGTCGACAGCCAGCCTGGCCGCACCGAATTCGTCGTCCGCCTGCCGCGGGACGGGACCCCGGCTCCGGCGCAGTAGGAGCACTGAGTCCAGCCTTCCTGGACCGCAACATTTGACAAGGAGGCCGGCCACTCCCCCGGAATGGCCCGCATCGTTGTCGCGCGGCTTTCACCGCACAGTAGCTGCAAGACCTGCAGCAAAACCAACGACGGCGACGCTTTGGTTCGGCGTCATGTGCGGCGGCTGCTTTGACTTATCCACAGGAACGATGTTGTGGTGAATGAGGTTCACCTGCCTGTATGGGTCGCAGGTGAGCCGCTCGGAACCCGGCGGTCCGCGGCCCTTCCCGGCCGGCCGCCGTCGCAGTTTGCCACTCTCCCGCTGACGGGATCGAGGTAGCTGTCTCCCCGTACTGAGGGGATCGAACAGCAGAGCCGAGCGCCTCACGGCGCCGCAACTGTTACTGACCTGAGCGCCGGCACGCCTGGGAACTACGCAGGCTCGCCGCTGCATTGCGCCGGTGGTTCCGGAGCGTCATTTGGACGACCACGAGACCCATTGGATGAGGAGAAGCATGGCAATGCGAGTCGGAATCATCGGTGCTGGCCCCAGCGGTATGGCGCAGCTGCGCGCATTTGAATCGGCCCGGCAGAAGGGCGCGGACATCCCGGACATCACGTGCTTCGAGAAGCAGTCCGATTGGGGCGGACAGTGGAACAGCTCCTGGCGCACCGGACTGGATGCCTCGGGCGAAGCCGTCCACAGCAGCATGTACCGGCACCTGTGGTCCAACGGGCCCAAGGAATGCCTCGAGTTCGCCGACTACACCTTCGACGAGCACTTCGGCCGCCCGATCTCGTCCTACCCGCCGCGCGAGGTCCTCTTCGACTACATCAGCGGCCGCGTGGCGAAGTCCGACGTGCGCAAGTACGTCCGCTTCAACACCGTCGCCCGCTGGGTTTCCTACGACGAAAAAGCAGAAGAGTTCACCGTCGTCGTCGAAGACCTGGCCAACCAGAAGACCGAGACGCACGTCTTCGACAAGCTGGTCGTTTCCGTCGGCCACTTCTCCTTCCCCAACGTGCCCCAGTTCGACGGGATCGACTCCTTCCCCGGCGAGGTCCTGCACGCCCACGATTTCCGCGGCGCCGAGCGCTTCGCCGGCAAGGACCTGCTGCTCATCGGCAGCAGCTACTCCGCGGAGGACATCGGCATGCAGGCCCACAAGATGGGTGCCCGCTCCGTCACCTTCAGCTACCGCAGCGCGCCCATGGGCTTCGACTGGCCGGAAACCGCCGTCGAACGCCCGCTGGTGACCCGCTTCGAGGGCAGGACCGCGCACTTCAGCGACGGCACCACGGGTGAATTCGACGCCGTCATCCTCTGCACCGGTTACCTGCACAAGTACCCGTTCCTGCCGGAGGAGCTGTCCCTGAAGTCCCGGAACGTCCTGTACCCGGGCAACCTCTACAAGGGCGTCGCCTGGCAGGACAACGCCAACCTGTTCTACCTCGGCGCGCAGGACCAGTACTTCACCTTCAACATGTTCGACGCGCAGGCCTGGTTCGCCCGCGACGTGATGCTCGGCCGCATCGAACTGCCGGCCGAAGCCGACCGCGCCGCCGACATCCAGCAGTGGCTGGACCGCCAGGCAGCCCTGCCGGACCACGACTCCGAGGCCGATTTCCAGACCGACTACGTGCGTGAACTGATCTCCCTCACCGACTACCCCGAGTTCGACCTGGACTCCGTCTGCTCGCTGTTCAAGCAGTGGATGCGCGACAAGGAAGAGGACATCCTCGGCTACCGCGACAACATCCACCGCTCGGTCATGACCGGCACCATGGCAGCCCGCCACCACACGCGCTGGCTGAACGCCATGGACGACAGCCTCCAGCGGTATCTCAACGGTCCGGGTCAGGACATCGACACCGGCAACCTCGCCGTCCTGGCCCAGGAAAGCCAACTGTCCGCAAAGTAGGACGCTAACGACGGCGGGTGGTCCGGGATGCGTGCAAGCCGCGTCCCGGACCATTGACCGGCCATCGCTGCGGCCTGCTTGGTTCCGGTGACGGCCAGGACCAACTGCGGACGCTCCTATCCGTCAGCCTGTCCTGCTCCGTTCCTGGCCAGCAGTTCGTCGTGGTAGGCGAGGTAAAGGTTCGCGATGATCTTTGGACTCGCCAGCGAGCCGCACAAGATCTCTTCCGCCTTCTTGAGGCGGTACCGGATGGTATTCGGGTGGACGAAAAGCACTTTCGCTACCTGGGCAATGTCCTGGTTCTTGGCCAGAAACCAGATCACCGTGTTCTCTAGATCCTTGTCCTGGCCGAGGCCATGGATAAATCTCCGGACTTTGTCGGTGTCCTGCTGACTCCGATAACGCGAAAGCAGCCAACTCACCGGATCCACTTCTTCGAGCCGGACCACCGCGCCGCGCCCCTTCGTGCCGCCGCTAACGCCTGCGATCGGGGCCTTCCGCGCGATTCCCGCCGCGATTTCAGCCTCGCGGAAAGCATCGGGAGTCTGAGCAAGATCGACGTATGGCTCCGACAATCCGAGGAACAGGGATTCCTCTGCAAGTTGCAGCCAAGCATTCAACGCGACCGAATCCGAAACCACCGCATGGAATCCGGGCGGGCTTTGCGGCGTCCGGCCGTTCTCCGCCAACAAGAGCCCCAGACCGCTGGCGGCTGCCCGCTGAAGAAGGTTCTCGACCAAGGGAGCCGCTATCGGCTGTTCACCTTGGTTTGCCGCGACGACGGCGCGCACCCGCTCATAGGGCAGGAACCGGAATGGACGCATTCGTTCCCAGTGGCGGAACTCGCGCGCTACCGGAATTCCATCCTGCAGCATCGTCAGCAGCTGCGAGTTCTCATGCCGCTCCCTTGAGATGGAGAATTGGCTGATGCCGTTGATTGCGCCCAAGAGCCGTTGTGTGGTCTCCAGCAGCACCTCGCCCAGCTCGTCAAGAATGCCGCTGTTCCGGCTCGCGATTGCCAACTGGTAGCCGTTCCCGCGCAGTACAAGCGGACGAGCCATGACTTCCCACCGGCCGATTGTGAGCCGCTCCGCCACCCGTTCCTGGTTCTGCAGTTCGGTCCAGATCAAGTGCGTCGGACCTTCCCCTGTGGATTCAAGGATGCGGCCGGAGTCGTCATAGAGAACGGCGGTTCCGCGGCAGGCAGCGCCCAACCTGGCTACGAGCGCCCGCACCGGATTCTCTGCTGAAACGCTCTGCAGGAGGTCGTTCGTCAGCCACATCGCGCGCTTCAGGACATAGGAATCCGGGGACACCTTCGACTGATTGATGAAATTCTCGACATGGTGGAACGGCACTTCAGGCGCGACGCTATAGAGCGGAAAGCGGTTCTTCCGGCATGCGGTCACGAGGGTGGCAGGGACCTCGTCGAAATACACGCCGATACCGAAGAAGAGGGCAGCCACTTGGGCCGATTTCAGCTCCATGATCAGCTTCTCGGCAAGCCTCCGGTCCCCCTCGGCACCGACGAAGCGAAGACCCGTGGTCAACATGACCGTATCGGGCTCGAACCACCTGGCCGGATCATGGATTTCGCTGGTGTGTGCTCCGGCGACCACCACGCCGGAGCCGCCCGGCACGACGGCCCGTAAGCCGAGGCCGGCGTGCGCCACGACCTCTGACAGCAAGAACGTCTTGCGCTCGTTCATGGGACCTCCTTGCCCTTCAGTCGGACACTTGCAGGCCGCCGCATCCCAGACGCCTGTAAAAACTCCAAAAGACCATCCCGTCTTATTTCATTTCCTATAGTGACAGAGACCTGTATCACACCGCATCGTAGTGGCTACGCCTTTCTACCTGTTTGGAGGAAACACAGGATGTCTAACGTTAGAGTCGCCGTCGATGTGGGTGGGACGTTCACCGACGTCTGCATCTTTGATGAAAGAACGCAGCGCATGCGCGTCACGAAAGTTCCTTCGACGCCGTCGGATCCCATGCTCGCGGTGATGAACGGCGTGCGGCGTGCGGAGATCGACCTGGCAGATGTATCACTGTTCTCCCACGGCACTACCGTCGCAACCAATGCCCTGATCACCCGCAACTTTCCCGCAGCTGCGATGGTTACGACCAAGGGTTTCCGGGATGTCATCGAAATCCGCGATGGCACGAAGGACGACCTTTGGGATGCCTACAACGATGTAACCGGCCCCTACATCCGCCGTCGGGATCGCTTTGAAGTCAGCGAGCGCGTCGACTATGCAGGTAACGTCGTGACGCCGCTCGACGAGGACGAGGCCCGTCGGCTCGCTGCCCTTCTGCGCAAACGCGGGGTCACCACTGTTGCGGTTTGCTTCATCAATTCCTACGCGAATGCGGAAAACGAAATCCGCATGCGGAAGATCCTCGAAGAGGAACTGCCGGACGCCACAGTCTCGACCTCAGCCGAGATCCTCCCCGAGATTTTCGAGCATGACCGCTTCAACACTGCGGTTTCCAACGCCGTGCTGGCTCCCCTCGTGTCGGGATACGTCAATCGGCTGGCGGAGGAGCTGAACAGCGGCGGGTACGCCGGCGACCTGCTCCTCCTGCATTCCGGAGGCGGATCGATGACGCCAAGGATGGTCAAGCGCTATCCGGTGCGCCTTGCTGCTTCCGGCATTGCCGCCGGTGCCATCGCCGCCAAACATGTCGCGCAGCAATGCGGTTACGAAGACGCCGTCGGACTCGACATGGGCGGCACCTCAACCGACATTGCCTTGGTTTCCGGTGGAGAGCTTCGCATCACCAAGGAATGGCAGGTCGAATACGGCCACCCGATTGTTTTCCCCAGCATCGAGGTCCTGACCATCGGTGCCGGCGGGGGCTCCTTGGCGCATATCGACATAGCCGGCTCCCTCCGGAACGGGCCTCAATCTGCCGGCGCGGACCCCGGTCCGGCCTGCTACAACACTGGCGGCAGTCAGCCCACCAACTGCGATGCCAACGTCGTGCTGAACCGGCTGGGCACCAGTCTGGCCGGCGGCGCTAAGACTCTTGACCGCTCGCTGTCGCAGGAAGCGGTCAACCGGGTCATCGCTGGCCCGCTCGGGATGTCGGAAGAGGAGGCAGCGTACGCCATCCTCCAGGTCGCGAATGCGAACATGGCCGACGCCGTGCGCCTGATCTCGATTCGTCGAGGCTATGATCCGCGCGATTTCGCGCTGATCGCATTCGGAGGAGCAGGTGCGCTGCACGGTGCAGACGTAGCGCGTGAACTCAACATTCCGACGGTCGTCGTCCCCTCGAACCCGGGCGTAACCTCAGCGATGGGCTGCCTGCTGGTCGACATCCGCCATGATTTGTCCGCAATGTACACGGCGCTTGCATCCGACGCCGATGCCGAAGATCTGGAGGAACAGTTCCGGACTTTGGAAGCGGACGCCACCGCGCGGCTCCGCCATGAGGGCGTTGCTGAGGAAGACAGTGTCCTCCAACGGGTTATCTCGATGCGCTACCAAGGACAATGGCGGTCGCTCGCCGTTCCCATGGGTTCGGGCAAGGGGGCTCTGGAAGAAGCGGTCCAGACCTTCCACCAGCAGCACGATCGCGAGTTCGCGTTCAGGCAGGACGACCAGCCTGTGGAGATCTACCAGCTGCAGCTTTCCGCCATCGGGAAGACACCCAAGCCTTCCTTCGTCCCGGCAAGGGAACTGATGGCGGATCCCGGTGCCCCCGTCTCCGAACGCCCCGTGTACTTCGGTCCGGACGGCTGGATTCCGACCCCCGTTTACGACCGCTCCGCTTTGCCGCCCGGTGCCACCTTCATCGGGCCGGCCATCATCGAACAACTCGATTCCACCACCGTTGTCCCGCCACGGACGACCGCGGAGATCGACGAGTGGTTGAACATCCGCATCCATCTCACTGACTTCAAGAACGAGCAGGAAGCCACCTCATGACTGACACAGTACTTGGACACGAAACACGGACCACCCATGCATCCTCCCGGTTGGCTTCCGGACTGGATCCTGTCACTTTCGAAGTCCTGAAAAATGCCTTTGCCACCAGCGTGGACCTGATGAGCGAACAGATTCTGCGGACCTGCTACTCGTTCGTCATCTACTCCCGGGACTTTTCATCGGCCCTGTGCGACGCCAACGGCAACACCGTCATGCAGGGCAGCGGTGACATCGCTGTCCACGTGGGCACGCTGCACTTCCAGTGCAAAGCCGTCATCGATGAGTTCGGAGCCGATATCCACCCCGGCGACGTCTTCGCGATTAACGACCCCTACCGCGGCGGCACCCACTTCAACGACGTCAGTTTCATCCGGCCGGTTTTCTCCGAGGGCGAGATCATTGCATTCGCCCAGAACAAGGGCCACTGGGCAGATATAGGCGGCAACGTCCCCGGATCGTTCGATGTCAACGCCAAGGAGCATTTCGGCGAGGGGTTGCGCATCACCCCGGTCCGGATCTGGAGCAAAGGCGTCTTCCTCCATGATGTGGCCCAGTTGCTGGTCTCGAACACGCGGGCTCCGCAACAGGCGATGGGCGACCTCCATGCCCAATCCGAAGCCACCGCCGTCTGTGAGCGGGAGGTCCTCCGCCTAGTCGCAAAGTACTCGAAGGACATCGTGGTTTCCGCAATGCAGGAAACACAGGACTACGTCGAAAGGATTGTCCGGCGCCGCCTGGAGAGCCTCCCGCAGGGGCAGTGGGAAACCGTTGACTACATCGACTTCGACCCGGGAAAGAGCGAGGGCCTGGTGCCCATCCGCATCAAGCTGACGCTCGATGGCAAGGGAATCCACTACGATCTCACGGGTTCCGCACCTGCCGTCGAGACGTTCCTCAATTCCGGCTACGGCACAACGCATTCGGCCATCTACGCGGGAACAAAAACCTTCTTCCCCGACGTGCCGCTCAACTCCGGCTTCTACGCCGCGGTCGATGCCGAAATCGGTCCGGAGGGAACGGTGGTCAACGCCGGCTGGCCCTACGCTGTCACAGGTTTTTGTTCCGGCCCGTACGAAAAGCTCATGAACGGCATCTTCGAGCTGTGGTCCCGCATCATGCCCGACCGAGCCATGGCATGCGCCTTCAACCTGGAGTACCTGCTCGTAGGCGGCCGGGACAACCGCACTTCGGACAACCCTTACTTCATGTGGTACGACTGGATGGCTGGCGGCTGGGGTGGCCGGGCCAGCAAGGACGGCGCCAGCGCTACGGCTCCTGTCTTCGGGCCGGGGCTTGCCGTCCAGCCAGTGGAAGGACAGGAAAGGCTCTCCCCCGTTCTCACCACTGCCCATCAGATCGCTATCGACTCCGGCGGACCGGGCCGCTTCCGCGGTGGACTGGGCATTGAAAAGGGCGGTGTACTCACCGACGCCACCAGCACAGTGATGAGCTACTGCTGTGACCGGGCCCGGTCCATCACGTGGGGCATAGAAGGAGGCCTTCCCTCGATTCCGCACGGCGTCTGGCTCAACAAGGGGACCGACGATGAGCGTTTCCTGGGCTCCAATTTCTCTTCGGTTCCCGTCCAGTCCGGGGATTCCTTTACCCGTCCTTCTGCCGGGGGCGGAGGCTACGGTGATCCGCTGGACCGGTCCTATGCCGAGGTCCTTGACGACGTCATCGACGGCTACGTGTCCATCGAGCGCGCGGCGAAAGACTACGGCGTCGTCGTTCGGGCACTCGACGCTGAACTCGATCAGTTTGAGATCGACGAGGCCGGCAGCGATGCAATGCGTGCTGAGATCCGCACCCGACGGCGCGGCTGGCTGGCCGAAGACCCTGCTGTTGTTGCGGCGCAATACCGCAATGGCGAACTGGACATGCTTGATGTCATCAGGCGTTACGGTGTCATCCTGGATTGGGGAACCGGGGAGCTGTACCCCACCACCACGGCCCAGTACCGCGAACTGATGGGCAAGCGCTCCGCGGCCCACTGGCAATAAACGGCGGCCGACAGCCGCAATTCCATTTCACGCAGGGCGTCAGCGACGTCTGTTCCTGGCGCCCTGCCCGCTTACGGGAGACAACGATGTCAACAACCGAAGCCACTTTCCAGGAAACCAGTCAATCCAGCCGCATGGGCCGAGGGTCCTTGGCCATGGCTTGGTACGGCCTCGTCAGCGCCATGTTTTTCGTCTATATTGGCGCTGCTTTGGCCCAGGCCTACGGCACTCGCGACGCGCTGGTCGGATTGGGCCTGACTGTCGTCGTATACGGATTGATCAACCGGATACTGTCCGGCTACGCCATACGCAACGGGCTGACCGTCACACAATTTTCCCGCAGCATGCTCGGCCGGACCGGAGCCCTGCTGGCCACGATCGTCTTCGCGGCCACTGCCATCTACTACGCGGTATTCGAAGGAGCAATCCTCGCCTTTGCCTTCCAGGCGCAGTTCGGCGGCCCGATGGCGCTCTGGTATGCGGTCGTGGTCGTATACACGCTTCCTCTGGTGGCCGGCGGCATCCGCCGGTGGCTGGACAAGATCAATGGCTGGCTGCTGCCGGTCTATTGGGGCGGCCTCATCGCTGCCGTTGTGTGGGCCGGAAACACTCACGGCTTCTCCGATGACTGGTTGACCCATACTGTCCCCGCTGTGGGCCTTGCCAACGGCGGTCCTGGTTGGCTGGCGACCTTCGCCGCGTTCATGGGCGTCTGGATCCTCATGATGTACACCATGGATTTCGCCGCACTCGGACATCCCAAAGACGAGGGATTCCACAAGACGTACACCTTCGGCTGGCTCTTCTACACCCTTGCCTTCGGCGCCAACGCCCTCATTGGCATCTTCCTGACCTTTACGATGCCTGGACTCGAAGCGACCGAGACGGGAGTCGCCAGCGGTTTGGTGTCCCTCTTGGGACTCTTCGGCCTGCTAATCGTCTTCGTCTCGCAGACACGCATCAATACCGCCAACTACGCTCTCGGAATCGCGAACCTGCGGGAATTTGGCGAGCGGGCATTGAAAGTCAGGTTGCCGGGCATCGTGTGGAACCTGTTGGGTGCGGGAATCATTTTCCTGCTCATGCTCCTGCCGGTGGTGCAGTACTTGCTGCTTGCGCTCTCCTGGCAGGGCGCGCTGGTCACTGGTTGGGTAGCCATTGCGCTCACCCATATCGCACTGGACAAGAAGCACGGGAGGTCACCGGATCCTGGCCATTTACCCGACAGCGCGTTCCGCCACATCAACGTTGCCGGAGTGTCGGCCTGGTGCATCTCGGCGGCAGCAGGCATCGCCCTGATCCAGTCCGGCCAGCCGTGGGGCATGACGTTGGGAACGTTGGTGACGCCGCTGCTCGCGGCTGCCCTCTACTGCGGTATCCGCAGGACACGAAGCGGCAGGCATCGGGCGGCGACAGTGGCAGGACGCTGATTCGAACCGAACCGGACGAACGAGGCAGGTGGAAGGGAATCGTCCCTCCCGCCTGCCTCGTTCGTCGTTGCGATGGCCCGCTGCCCCGATCTGCCGGCAGTCGCGCTGGCCGGCCCACAGCGGTGGGGCATGCGCGTCGAGACCCCACAGGACGATATGCAGATTCATATCTGGACTTTTGCCATGCTGAAGATTTGACGTCGATTGCCGGTCTCAATTTACGGTATTCTTTCCACTTCCGTGCATCACGTCTTCGCAAGGAATGGCGCCCATCAAATAATTCCGCTCGATGCCGCCTCTTCCTGCAAATATCGGCATTTTATTGCATTTCGTAAAAATAGCTGACGCCGTTGAAATTCCGCCAACCATGCAGAGTAGAATATGTCCATTCCGGATCACGGCCACTGGCCGTCCCTGGCACATCGGGCGAGAGGAGAGAGATCGTGGCGTCACCGCCGTCGCTGCAGTCCCAGATCTACCGCTCGCTGCCCGAGACCGAACGCTCGGAAGCGATTGTGCGCAGGATTTCGACGGCGATTTCGCTCGGCATGCTGCGCGTGGGCGAACGCCTGCCGGCCGAATCGGAACTGTCCGAGATGTTCGGCGTCGCCGGTGCCACGCTTCGCGAAGCACTGGCATCCCTCCGCGACCAGGGCGTCGTCGAGACACGGCGCGGCCGCAACGGCGGGACGTTCGTGGTGCAGTCCCCGGCAACGCAGGAGGACCAGCTGCGCCAGTACCTGCGGGACACCTCGATTGCGGACCTGCGGGACCTGGGTGACGAGCAGACGGCGGTTGCCTCCGCCGCCGCCCGGCTGGCCTGCGATCGCGCGCATCCGAAGGACCTTGACCGGCTGGACCAGCTGGCGCGCGGCCTGGAGCACGCGGACTCACCGGAGACTCAGGCGCGCGCGGACAGCCGGTTCCACATCGAGCTGGCCGTCGTCGCCCAGTCCCCCAGGCTCACTGCGCTGGAGATCCGGCTGCAGGCGGAAATGGGCCAGCTGCTCTGGACCCCGCTGGCCGGCGTCTTCGATCCCGCCGCGGCGGCCCGCGAGCACGCCGCGATTGCGGAGTCCATCCGGGAAGACAACCCGGACAAGGCACAGCGGCTTGTCCTCGAGCACATCCGCCGGAACACGTACCACCTGATCGATACGAAGCTCACGCTGACCCATGCAGGCGAAGAACAGGAGATTCCATGACCGCGCCCGCATCGCCGCGAGCCGTCGCCGCGTCCATGGCCGCCGCCATCGAGGCCTGGCTCAACCAGCTGTACCGGGATCTTTACTCCAGCTCGAAGCAAGTGGAAAAACAGTTCGAAGAAAGAATTCCGGAAGACAGCAAAATATCCCGGAACGACATTTCCGGTTTGCGCGGCATTTCCACCGAATTCCTCGATTCCCACCCGATAGCCGTCGGCGCCGGCGTGATTTTCTCGATCGCCGCAATTAAGGATGCGGAAGGGGTTTTGGAATGGTGGATCCGGAATGATGCCGGCGGAATAGAAAAGCTGGATTTTGACCTGGCGCCGGAGGGCGAGCGGTTCTACGACTACGAGCAACTGCCGTGGTTCTCCATCGCGGCGCAGACCGGCCGGCAGTCCATCGCCGGACCCTACGTGGACTACCTGGGCTTCGACGAATACATCATGACCTGCACGGTGCCGAGTTACGTCCGCGGCACGTTCATCGGCGTCACCGGCTGCGACATCCGCATCCGCGACCTGGAAAACAAGTTCATCCCGTTTGTCCGGCGTATCCCCGGGGACGCCGCCATCCTGAACGGCCAGAACCGCGTCATCCTGGGCAATTCCGGCCGGTTCATTGTCGGCGAGCGGGTCAAGACGGAGCCCGAGGGCTTCTGCTTCATCCCACTGGACGTGCCGAACCTCAACCTGCGGCTGATCTGCGCGGCCGGGTAGCCGCGCAGACCAGCGCCGCGGACCGGCCGTGTCAGGGACGCACCGCCTCGGCCAGCCCGCGCCGTTCCGGCCGGGCGTTGAGCCGGCTCTGGCGGACGAACTCCTCGAACAAGAGCGAGCGGTCCCCGGCGTCGCCATCGGAATCCTCCGGATGCCACTGGACCCCGACCACCCAGGTCTTGCCCGGATGCTCGGTGCCCTCGACCACGCCGTCCTCCGCCACCGCCGCCACCTGCAGCTCCGGCGCCACCGTCCCGACGGCCTGGTGGTGGCCGGAGCGCACGGTCACCGCTTCCCGGCCCATAATCGCGGCGACCTTGGAGCCCGGCAGCAGGTTCACGGTCTCGTCCAGGAACATCGGCTCCCCCGGGCCGCCGCGGTGCAGGTGCCACGGGTCGAGGTCCGGGATCAGCGAGCCGCCGCAGGCGACGTTGAGCAGCTGCGAGCCGCGGCAGATCGCCAGCAGCGGCTGGTCGCGCTCGAGCACCCCGCGGATCAGTTCCACGCAGTACTCGTCCGCCCGCAGGTCCACGCCGTACGAGTTCGGCACCGGCGCGGTGTGCCCGTAGAGCGAGCCGTCCACGTCCCCGCCGCCGAGGAAGAGCACGCCGTCGTACCCGGCCAGCTCCGCCTCGGGCAGCAGCTCCTCGGCAGCACTGTCCACCAGTTCCGCCCGCGCACCGGCCGCGTGCAGCGTCTCGAAGGCCACCCGTGTGAACCGTTCCATCAGTTCCAGCGTCTGTTCCGTCATCCCGGGGAAGGTCAGCGAAACAACGACGGCGATGCGCGGCGCATCGGGGGCAAGTCCGGTATCGTCCGGCGGCAGTATGGCAGCCGGATCCACCCGCAGCGCGCTCATCGTGCACCTGCCAATTCCGAAGCTGCGGCCGCATCCTGCTCGGCAGTCGCGCTGGCCGCATCCTGCTCCAACCGTCCCTGCCCGCCGCCGTCGCGGCGCGCCCGGGCGGCCTCGACCACCCAGGCGAACAGGGCGTGGTCGGCCGGGTTGGTTTCCGCGGTGTCCTCCGGATGCCACTGCACGGCCAGCAGCGGCGCGCCGGGAACCTCCAGCGCCTCCACCACGCCGTCGCCGGCGGCAGCCGTGACCGCCAGGCCGTCGCCGAGCTCGCCGGCCGCCTGGTGGTGGTAGGACGAGACCTCGACCGGCCCGGCGCCCACCACGGAGGCGAGCAGCGAGTCCTCCGCGACCGTGACCGGATGCAGCGCGTCCTTGTGCTGGACGGCGCCCGCTTCGCTGCCTGGCTCCAAATGCTGAATCAGTGTGCCGCCGCGGCTGACGTTCAGCAGCTGCAGCCCGCGGCAGATGGCCAGCACCGGCACGCCGGCGTCCTCGCAGGCGGCCAGCACGCCGGCTTCGTAGGCGTCCTGGCCGTCGTAGTCGGCCGGCCAATAGTGCTCGTCCGGCTCCGCCCCGTACAGCGCGGGCGAAACATCCGCACCACCGGGCAAC
The DNA here is from genome assembly GCF_000328305.2 of Arthrobacter crystallopoietes BAB-32. GTDB lineage: Bacteria > Actinomycetota > Actinomycetes > Actinomycetales > Micrococcaceae > Crystallibacter > Crystallibacter crystallopoietes_A. The sequence goes on along the minus strand of NZ_ANPE02000086.1, from coordinate 3,169 downwards.
ACCACGCCGTCGTACCTTTGCACCTGTTCCGCAGCGGACTCCCCGCTGCCTGGAAACATGATCACCGGTTCGCCGCCGGCGCGGACGATGCAGCCGAGCACCTGGGCGGCCACGGCCACCCCGTCGAAGCGCAGCCCGTGCACCGAGCTGGACCACATGCCGGGCACGCCGATCAGCGGGCGGCTCATGCGGGCACCTCCGCTCCGAGCGGGAACGGCAGCTGCGGCATCCACTGCCGCCAGATCCGCTCCAGCCGCCCGTCCGCGACCACGGTGGCCAGCGCGGTGTTGAGCTCGGCGAGCAGGAACGGGTTGTCCTTCGCCACCCCGATCCCCCACCGGTTGCCGGTCGGGTGGGTGAAGGCGACGTCGTAGGCCGGGTCCTCGCCCAGCGGGACGGTGACGACGTCGTCATCCACCATCGCGTCCACCTCGCCGTTGCGCAGGGCGGCGAGCATGTCTCCGAAGACGTCCTCGCCGGTGAACGGCACCGGGACGGCCCCGGGGAAGGTCACGGCGAGCTTCATGTTCGCGCTGCCCTCGATCGCGGCGACCTTGTAGCCGGCCAGGTCCTCCGGCGAGCGTGCCGGGTCGCCCTTGCGCACCAGCACGGTTTCGTCGAAGACGGCGTAGGGCTCGGTGAAGTTCACTACGGCCTGGCGTTCGGGGATGATGCCCTGGCCGCACCAGACGGCGTCGACACGGTGGTCGCAGACAGCCGGGAGCATGTCGTCCCAGGCCAGGAACACCCATTCCACGCGCAGGCCGAGCACGGAGGCGACCAGCTCGGCGGCCTCCGGCTCGTACCCGCGGCGGCGGCCGTCAGCGTCGGCCAGGTTGAACAGCGGCGGAGCCTCGGAGTCGATGCAGGCCAGCCGCAGGATGCCCGGAGACAGCGTTGCGTCGCGGCTCACGGGATCGTCTCCCAGTACATCTCGCGGTCCCACTCGGTGATGGCGCCGCAGTAGCGGGCCCACTCCTCCTGCTTCAGCTGGGTGTAGATAGAGACCAGGTCCGCCGGCAGCGCCGAGGTGAGGTAGGTGTCCGACACAAAGGCGTCGATCGCGTCCCCCAAGGTGAGCGGCAGCTGGCCGCCGATGGCCGGCACGTCCGCTCCGCCGTCGTCGGGGTTGCCCGGATCCAGCTGCCGGTTCAGGCCGTCCTCCATCGCCGCGATCAGCAGCGTGTGGGACAGGTACGGGTTCACGGCGGCGTCCGGCACGCGGTACTCCATCCGGCCGTTCGAGGAGATGCGGATCAGGCAGCCGCGCGAATCCAAGCCCCAGTTGGCGGTGCTCGGGGCGAACTGGCCGGCGTCCCAGAAGCGCTTGTAGGAGTTGACCGTGGAGGCCATGACGGCCATCGAGCCGGGCGCGTGGCTGATCATGCCGCCGATGGCGTGCCGGGCGGTCTGCGAGACATGCAGCTCGACACGGCCGGCGTCCTCGGTGACGTTGGTGTCCCCGTACCAGAGGCTCAAGTTGTGGTGGCAGCCGTTGCCCATCTGGCCGTTGTAGGGCTTGGGCATGAAGCTCGCGGTGACGCCGAATTCGCGGGCCACCTGCTTGCAGATCTGCCGGTAGGTCACCAGCCGGTCGGCGGTGCGCTCCACCCGGTCGTACATCCAGTTCAGCTCGATCTGGCCGTCGTCCTCGTAGTCGCCCTCGATCATGTCCAGCCCCATCGCCGTGGCGTAGGTGACCAGCTGCTTGTAGATCGGACGCATCCGCTCCAGGTTCTCCACCTGGTAGGCCGGCGAGGTGCCCGGCTTCTTGACGACTTCCAGGCCGGGGCCCTCCCAGGTCATCTCCGGCTCGGTGCCGGAACGGACTTCGAAGCCGGTCCGCGCGGTGAAGGCCTCATGCGCGCGGATCAGCAGGGCACGGGTGTCGATGCCCATCGGCCGGCCACCGACCTCCGGCAGGTGCGGCGGCTCGTACGCGGTGCAGAAGATCCGCGCCACCGAGGTGTCCCAGGGCAGCACCACGAAGGTGTCCGGCTCCGGCAGCGCCCAGAACTCGCGGGCCTCGATGCCGCCGCCGATCAGGTTGCCATAGCGGTCGTTCTGCAGGTCGGACAGGGCAGTGCGGTGGAAACAAATGCCCTTCTCCAGGTTCCGGCGGAAGTGGTTGGCCGGGACCATCTTGGCCACCATGCGCGAGCCGATGGTCGGCAGCGCGTAGTAGATGTACTCGACGCCGGCTTCCTCGATCTTGCGGCCGAGCTCGCGCACGGTCTCGGGGCGCAGGTTGCGTTCCTGGTGCCGGGCGAAGGCGTCCCGGTCATTGAGGGCGCCGCTGAGGGAATCGGTCAGGGTGTCCGCGGCCAGCTCGGGCCGTACGGGGGTCAGTGTCATGTCAGTTCTCTCTGTTTGGTCTCGGGCAGCGGCTAGACGGCGGCCAGCTGCGGGCCGGCCACGATGCCGGCATCGGTCACGAGTTTGCGGTAGTGCAGTTGCCTGTCGGCGGGAAGTGCGGAGGTCACGGCGCCGACCAGCCGGCCGGCCCGCCAGTAGCCCAGCGCGGCGCCGTCCTCGGGCCGGTCCGGGTCCCCCTCGAGGACCTCGATCCGGTCCGCGAGCGCCGGACTGCCGACGCCCTGGATGCGGATCTTGAAAATGTCGGTCCAGAAGGACGGCAGCGGTGCGGCGGGCTCGGGCGCCTCGCTGCCGTTGAGTCCGGCCAACAGTGCCGGCGCGGCAATCTTGGCGGTGTCCGCCGGTGTCGCCCAATGCTCCACCCGGCGCGGCCCGGTGCCGGTGCGCGCGTCCGGGTAGCGGGCGATGTCCCCGACGGCGACGGTGTTGACCGCACCGACGACCCGCAGCGACGCATCGCAGAGCACCCCGTCGGACAGGTCCAGGCCGTTGCCGGCCAGCCAGCCGGTGTTCGGCTGCGAGCCGACCGCTTCAATAACGACGTCGGCGCTTACCTCGGTGCCATCCGCCAGCCGGACGCCTGCGCACCTGAGGTGCGTGCCGCCGTCGTACCCGTTCCCTGCCCCGTCTTCTGTCTCCGACAGAAATTCGACGACGCGCTGGCCGGCGATGGTGCGGATGCCCTTGTCCTGCAGGAACCGGCGCACGCCGCGGCTCAGCCGGGTGCCGAGCGGGCGTTCCATCGGCCCGCCGCTGCCCTCGATGAGCGTCACGCTGCAGCCCAGCGCCGTGG
>NZ_ANPE02000087.1 GCF_000328305.2 Arthrobacter crystallopoietes BAB-32 | reverse complement strand
CCGGCCGGGGGCGGGCCGCCGCACCCGGCGAGCAGCAGGGAGGCGGCGGACATGAGGGGCAACGCCCGGAAGAGGACGGCAGGAGTGCGCATGGAACCTCGGATCGTCAGCCGGCGCAAGGATGCCTGAACTACGCCGGGCGCTCAGCAAGGAACCGGCAGCGGCCGGTGACCTGCGGCCGAAATCCAGGCCGCGGAAGGCCGGTCATACGCAACCGGCGGGTCTGCGACCGAGTATAGGCGCGCCAACAGCAATCGCGGGAGATCCGAGCCGCAGAACCATGGTTTTCCAAGCATCGTGGGGCTAGTGTTTCAGGCACATATCGAAGGCCGCGTCGTGGGGATGCGGTCCGGATATCGGAGGCAGTCGATGGCAATCGTAAGGGCAGCACTCACGCAGACCACCTGGACCGGGGACGAGGAGTCCATGGTCCGCAAGCACGAAGACTTTGTCCGCAAGGCCGCGGCCGAGGGCGCCCAGGTGATCTGCTTCCAGGAGCTCTTCCACGGGCCGTACTTCGGCATCGTCCAGGACAGCAGGTACTACGGATTCGCGCAGCTGGTGCCGGGCCCGCTGACCGAACGCTTCTCGAAGCTGGCCGCCGAACACCACATGGTCATCATCCTCCCGGTCTATGAGGAGGAGCAGCCGGGCATCTACTACAACACCGCCGCCGTGATCGACGCGGACGGAAGCTACCTGGGCAAGTACCGCAAGAACCACCTGCCGCATGTGGAGAAGTTCTGGGAGAAGTTCTACTTCCGGCCCGGGAACCTCGGCTGGCCGGTTTTCGACACTGCGGTGGGCAAGGTCGGCCTGAACATCTGCTATGACCGCCACTTCCCCGAAAGCTGGCGGGTGCTCGGCCTCAACGGCGCGCAGCTGGTCTTCAACCCGAACGCATCCAAACCGGGCCTGTCCAACCGCCTGTGGGAGCTGGAGCAGCCCACCGCGGCGGCGGCCAACGGCTACTTCGTGGTGGTGCCCAACCGGGTCGGCGCGGAGTCCAACGAGTTCGGGGACGAGGCGGTGAACTTCTACGGCACGTCCTACGTCGCGGACCCGCAGGGGAACTACGTGGGCGAGCTGGGCAGCGGCACCGAGGAGGAACTGCTGATCCGCGACCTCGACATGGACCTGGTGCGCACCGCGCGCAACAGCTGGCAGTTCTACCGCGACCGCCGCCCGGACGCCTACGGCCCGATTGTGGCACCGTAATGTCCACCATCCTGATTACCGGCGGCACCGTGGTCGGCTCCGCCGGCCGCACCGAGGCCGACGTGCTGATCGACGGCGAAAAGATCGCCGCCGTGCTGGCTCCGGGGTCCACCCTGCTGGGCACCGACCTGAAATCCTCGGTGGACACGGTGCTCGATGCCGGCGGCAAGTACGTCATCCCCGGCGGGATCGACGCCCACACGCACATGCAGATGCCCTTCGGCGGCACCGAGGCCAGCGACACCTTCGAAACCGGAACCCGGGCGGCCGCCTGGGGAGGTACGACGACGATCGTGGACTTCGCGATCCAAAAGTACGGTGAGCGGGTGATGGACGCACTGCAGTCCTGGCACGACAAGGCGGACGGCCAATGTGCCATCGACTACGGCTTCCACCAGATCATCGGCGACGTGAACGACGATTCCCTCAAGGCCATGGAAGGCCTCATGGGCGAGGGGATCTCCAGCTACAAGATGTTCATGGCCTATCCGGGCGTGTTCTACAGCGACGACGCCCAGATCTACAAGGCAATGCGCGTCGGCGCGGACACCGGTTTGATGACCATGATGCACGCCGAGAACGGCCCGGCCATCGACGCGATGGTGGCCGAGCTGCTGGCCCAGGGCAAGACCGATCCCTACTACCACGGCGTCGCGCGGGCCTGGCAGATGGAGGAGGAAGCCACCCACCGGGCCATCATGCTGGCCAACCTCACCGGCGCCCCGCTGTACGTGGTCCATGTCTCCGCCAAGCAGGCCGTCGCCCAGCTGGCTGCGGCGCGGCACGCAGGCCAGAACGTCTTCGGCGAAACCTGTCCGCAGTACCTGTATCTGTCCCTCGAAGAGCAGCTCGAGGCGCCGGGCTTCGAGGGCGCCAAATGGGTCTGCTCCACGCCCCTGCGCGCCAGGGCGGAGCAGCACCAGGACCAGCTGTGGCAGGCGCTGCGGACCAACGATCTCCAGATGGTGTCCACCGACCACTGCCCGTTCTGCATGAAGGGCCAGAAGGACATGGGCGTCGGGGACTTCTCCAAGATCCCCAACGGCATCGGCGGGGTGGAACACCGGATGGACCTGATGTACCAGGGCGTGGTGGCCGGCAAAATCACGCTCGAGCGCTGGGTTGAGATCACCAGTACGACGCCGGCACGAATGTTCGGGATGTACGGCAGGAAAGGTGTGATTACCCCGGGCGCCGATGCCGACGTCGTTATTTACAATCCTTCCGGGCACACGTCCATTGGGCTGGGGAAAACGCACCACATGAACATGGACTATTCCGCGTGGGAAGGTTTCGAGATCGACGGCCACGTGGACACGGTCCTGTCGCGCGGCCGCATCATCGTCGACGGCAACCAGTACCTGGGCAGCAAGACGCACGGCCGGTACCTCAGGCGTGATCCCAGTCAGTACCTGATCTAGGAGCGAGTGTGGAATTCGGAGTGGTACTTCAATGCGATCCGCCGGCCGCCCGCACCGTGGCGCTGGCAAAGAAGGCCGAAGAGCACGGGTTCGACAACGTCTGGACGTTCGATTCGCACCTGCTCTGGCAGGAGCCGTACGTGATCCACAGCCAGATCCTCGCCCAGACGCGCACCATCAAGGTGGGTCCAATGGTCACCAACCCGGCCACTCGGGACTGGACCGTGACGGCGTCGACCTTCGCCACGCTGAACGAGATGTACGGCAACCGGACGGTCTGCGGCATCGGCCGCGGGGACTCGGCAGTGCGGGTGATCAACGGCGCGCCGACCACCCTGAAGACCCTGCGCGAGTCCATCCACGTGATCCGCGAACTGGCCAACTCCCGCCCGGTCGACTACAAGGGCGCCACCCTTCAGTTCCCCTGGAGCAAAGGATCGCAGCTGGAGGTGTGGGTGGCCGCGTACGGTCCCATGGCGCTGAAGCTGGCCGGCGAAGTGGGGGACGGGTTCATCCTGCAATTGGCCGACGTCGACATTGCGGAATGGATGATCCAGACGGTGCGGACGGCGGCAGCCAACGCCGGCAGGGATCCGATGGCCATCAAGTTCTGCGTCGCCGCGCCCATGTACATCGGCTCGGATCTGGAGCACATGCGGGACCAGTGCCGTTGGTTCGGCGGCATGGTCGGCAACCACGTTGCGGACATCGTGGCCAAGTACGGCACCGGCTCCGCGGTACCGCAGGCCCTGACCGACTACATCGCCGGCCGCGAGGACTATGACTACAACGAGCACGGACGGGCCGGCAACACCCACACGTTGTTTGTGCCGGACGAGATCGTCGACCGCTTCTGCGTGCTCGGCACCGCGGCGCAGCACATCGAGAAGCTGGAAAAGCTCAAGGCACTGGGCGCGACCCAGTTTGCCGGTTACCTGCAGCATGACAACAAGGAAGAGACGCTGCGGGTTTACGGCGAAACCGTCATGCCGGCGCTGCGTGAGCATGTCACTGCCAAGGCCTGAGCGCAGCCGCCGTGCGTGCCGTTTGTTCGATGCCGAGCGGTTCGCCGGAGGTGCGAAGTTGGGCAAAGGGGTTGTCATCTGCCGCGGTTCTGGCCAGAGTGGTAAGCGTGCTGATAATCCGAGGCGAAGGAGCACGTTATGCAGATCGATAAGAACCAGATCCTCGACCTTCTGCGTTCCACCGGCGATACCGGCAAGGCGGACCAGGCGGAGAAGGAACTGCCCGACCAGGTGGACACGGAGCGCGACTCCGGCCTGCTGTCGAACCTGGGCATCGACGTCAACGCGCTGCTCAGCAAGCTGCCTGGCGGGTTGGGCGACAAGCTCGGCGGCATCGGGGACAAGTTCGGCCTCTGACTTATCGGTCCTTTTAGACTCCGGCCCGGCACGAACCAAGCTGTTTGGGGGGTGCCGGGCCGGACCCTTTCCCCGTCAGTTCTAAAGGAGCGCCGGTGTTCATCCTCTTCGGCTTCACCCGACGGCCGCGCCAGCTGGCCACAAAATTCGGGACCTGCCCGTTCTGCGGCGTGCACGGGCCGCAGCAGCTGATCGAAGAAGCCGGCAAGTTCACGCTCTTCTTCATCCCGGTCTTCACCACCCGGCGCCGCTACTACACCGTCTGCCAGAACTGCGGCGGCCGGAACGACTTGTCGAAAGCGCAGAAGGACGCGCTGCTGCGCGCCTAATGCCAGCCGGCGGCTAATCCGGCGTCGTGGCTGTGCCCATGAGAAGCGGGTTGGCGGGGACCCAATCCGGGCCGATGGTGAATTGGTCCTCGATACTGGCAGTGAAGCCGGCGGCTTTGAGGGCGGCAACGGTGTCCCGGTTGATCTGGCAGCCCTGGGCTGCGAAGGACCAGAGCGGCCGGAGGAGGTCCTGCATCTTCGCGTGCCGGCCGGTGCCGCGGACGTGCTCGAGGAAGAGCAGCCGCCCGCCGGGCTTGAGCACCCTGCGCGCCTCGGCGAGGGCGGCGGCCTGGTCCGGAACGGTGCAGAGCACGAGGGTGAAGACGACGGCGTCGACGGTTCCGTCTTCGGCGGGCAGCGCTTCCGCGGAGCCGTCCGCAATTTTGACGGGTGCGACGGCGGTGCCCACCTTTGCTTCCAGCCGGCGGCGCATGTGCGGGTCGGGTTCCACCGCCGTCACCATGCACGACGGCGGGAAGTGCGGCAGGTTCGCGCCGGTGCCGGCTCCGACGTCGATCACCTCGCCGCTGAGCCCGGCGAGCAGTGCAGCCCTGCGGCGGCCCAGCTCGGTCCGCTCGGCGAATCGGGTCGCCGCGTCGTAGCGCGAGGCGAACAGTGCGCTCCTGAAACCCATCTGCGAAGTCTCCTTCCGCCGTCGTTGGTTGAGACCTGCTGCCGCTAATTGAGGTTCTCGCCCCGCAGGCCGTACTGCATGATCACGTTGCCCTTGCTGGTGATCTGCGCGTCCTGTAGGACGAGGCGCGTGGTCGGGTCGCCGGGCTCGAACAGGTGCTTCCCCTTGCCCGCGACCACGGGATGCTGCATCAGCGTCAGCTCGTCGAGCAGGTTGGCGAAGAGCAGCTGGCGGACCACCGAGATGCTGCCGCAGACGGCAATGTCGCCGCCCTCGCCCTGCTTGAGCTCGCGGATGAAGTCCTCAAGTCCGCCCTCGATGAGCTGCGAGTTCTGCCACTCGAGGTCGCCGCTGAGGGTGTTCGAGGCGACGAACTTCTGCACGGGATTGATGAAGCTGGCGAAGTCGTCGTCGTCCTCGGCGTTGGGCCAGTAGCCGGCCCACTGCTCGTAGGTGGTGCGGCCGAGGATGACGGTATCGGTCCGGCTGATGAACATGCCCAGTCCGAGGCCGAGCTCTCCGTCGAAACTGTCGAACTGCCACTGATCGGGCGATTCGACCACGCCGTCGACCGAGTGGAACAGGCCGGAAGTGACTTTCCGCATTGCTGGCTCCTTCTGTTGGGTCGGGCTACTGGATGTCCTCGTCCAGGTCGAGGTCCGCCTCGTCGTCCTGCGCGGCCTCCGGCGCCGGACCGAGCGCGGCGAGGACCTCGCGTGCGACGGCCTCGCTGGACGCCGGGTTTTGCCCGCTGATCAGGTTGCCGTCCCGGACCACGTTGGGCTGCCACGCCGGCCCGGCCTGCACGATCGCGCCGTTCTCCCGCAGTGTGGACTCCACCAGCCAGGCGTATTGTCGCCGGTGCCGCCGCCGAGCTCCTCCTCGTCCGTGAAGACGGTCAGGTGCCTGCCCGCAAAAGCGAACTCCCCGCCGTCGTCCACGGCACTCAGCAGGGCGGCCGGGCCATGGCAGAACGGTGCGATGATGAGTTCCTCCCGGTCCGCCTCCACCAGCAGCCGGCCCAGCGCGGCGTCCGAGGCCAGATCCGCCATCGGCCCGTGCCCGCCGGGCAGCACGATCGCGTTGTAATGCCCTGCAGTCACCTCGGAGAGCACCAGCGGCGAGGACAGCTCAGGCTCGATCTCCCTCAGGTATGCCGCCAACTCATCGGCCTTCGCCTGCCCGCCGGCGTTCTCCGGGTCGAGGCTGATGGCATCCACCGTCGGCCGTTTCCCGTTCGGCGTCGCGATGTTGACGGTATGGCCGGCCTCGCTGAGCAGCCGGTGCGCGGTGACCAGCTCCTCCGCCCAGAAGCCCGTGGGGTGCTGCGTCCCGTCCTTCATCGTCAGCGAGTCCGCGGCCGAAACGACCATCAGGATCCGTGCCATGCGCTGCTCCTTCTGCCGGAATGACACCCCACACCTTGCCACAGCCAGCGCCGGCGGGGAAGAGAAGCGAAGGGCCGTTTCCCGGCACCGATCCCCATATTCCGGGATCGACCGGCGGGGTCCGGCTGCCTAGGGTTGAGGTATGGATCGGCCGGTCCGGCGCGCCAACGGGAGCCGCACTGCGGAGGCTTCACCATGACCGTGGTCGTGTGGATCTTCGCGTTGCTCGCGGCTGCACTGCATATTGTTGTTTTCGTGTGGGAAGCGCTGCTCATCGAGCGGCCGGGTGTGCATGCCGGCATGTTCTCCGTCGCCGCCGAGGATGTGCCGGCGATCCGCCTGTGGGCCTTCGGCGTCGGGTTCTATAACCTCTTCCTGGCCTGCGGGACCATCGCCGGTGTAGTCCTGTGGATCGTGGGCCAGGTCGAGGTCGGCCGGGCACTGGTCGTCTACACCTGCCTGTTCATGCTGCTGTCCGGCGTTGTGCTGCTGGTTGCCGACCGGATGGCGATGGGCAGGCCGCGTGGAAAGGGGATCGGCGGCGCGCTGGCCCAGGGCACACCGCCGCTGATCGCCCTGGTCGCCATGGCCCTGTAGGCCGGCAGCGTTCCAAACCGCTCGGCGTCCACTGACTGCCTGTCTCACTCTTTACAGCCGAAGCGAAGCATGCTTCCATTGGTTTCACGTTCCACCGAGTGGGACTTTCATGGGTGCTGCTGGGGAGGGGGACAGCCGTGGGATTGCGCATCGCCAAGTCGGCGGCTGTCACCGCGCGCGTCTGCATCGCCGCCGGTCTCGGGGCCCTTGGCTGGACCCTTTTAACAACGACGACGGCGAATGCCGCCGACGCGGAACCGCCCGGCTCGCTGCCGACAGACGCAGTGGTGCAAGTCCTCGAGGACAGCACCGCCGAACTGACACAGCCACTCGCCGAGCCGCTGGCCAGCGCCGGAGCCGCCGCGGGCGCTGGAGCCGCCAAAACGGCGGAAACTGTAGACCGGACCGCCCCAGTTGACGTCGCCCCGGTCCGCGGGCTCGGCTCTATCGTCGAAGCTCCGGTGGCAAAAACCGTCGACGCCGTGGCGCCGGTGGTCGAAGCCGTTGCCACGGACGCTGCCGTTGTAGTGAACGGGCTGGATACCGTCGTGCAGGAAGTCGATGCCACCGGCCAGGAACTCGGGTTGCCCGCCGTCCTGCCGGAGAAGCCCGTTGAAACCGCCACCGGAATCGTCGCCGGACAAGTGGGCAACGCCGTCGAGACCGTGACCGCGCCGGTCGATGCCGTGACGGAACCGGTCGGCATCAAGGTGCCGGTTGGCGAAGTGCTCGAGCCCGTGACCGCGCCGCGCGTGGAAGCTCCCGAGACCGCCAAGCCGGCCTCGCCCGCACCCTCAGTACCAGTCGGCGGACCTTCCGAGCCAGCCTCTGAACAGCCGCAGGTTCCTTCGGCACACGTCAGCGAACCTGCTCCCGGAACCGCAGCTCCTGGTACGGACTCGCCTGGCGTGCCCACGCAGCCGGCCTCTGCCGCTGAAACCAGGCTGGACGGAAACGACGCGTCGTCGCAAGGGGTCCTGTCATCGGGCGAACCGTCCCCTGGACTCTTGAGCCTGCTCGAACTTCCCGGCGTGGCAGCGCCTGCACTCACCACCGCCGAGGGTGGCGCTGAGCTGGCCCGGACAGCTCCAGTCCCTGCGCCTGCCGACAGCCCTCTGGGCAGCCCCGCCATCCCTGCAGCCAGCGGCGGCTCGGCAGGCGGCAGCGGCGGCGGTTCCGGCGGAAATGCCTCGGCCGACGCCTTCCTCGCGGACGGACCGAACCTCGTACTTGCCAGCAAGCTGACCCGGACTGCGGACAGCAGCGTCCTGCCTGCTGCCCCGGCTTTCGATCCTGGCTGCACACCTGACTAATCCTCGGCTGCCCTCTGGCCGGATCCAACCCGGCACAACACCTTCCTGCATCCGCTCCAGCAGCGCGCGGATAAGTTCTCTCCTCGCGAGCTATCCACCGACCTGCTGTCGAGCTGCCCCCGCGCACCGCTGCGCACTTCAATACTTGCCGGAGACCGTCCCGGACGGTCCGGCCTGAGCACCTTGGAAGGGTGAATCTCATGAAGGCTTGGGATTGGTAAACAGCTGACGAGCCGGTGCCCCGCGCGCAGAAGCGGGGCACTCCGCCGTCGTACTTCTGCCAATTGAGCACCGGGCCGGAACAGCTGTTGCAGTTCATGCACAAATTCACTCGGTTGGCTAAAAGTTTCACCAACTTTCAGTACGATTGTTAACAATCCGTCCGCAGCTGTCTTGGCCTGCGGTTCGGTGACAAAGAGGTCACTACAACGGAGGAAATTATGGGACCCGAAAGCAACTCACCGCGGTCGGCAGCCCAGGGCCAGCCGGCTTACAACCAGCCGGAACAGGGCCGGCAGGCCAATTACCAGCAGCCTCCGGGCTACCCTATGCCCGGCCAGCCGCCCCCGCAGCAAAAGAAGGGCTTGGCCATCGTGGCGCTGGTCGTTTCGATCGTGGCACTCGTGCTGTGCCTCATTCCCGTGATCAACAATGTGGCGATTGTGCTGGGCCTGGTGGGGCTCGGCCTGGCCATTGCTGCGCTGGTCATCGCGTCCAAGCGCAAGCAGAAGAAGGGCATGCCGATCGCTGCGCTGATCATGTCCGTACTGGCGATCATCGGCGCCATCGTTTCGCAGCTGATTTACGTTTCGGTGCTCAACAGCGTCAGCGATGCCATCGAGGAGGGCTCGGATGGCGTGGTTCCACTGACGGAGGAGCAACAGTCCGAAGCGGCAGAGATTCCGGCGCTGGGGCTGGGCGAATCCGCTCCTGTCGGAGATGAGTACACCGTAACGGTGAATGCCGTGAACCTGGATGCCACGGAGGACATCCTCGCCGTGAGCGAGGTCAACGAGGCACCCCAAGGCCAGTATGTACTCGTTGATCTATCGGTCGAATACACGGGAGCAGAAGAAGGCGACCCGTGGATCGACTTGGGAGTGAACTTGGTGGGAAGCGATGCCCGGCAGTACGACCCGAGCACCTGCTCCGCCATTTTGGAGAAACCGGCCTTGGAAGTCCCGACACTGGAAAACGGCGGACAAGGCGACTACCAAGTCTGCATGGACGTGCCGGCCGAAGCAGTCCAGGACGCCCAGCTCTTCGTGGAGCCGACGCTGTCCTTCAACGACTCCGACCGGGTCTACTGGTCGGTGAATTAGCGTATGTTGCCTGACCTGCGCCGGCGTGCCCAAGGCCCTGGCCCAACCTAAGGTACGACGTCGGCACCTGGCTAAAGTGCCGTCGTCGTACTTTACGGTTCATCCAGTTCGCGCTGCGCTTCTTCGCTGCTGATGAAGCCTTCGGCTTCGAGCCACCGGATGGCGAAGTGGCGCGTGCGCCGCTCATGGAAGGCGTGCCAGCTGTCCTGGATCTGAGGGAACTCATACAGGGCGTCCTTGAAGCGGCGGAACGGGCGGCTGCGTTCGATGGCGTGCAGCAGGGCCGTGCGGGCGTGTTCGTCCTGCACCGTCTCGATGAAGTCCGCCATGTCCTGGTAGCCGCGGCGGGAATCGCGCGTTTCCACCGGAACGGCGCCGCGCTCTTCGAGCTCTTCCTCGGAGAGGGACTCGTCCACGGCGCCGCCGACCATCTCGACCTGGCCGGTAGTCGGGTCGAACCACCAGCTGAAGTCGAAGTCGTGGTTTTCCATGGCGGTGATCAGCATGGCCATGTCGATCTCCTGCAGCTTCAGCATCTTCCCTCCGGATCGGTTAGCGGGCCGTTTTGGGACCAGCGTAGCCCCGCCTGCAAGAATGTCGGCATGCCCGCATCTGAGAAGGCCTTTGACCTGCGCGTCGTGATTCAAGCGTCCGAGCCGGAAATCTGGCGGGCCCTACGGATCCCCACGGCGGCGCCATTGAGCGTCCTCCACGAGGCGATCCAGCGGGCCTTCGGCTGGGAGAACCGGCACCTGTACCTGATCCATCCGGACGGGGCCGGCGGGGTGCGCCGTCCGATCGCCGGCTATGAGGAGTCGGCGGACGAGCTGGGCCTGGAGTCTGTGGAGGGGAAGACGATCGGGGACTTGCTGTCCGCCGAGGGCAGCACCCTTGACTACGAGTACGACCTCGGCGACAGTTGGATCCACACCGTCACGGTGACCGGGCACGCCGTCATGCCCGCGGGCCGGATCAGCTGCCTGGGCGGGGAGAACCGCGGTCCGCTGGAGGACGCCGGCGGGATGTGGGGCTACCAGGAAAAGTGCCGGATCCTGGCCGATCCGGAGCACCCGCAGCATCGGGAAATCTACCAGTGGTACACCCACGTGACCGGGGAGTTCGGGCGGACGTTCGATCCGTCGGCCTTCGACCTGAATGCCGTCAACGAGGCACTCGAGCGCCTCCGCGTGCTGCTGGCGGATGAGCCGCCAACGCCACAGGAGCGTGCTGTGGTGCTGCGGCCCGTTCGCTGGCTGCTGGACCGCGCCCGCGAGGACGGCTTGGAACTGACCAAAGCCGGATTCCTGAAGCCTGCGCTGGTCCGGGAAATCGCGGACACCCTCAACTGGTATGAGCCGTGGATGGGGCAGGGCAACCGGGAAGCCGGCATGCCGGACGTCGCCAACCTGCGCGAGCAGTTGCAGGCATGGAAGCTGCTGCGCAAACACAAGGACCGGCTGCTGCCTACTCCGGCAGCGCGGAAAATGTACGACGACGATGCGGCCTTATGGGACTTCGTTGCCGGCCGCCTCGTGCACCAGCCCGACATTGGACTGCAGGTCGCTCTGCGCAGCATGGTCGGATGGATGCTGCAGGGCCGGGTCCCGCCGCGCAGCATCCTCGGCGACGCGGTGGCCGGTGAGCTGGTCCGAGCCGGGCTACGGCCGGCAGGCGGCGGACCGTTGACCGCAGAGGACGGCCGCAGCATCTATTACCACCTGCTGTACCAGCTGCGTGCGCTCGCGATTTTCCACGACCAGACAGGCCTTGGCTCCAGCAAGGTGCCGACCGCCGCGGGAATGAAGCTGCTGCTGGACCTTCGCCGCAGGTTTGGCGGTATCTCCTGAAATTGATCAGGCGAGGTGGCGGGAACGGATGCGGTGATGGGACAGCAGCCCTAGCTTCCGGCGTCCGCCTGGCCATCGGCGGACTCGCCGCCGGAGAGCCGGCCGCTGTGCTTCTGCAGCCGGTCGATGTGCTCAGAGGCCTGGGCTTTGGTCAGGTCGGCCGGCAGCTCTTCGCCGGCTTCACGGGCCAAGGTGTCGAGGTAGCTGCGCTGGGCGTCGGTCATGGGCTCGTCGCCGGTCACCCAGTCCTCGGGATCGCGCCGGATCCCGCCCGCTGACTCGGGCGTGGGGCTGCCGAGGGTCTCGGGTTCTTCTGCCATGGTCGGTGCTCCTTCGATTCCGCGCTCCGGGGGCGCGGCCTGCGCCCAGTCGCTGCCCCCGGGTTGCTAAGCGTGCTTACCGCTCCCAATGTAGCGTCCGGGTTGGAACGTATGCCATCAAGTCGCCGTTTCCGCAGACTCAATGCTCCGATCGGTCGCCGGTGAGGGCTTGCAGGCCGAGGGTGCCTTCGTCGTCGAGGTAGTCGGCGAAGTAGGCGGCGATGGCGGTGCGGGCGGTGTTGCCGGCAGCTGCGGTGTCGCGGGTTTCGATGGCGTGCAGGATGGCGCGGTCGCGTTCGACGGCTTCCTGCATGGCGCCGGTGGTGTTGGGGGAGCGCTCCATGCGGTCGTCCATCAGGTTGAGGATGGAGCCGGCGACGGCTTCGCCGCAGATGCGCAGCAGGGCGTTGTGGCTGGCTTCCCAAATGGCGGAGTGGAAGTCCAGATCCGCGCGGTTGAAGCTGTCGGAGCCGTGCGCCACCTCGGCTTCCATGCGTACGACGGCGTCACGCATCTTTTCGAGTTGTTCTTCCGTGCGCAGGGCCGCGGCGAGCTGGCAGGCCGAACTTTCCAGCACAATGCGGAACTGCACGAGTTCGGAGAGTGAGAGCGAGGCGATCCTGGCGAGGTTGTTGAGGGAGCGGCTGAGCGCGTCGCCGGAGAGCGGCAGGACCTGCGGGCCGCCGCGGCCGCCGGGTTTGGAGGCGATGAGGCCTTGGCTTTGCAGCACGCGCAGGGCTTCGCGGACGGTGGGGCGGCTGACGGAGAACTGCACCATGAGGTCGCGTTCGCTGGGCAGGTGCTGGCCGGGCTGGATTTCGCCGGACAGGATGGCATGCTCGATCTGCTCGACCACGCGCTGGTACGTCAGCGTGGGTACGGCCGGCGAGAAGGTGACGTCGCCCATGAACCTGCCTTCCGTCGTCGTTATTTTTTTACACAACTGGTCAGACCATGTAACTGGCTAGCAAGATTATCCTGCCATAGTGTTGGATGGATCACACCGATGGAGATGAAGTTCAGGTTCGATGAAGGGGCCCTCATGCGTCGTTCGAGTAAGAAGTTCAGCCTGGCCGCGGCGGTGCTGGCCGGCGCCCTGTCCCTGACCGCATGCAATGCCGGTGCCGGGTCCACCGCCTCCGGGGAGGCGGCGAAGGATTCCGTCACGGTGGCGCTGACCGGGGAACCGGTGAACCTGGACTTTACGACGACGGCTGGCGCGGCGATTCCGCAGGCTCTGATGTCCAACGTGTACGAGGGCCTGGTGGAGATTGACCAGGAAGGCAACATCCAGCCGCTGCTGGCTGAGTCGTGGGAGCTCAGCGAGGACCGGAAGACGTACACCTTCAAGCTGCGCGAGGGGGCGACGTTCTCCAACGGCGAGCCGTTCACCGCCGAGGACGTGAAGTTCAGCATTGAGCGCGTGCAGTCGGATGAGTGGGTCTCCAGCCTGAAGTCCAAGATGGACGTGGTGGACTCGGTCAACGTGCTCAGCGACACCGAGGTCGAGGTGGTGCTGAAGCAGCCGTCCAACGCATGGCTGTTCGACATGGGCACGCTGGTGGGCGCAATGTTCGATCCGAGCGGCGTGGAGGACCTGGCGAACACGGCGATCGGCACCGGCCCGTACACGATCGAGGCGTGGAACCGCGGGCAGTCGATCGAGCTGGCCGCGCGCGACGACTACTGGGGCGAGGCTCCCGGCGTCGAAACCGCCACGCTGCGCTACTTCGCCGACGCCGTGGCCACCACGAACGCGCTGCAGTCCGGCGACGTCGACGTCGTCTACAACATGCAGGCGCCGGAGCTGCTGTCCTCCTTCGAGGGGGACGACAAGTACCAGGTGCTCGAGGGCACTTCCAACGGCGAGATCGTGCTGTCCATGAACAACCAGGAAGCCCCGTTCGACGACGTGCGGGTGCGCCAGGCGGTGATGCACGCGATCGACCGGCAGGCCGTCGTCGACACCGCGTGGAACGGTTACGGCACGGTGGTGGGCGGTCCGGTGCCGCCGACCGACCCGTACTACGAGGACTTGAACGACGTGTACCCGTACGATCCGGCCAAGGCGCGCGAGCTGCTGAAGGAGGCCGGCGCGGAGAACCTCGACATCACTTTCACCGTGCCGACCCGGCCGTACGCGACGGCGGTGTCCGAGATCGTGGTCTCGCAGCTGGCCGAGGTGGGCATCAACGCGAAGATCGAATCCGCCGAGTTCCCCGCGGTGTGGCTGGACCAGGTCTTCACCAAGCACGACTACCAGATGTCCGTGGTGCTGGCGGTGGAGAGCCGGGACGTGCTGGCCATGTTCAACAACCCGGACTACTACCTGGGCTACGACAACTCGAAGATCAAGGACGCCGCGGCGGAGGCTGATGCGGCGGACGAGGCCGGCTACGCGGAAGGGATGAAGGATGTGGTCCGGACCATCGTGGACGACGCCGCGGCCAACACGCTGTTCATATTCCCGAACATCGTGGTGGCGGACGCCAACGTGACCGGCATTCCGGCGAATTCCGTAACGGAGGCGCTGGACCTGACCAACATCGGCTGGAAGTAGCCGCCTCATGGCGATCCGGCTGCTGGTCAACCTGGCCCGGTTCGCGGTCACCTACGTGGCCGCGACCGTGCTGGTGTTCCTGTTCATGCGCGCCATCCCGGGCGATCCGGCGCAGATCGCCCTCGGCGTGAACGCAACGCCGGAACTGCTGGCGCAGACCCGTGCGGAATTCGGGACGGACCGGCCGCTGATCGTGCAGTACTTCGACTGGGCGCTGGGCCTGCCGATGGGCGATTTCGGCACGTCCTACGTGACCCGGCAGGACATCAGCCCGCTGGTGCTGGACCGGGTGCAGGTCAGCCTGATCCTGGTGGTGCTGGCGATGATCGTGGCGCTGCTGATCGCCGTTCCGTTCGGCACGCTTGCCGCGGTCAAGCACCGCAGCCCGGGCGGCATCCTGGTCAGCGGGGCCAGCCAGCTCGGTGTGGCGGTGCCGAACTTCCTGGCCGGCATCCTGCTGGTGGTGGTCTTCGCGGTTGGGCTGGGCTGGTTCCCGGCGAACGGCTGGACCGCGCCGGCCGAGGACTTCGGCGACTTCCTCTCCCGCGTGGCGCTGCCGGTGCTGGCGCTCGCCTCGGTGCAGGGCGCCATCCTGACCCGCTACGTCCGCTCCGCCGTGATGGAAGTGATGAGCGAGGACTACCTGCGCACCGCCCGCGCCAAGGGCCTCGGCAAGATGGAGGCGCTGCTCAAGCACGGCCTGCGCAATGCGTCCATCCCGGTGCTGACCGTCACCAGCGTGCAGCTGGCCGCGCTGATCATCGGCGCCGTGGTGATCGAGCGGGTCTTCGTGATCCCGGGGCTCGGCTCGATGCTGCTGGACGCCGTGGGCAACCGCGACCTGCTGACCGTCCAGTCCGTGGTGATGGTGCTGGTGGCCATCACGCTGATCATCAACCTGGTCGTGGACGTGCTCTACACCGTCCTTGACCCGCGCATCCGGAAGGCGTCATGACTACCCAGCCCGCCGCCGTCGTCCGTTCCACCCGCCGCAGGCCGCCGGCGACCCTGCTGGTGGGCGCCGCGCTGGTGCTGCTGGTGGTGCTCGCCGCGCTCGTGTCCTTCATCTGGACGCCGTACAACCCGGAGCAGGCGTTCCCGGCGGACCGGCTGCAGGGTTCCAGCGCCGCGCATCTGATGGGCACGGACCGCTACGGGCGCGACGTGTTCTCCGGCATCCTGTACGGCGCCCGCATCACCCTGCTGGTCGGGCTGGTCGCCGTGGGCATCGCGTTGCTGGTCGGCACGCCGCTCGGCATCCTCGCCGGCATGCGCGGCGGGGCTGTGGAGGAAGTGTCGATGCGCGCCGCGGACATCCTGCTCGCCTTCCCCGCGCTGCTCGTCGCCATCATGTTCGGCGCGGTCTTCGGGGCCAGTACGACGACGGCGATGCTCGCCATTGGGATCGGGTCCATTCCGGGCTTCGCCCGAGTCGCGCGCAGCGGCACGCTGCAGGTCATGAGCACCGAGTACGTCCTCGCGGCGAAGGCCTCCAGCCAGAGCGCGTTCCGGATCGCGCGGCGGCATGTGCTGCCCAACATTGCCGGCATGGTCGTGGTGCAGTGCTCGGTCTCGTTCGCGATCGCCGTGCTGGCCGAGGCCGCGCTGTCCTTCCTGGGCCTCGGCACCCCGCCGCCGGTGCCGTCCTGGGGCCGGATGCTGCAGGAATCGCAGCAGTTCCTCGGCACCTACCCGATGCTCGCCGTCTGGCCGGGCCTCGCGATTGCCGTGGCGGTGCTGGGCTTCAACCTGCTCGGCGACGGCCTGCGCGACAAGTTCGACCCGAAACTGAACGGAGGCCGCTGAGCATGGCACGTCTGAGCGACACCGCCCCCGTGCACGGCGGCCCCGATGAGCCGCTGCTGCGCGTCGAGTCCCTCACCGTCTCCACGCAGGACCGGCCGCTCGTTTCGGACTTCAACCTCACGATGAGCCGCGGCGAGCGGATCGGGCTGATCGGCGAGTCCGGCTCCGGCAAGTCGATGACGACGACGGCGCTCATGGGGCTGCTGCCGGAGGGTGTGACCGCAACCGGATCCATCAAGCTGGCAGGACACGATCTGGACCTGGTCGGCGCGCCGGACCAGCAGCTGCGGCGGATCCGCGGCAACGACATGACCATGGTCTTCCAAGAACCGTTGACGGCGCTCAACCCGCTGATGAAGGTCGGCCCGCAGGTCGCCGAGATCATGCTCAAGCACAGGACCGCTTCCTCCCGTGCGGCCGCGTCGGCTAAAGCCGTGGAGCTGCTGGCCGGGGTGAAGCTGCCGGACCCGGCCGAGGCTGCGAAAGCTTACCCGCACCAGCTCTCCGGCGGGCAGCGGCAGCGCGTCATGCTGGCCATGGCGCTGGCGAACGACCCGGCGCTGCTGCTCTGCGACGAACCGACCACCGCGCTGGACGTCACCGTGCAGCGGCAGGTGCTGGACCTGATCCTCGAGTCCGTGCAGCAGCGCGGCACCGGCCTGCTCTTCATCACCCACGACCTGTCCGTCGTCGCGAACATCTGCGACCGCGTGCTCGTGATGAACAACGGCCAGGTTGTGGAGGAAGGGACCACCGTGGACGTCTTCTCCCGCCCGCAGCACCCCTACACCCGGGGCCTGCTCGCCGCCTCCGACCTCGACGCGACCGACGCCGACGGCCGGCTCTTCACCGTCGCCTCCGCCGGCGGCTACACCCCGCCTGCCCCGGACCACCTCGTCGACGAAGTGCCCGCCGCCGCAGTGCACACGCCCGGTACCGGGGCCAAGACGACCGAGACTGAGGCTCCCGCACCCACCACTCCGGCAACAGGCCCCGCGGAGCCGGCGGGCGCCGTCGTCGTTGGTCCCGAAACCACCGCACCTGCAACCACCACCCTGGACGCGGGCGCCCCGGTGATCAGCGTGAAGGACCTGGTCCGCACCTACCAGCGCCAGCGAACATCGCTGTTCGGGAAGCGGACCGAGGTGCCCGCGCTGCGCGGGATCTCCTTCGACGTCGCCGCCGGCCAGCGGTTCGGCGTGGTGGGGGAGTCCGGCTCGGGGAAGTCCACGCTGCTGCGGATCCTCGCCGGGCTGGACCAGCCGACGTCGGGCAGCGTGCGCGTGGCCGGCAACGAGGTGGCGGGGGCGAAGGAGCACGAGCTGGCCGAACTGCGCCGGCAGCTGCAGATCGTCTTCCAGGACCCGATGGGCTCGCTGAATCCGCGGATGCGCGTGCAGGACATCATCGCCGAGCCGCTGCTGGCGCCGGGGCAGAAAGTGGACAGCGCACGGCAACGCAAGCTGGTCGCGGAGATGCTCGCCGCCGTTGGACTCCCCGCCGATTCGGCCGACCGCTTCCCGCACCAGTTCTCCGGCGGCCAGCGCCAGCGCATTTCGATTGCCCGTGCGCTCATTTGCCAGCCGCGCGTGCTGGTGGCGGACGAGCCGGTCAGCGCCTTGGACGTCTCGGTCCGCGCGCAGGTGCTGAACCTGCTCTCCGACCTGGTGGACGAGTACCAGCTGACCCTGGTCTTCGTGTCGCACGACCTCGGCGTGGTCCGCTACATCTGCGACAACGTGGTGGTGATGAACCGCGGGCAGATCGTGGAAAGCGGCAGCACCGAGCAGATCTACGAGGCGCCGCGGCACGACTACACGCGCACGCTGGTCAACTCGTCCATGTCGCTGCGCGCCGAACTCGCCGCCCGGGAGGCCGCCTTGTCCGGCTAACGGCCAGGAGGGCACGGCCCGCCCGGGCTGGCTGCCTTGCCCGACCAGCCCCGGCAACGAGGCCGGCCGGCCCGCCCTTGATCCCCGCGTCGGGGTACTGCACCCTTGTTCCACCGCTCCAGCTCCACCGGAAGGCCTGCACCATGTCCCTTCAGTCCACCGCACTGCACAACCTCAGCGCCCGGGAACTCGGCGAGGCCTATGCCGCCAAGGAACTCTCGCCCGTGGATGTGGCCGACGCCGTGATCGAACGGATCGAGGCGCGCGAGCCGGTGCTGAACGCGCTGTACCAGTTCGAGCCGGAGGCCGTGCGGAAGGACGCCAAGGCCAGCGAACGGCGGTGGATGGACGGCACCGCCCGCGGCCCGCTGGACGGAGTGCCAATGACTGTGAAGGAGAACATCGCGCGGGCCGGGGTGCCGATGCCGTCCGGCACCGCGCTCTCCCATCCGAAAATCCCGCAGGTCAACGCGCCTGCCACGGACCGGATCCTCGAGGCCGGCGGCGTCATCGTGGGTTCCACGGTCATGCCCGACTGGGGGATGCTCTCCTCCGGCGTCTCCAGCCTGCACGGCATCACCCGCAGCGCCTGGAATCCCGCCTGGACCACCGGCGGCTCGAGTTCCGGCGCGGGCTCGGCCGCTGCCGCCGGCTACGGCCCGCTCCACGTCGGCACCGACATCGGCGGTTCCATCCGGCTGCCCGGGACGTGGCAGGGCCTGGCCACCCTCAAGCCCAGCGCCGGCCTGATTCCGCTGGACGTGCCGTACATCGGCCGCGCCGCCGGTCCCATGTGCCGGACCGTGGCCGACGCCGCGCTCTTCATGACCGTCCTCGCCCAGCCCGACATCCGCGACTACACCGCCCGGCCATATCCCGCCATGGACTGGAACGTCGACGGCGGCCGCGGGCTCGATGTCGCCTCGCTCAGGGTCGCCCTGCAGACCGACGCCGGCGCCGGGGCCGATCCCGATCCCGAGGTCCTTGCCGCCGTGGAAGCCGCCGCCGCTGTGTTTGCCGACGCCGGAGCCACCGTGGAACGCATCGGCCCCTTGATCAACCAGGACATGCTGGACGGGCTGGACAACTTCTGGCGCACCCGCTCCTGGGCCGACTACCAGGCGCTGACCCCGGCCGAGCAGGAGAAGGTGCTGCCCTACATCGCCCGCTGGTGCTCCCGCGGCGCGGACTTCGATGGTGCCCAGACCATCCGCAATTTCCACTCCATTGATCGGATGCAGCAGGCGACTATCGCGGCCACGGCAAATTACGACGTCGTCCTCTCACCTGTGGCGCCAATGGCCGCCTTCCCCGCGGAGCAGCCAATGCCCGTCGATGACCCGGACCGCACCATGGCCCACATCGCATTCACCGTCCCGTACAACATGTCCGGCCAGCCCGCAGCCACCGTGAACTGCGGCTTCACCGCTGACGGGCGGCCCATCGGCCTGCAGCTCGCCGGCCGCGTCGGCGCCGACGACCACATCCTCCGCGCCACCGCCTGGTATGAAGCTGCCCGTCCGGCCTCGGCCGCGCCGGATTGGGCCAGCCTGGACTAGTACCTGCTGTTCCCCGAGCATCGCCGTTCCGGACAAGCTGCTGCCATTCCCTGGGCTGTCGCAACGCGCACTGGCCTCTGCCAGACCGTATCCTGGGACCTGGGACCTGGGACCTGGGACCTGAGACCTGGGGAATGCGGGATCAGAACGGCGGCGGTGTCGGCTCCGCGAATGGGTCGGGTGGCGGCTCTGGCGGTGGTTGGACGCCGTGGCGGATCCACGTGCCGTCCGGGTAGCTCGTGTAGGTGTGGCCGCTCTTGCCCTGATGGCGGAGGACACCGTTTTCTTCCTGCGTGGTGTGCCAGCCGCCCTCGTGTTTTGAAATGTGGTCCGGTTTGCAGTACGGCGCAAGGTTAATGAGTTCGGTTTTGCCGCCGTCGGCCCAAGCGACGGTGTGGTCGATCTCGCAGTGCCTGGAATTGATGATGCAGCCTGGCCCGCGGCAGGTTTCATCGCGGAGCCGGATCATCCGTTTGAGCCATTCGGGCGGATGCCGCATTTCTTTCGCGATGGCCACAGCCTCACCGCGTTCATCGATGAGCACCGGTAGCCAGGACTTTGCCAGGGCCGCGAGATTACGGGCGGTCTCCGGCGGGATCGGCCCGTATCCGGCGAGATACCCTGGTTCGATGCTGATTCCGGCTGCGGTAGCCAAGGGGATGGTCACGGCAACGGAGGCGGTGATGTTGCCGCCGACAGTGATCGGGCCGGGTCCACGGCCGCACGATCCGCAGACCTCGTCTCCGCCGGTGCCGTCAGCGAGGGTGGTGCGACCTGACTGGTAGGCGTGTTCCGGGGTGTCGAGGAGCAGATCGGCGAGAACGTCGGCGCGAAGCTGGGCCAAGGTGCGGGTTTCGTCGGCGGTCTTCAGGTTCTTCGCGTGAGCCTGGAGCACGTTATAGATCAGCAGGGCGGTGTCGGCGCTGGTGCGAACGTAGAGTTCGGCCATGCCGTCGTCTTGCGGGAAGAACGAGACGCCCCGTCCCTCCATCTGGCGCTCGTGCCGGACCGTGATGCTTTCGGGATGCAGCTTTTCGCGGGCCCGTCGGATCCTGGCCTGCAGTGATTCCCTCAGGATGTTCTCGGCGCCGGGGAGCACCTTCTCTTCGTACGCGGCCAGGACGTCGTCGGGCAGGCCATATGCGCCCTGCGCAATCGCCGTGGCCCGTGGCAGGTCGATAATGCCCGCTTCCATCGCGGCCATGGTCTTGGGCAGCCAGTTCCAGAGCAGGACGGCGTCTGACAGCTCCTTGTCCAGACTGCCCTTCGATTGACGGATGTGCGCGGCGATTTCGCCGGCGGTGAAGCGGGAGTACCCGTTTGGGCCGGTGAGGCCGGTTCCGTCGTCCTTACGATGATGGGCGAAACGTGCCAGGCCTTTGACTTTCAGCGACTGGCCCCAGGCAGTGAGCCTTCCTGCCGCGGCCAGATAGTCCAAGGTGTCAGCGTCCGATAGGGAACAGACATCGACAGCGGAGAGAAGGGCTGCCAGTGCCGCTGGCCGGACTTCCTCCCATACATCCCGCCAGTCCGCAGGATCCGCGTCCTCCTCGATGGCCGCAACGTCCTGAGAAGATGGCGACGTCCCGGGGGTGCCCCTGGTAGAGGGAGGTTCTCCGATGCCACCAGCGGAGGAGGGCTGGCCGGAACGGGAAGGCGTTTGACCAGCGGGAGGCTGGATGACGACAAGCTCACGGGACGGGGATGCCACTGCCTCCGTATCGGCATTGGGCTCAGCTGAAGAGGGCAGATTCCGTTGTTCAAGTTCTTTGGTCCCAGCGGGGCCCGACTTGCCGGCGTTTGGGTCCTCGACGGGGTTGGCAGGAGCTACGGCCACCTGCTCCGGACCAGCGATTGGCTTGTTCCATAGCCCGGACAGGATCAGGTCCGGGTGGAACGATGGGAGGCCCCGGGGGATGCGGTCATTGGTTTCCGGATACAACAGCCGGAGACGGTGCTCGAATAGAGCCTTGTGGATTTGGTATTCAAGCAAGGAGAAAGCGCCGGCGGGCTGGGACGGTAAGTCCTGCCACGCCGTCGGGATTTCCTGCTTGAAGTCCTCCATATCTCAACCGTAGGCCCTGCCACTGACAAAATGGGACGGCCAATGGCCAGCGCAGATTTGGGATCCGGCACTCGCGTCGGCGGCACCGGACTGGGCCAGCCTGGACTAGCATTCGGGCTGTTGTCCCCTGTTTGTCCGGCCGGTCCGCAACTAGGATTGGCCGCATGCCGAACCAAGGAGCGACGCCCCAAACGGAAATCCTGGACGAGCTTGAATGCTGGCGGCTGCTGCGCGGCGTGTCGCTGGGACGGCTGGCGGTCTGGGTGGAGGACCATCCCGACATCTTCCCGGTCAACTACACAGTGGACCGGGACACACTGGTCTTCAGGACCGGGTCCGGGACCAAGCTCGCAGCAGTTGCAGGAGATACTCCGCTGGCCCTGGAAGCCGATGGGGTGAATGCGGCCAGCGGCATCGCGTGGAGCGTGGTGTTGAAAGGACAGGCGGCGGAAGTCGAACCTACCGGGGAGTTCCTGGACTCCGTGGCCAGGGTCCTCTTTCCTTGGCAGCCCGGCCGCAAGGACCACTTTGTGCGGATCGTGCCGACGACGATCACAGGCCGCCGCTTCGCAGTGGAGCACCCCAAAGCTTGGTGGATCTCCCTGGATGAGGCCACGCGGGCGGGACTGGAATGAGTTTAGAGAAGGGAAACGTCCACCATGATGTGGTGGGATGGTGGCTGGGGAATGGCGGCTTGGATGTGGATCAGCGGCCTGCTGACCCTGGCAGGTGTGGTCATCCTGATAGTCCTGCTGGTGCGCATCTTGAGCGGAGGCATCGCTTCGGGCGGCAGACTGCAGGGGCCGCCGCCGATGGCCGGGAGCAGTGCGGAGCAGATTCTTGCAGAGCGGCTGGCCCGCGGGGATCTGACGGCTGAGCAATACCGTGAGCTGCTGAAGGTCTTGCGGGGCGAACCCGGTGGAACCGGTTAGCCGGCGCCGGATTCTCCTATGGGGAGCCGGTGGACTTGCGGCCACGGCCCTCGGGACAGCCGGGCTGCTGCGTGGGACGGCTTTCTTTGAAGGTGCTGCAGGTGAGGCTTTGGCTCCTCCGCGCGAGCTGAAGAGCAGTGCGGGGAGCCTGGACGTGGAGTTGACGGCTGCACGGGGACGCGTTCGCATCAACGGCCGGTACGCTTCGATGCTCTGCTACAACGGGATGCTGCCGGGACCGACCCTGCGGCTGAGGGCAGGCGACAGGTTGAACCTGTCCCTACGCAATGACCTGGACGAGGCTACCAACCTGCACGTACACGGGCTGCATGTCTCGCCGGAGGGCCGGGGAGACAATCCCTTTGTCCGGATAACGCCCGGCAGCTCCTTCGACTACGGGTACGAGCTGCCGGCCAGCCATCCGCCGGGAGTGTACTGGTACCACCCGCACCTGCACGGCACCGTGGCAGACCAAGTATCCGGCGGTCTTTACGGTGCCATCATCGTGGAAGACCCGGAACCGATTGCCGCCAGCCGGGAGCGCGTGCTGGTGGTCTCCGACGTCTCGCTGGATTCCGCTGGAAGCCTCCGGCGCCCCACCGCTATGGAACGGATGATGGGGCGCATGGGCGAGGTCGTGCTGCTCAACGGGCAGGTGCGGCCGCGGCTGGAGATCCGCACGGGGGAGCGCGAACGGTGGCGGGTGGTCAACACATGCGTGTCGCGGTTCCTGCGCCTGAGGCTCGACGGGCAACGGCTGCAGCTGCTTGGCGTGGATTCGGGACGGCGGCCGGTTCCTGCGAGCGTCGAAGAAGTGCTGCTGCCACCGGGCGGCCGAGCGGACCTGCTCGTGGTAACTACGGCGGGCACGTCCCGCCTGCGCGCATTGCCCTACGACCGGATGGGCGCAGGCGGCCCGGGGAATATGGGCGGCATGATGGGAGGGTCCGACGGCGGCGGGCATACCCTGGCCACAGTGGAGGCGGCGGGAGCGGGGGCGCCTTCGCCTGCTCCGGTGCCTGCCCGGCAGGCACAACGCGATCTCCGCTCGGCGACCCCTGCGGTCCACCGCGAGCTGGTCTTCTCGGCGGGCTTCGGCGGAATGATGGGCAGGGGGCCCGGCGGCACCGGCTTCGCCATCAACGGCAGCGAATTCAACCCGGACCGAACGGATGTCAGGGCAGAGGCGGGCACGGTCGAGGAATGGACGCTGGTGAACTCAAGCCCGATGGACCATCCTATCCACCTCCACGTCTGGCCGATGCAGGTGGTGGACAGCCCAAGGCAGGTGCTGGATGACCCTGATTGGCGCGACGTGGTGAACGTACCGGCAAACGAGCGGGTGAGAGTCAGGGTTGCCTTCGATGACTTTGTGGGGAGGTCCGTCTTCCACTGCCACATCCTCGACCACGAGGACAGCGGGATGATGGCGGTCATCGAGGTCCGGTAGCTAAGGTCTCTGGCCAGGCCGCAGCCGAGGCCTGGACCAGTGCTGAGCAGAACTGTGTACGTGTTCGACGATCCCGGTAGCTGGGGACGGTGCGAAACTTTCACAACATCTGCTGCGCGAGTCTGAACACCTCATTGAGATTGTCTCGATTACGCATCACAGGGATTCATACTGCGTCCAAGACCCGCGCTCCATTAGCCTGCCGGGGCCGGCCCTTCTGGCGTCGCCAACTGCCTCGTCATCGTTTCCAGCTCGTCCTCCAGCACGTCCCGCAGCTCCCGCAGGTCGGGACAGGTTTCCGGATCGGCGATGAGTGAAACCACCAAGGTGCCCGCATAGGAAAGGACGGCGAAGGCAACCGTGACATTTCCGGTGATGGCGCCCAAGGGAATCATTCCGGTGACCGGCCAGCCGAAAAGCGCCAGGGGACGTTCCGGACCGCGGACGTTGGTGACGAAGGTGTGTACCAAGCGTTGGTGGTCGATGAACCTCCGGTACACCCTTACGCGCACGAGCAAGCGGAACAAGGGGCCGAGCAGTGCCGTTGACGCGCCCGGGGGTTTTTGCTTGGCTGCCGCGGTTGCTGCGGCCAGCGACCTGAGGCGGGCGGCGTCGTCACCGACGGCCGCAACGGCGACCGGAATTACTCCGCTCCGGTTTCCCAGCTCGCCGGCGTCAGCATGCCGCCGGGCTGAAAAGGGCACGGAGATCACGAACCGTTCATGGGTTTCGCCACGTGCCTGCAGCAACCGGTAAAGGGATGCTGCAACCGCGGTCAGGATTACATCATTGACCGTCGCTCCGTGTGCCCGCGCTGCGGCCTTGAGGTCATGCAGACCGGCCTGCGCCACCGCCACGTCGCGGCGTGGTCCTGTCGGGCGGTTAAGCGAGGATGCCGGCAGCCGCGTTCTACCCGACGGGCGCAGCTCGGAGCC
>NZ_ANPE02000088.1 GCF_000328305.2 Arthrobacter crystallopoietes BAB-32 | reverse complement strand
GACGTCTTTAACGGTGAGCATCATTTCCTCCTCGTTGGAGTGCGGTCAGCCGTCTTCACGGCGCAAGGCCTCCTCGAACTTGCCGACCTGGCGCATGTCGATGCCGGTCAGGTGCTCGATCGGGACCGCGAAGGCCAGGCCGCGGGATTCGCTTCCGTTGACCAGGAGCCGGTGAAGCGCCTTCAGGATCGGGGCGGTCAGGTGGGAACCTACCACCATCAGCAGCACGGACTGGGTTCCTTCGAAAGTCAGCCCGAAGAAGGTCTTCTTGGATTCTCCCCCGATGCCTTTGCCGGACAGGATGGTCACTCCCGTGGCACCTGCCTGCTGGGCGTGCTCGATGACCCGGTCTTCGAAGTCGTCCGGAGCGATGACCACCACGGCGGTGAATTTCATGGCGTTTCCTTCCGCAGCCGGGGAAATCTTTCCATCACCATGGCATACACCATGACGGAGATGACGGGGAAGATCGAGGCGTAGGCGATGAGCCCGAACCCGTCGATCAGCACGTCGCGGCCCTCGACAGCAGCCGCGAGGCCGATGCCGAGGGCGGTGACCAGCGGCACGGTGACTTCCGACGTCGTAACGCCGCCGAGGTCGAAGGCCAGGGCAATGATGTACTTGGGCGCGAAAAAGACCAGCACCATCGCTACCGCGTAGGCGGCCATTATGAAGTAGTGGAACGGGCCTCCGATGAGGATGCGGTAGACGCCGAACCCGATCCCGCACGCGACGCCGAGGGCGACGATGATCCGGATCGCGAAGGCGCTGATACGCCCCGGGGACGCATCGTGGGCCTGCTCGCCAATCGCCACCAGGGCCGGTTCGGCCATCGTCGTCGCAAAGCCAATGAGGAGGGCAAACAGCAGGATCATGGCCGGCGCCCCCTGCTCGATCAGCTGTTTGGCCATCAGGGTCCCCAGCGGGAAGAGTCCCAGTTTCAGCCCCACGACGAAGGCGTACAGGCCGACCAGGACCATGGCGAAGCCGACGACGACGCGTACTGGGTGGGAGAGGCCCCGCCGCAGGGCGACGAACTGGAAGAACAGGACGACGGCGACGATGGGCAGGACCTCACGGGCTATTGAGGCCAGCCCGAGGATCATGTCCACGACCCAGAGCCCTGGGTCCTGCGGTGGCTCAGCGGGAGCCAGCGCTCCCGTGGCGCCGAAGGTGTAGACCCAGACGCCGTACAGTTGGACGCCGATCATGGGGACCATCACGCACAGCGCCACCAGGCCGAAGCCATCCGCCAGCAGGCTGCGCCCGCGGATGGAGTTTGCCAGGCCAAGGCCGATTGCGGCTATGAGGGGAACGCTCACGATGTTGGTGGTGACCCCGCCGGAATCGTATGCAAGGCCGATAATCTCCGGCGGGGCGACGTAGCTGAGGGCCAGGACCGTGGCGTAGCCGGCGATCAGCAGTTTGTAGACGGCCCAGCCGCGCAGTACGCGCAGTACACCGACAATCAGGACGAGGCCGACGGACACGGCGATGACGAAGCGCAGGACCAGCCCGTTGATCCGGCCGTCGCTGACCAGTTGCGCCTGCTCCGCGACGGCGATCACGGCCGGCTCGGCGACAGAGGCCGCGAAACCGATGGCGAATCCGAACGGAAGCAGCAGGCCCAGCGCCCCGCGGCGGACGAACTGGTTGGCCAGGTTCTTTCCGACCGGGAAGACGCTCAGGTCCAGCCCGTGGAGGAACAGGGCGATCCCGACGGCCACAATGAGCAAGCCACCCACCACTTCCAGCGGGTCGGCCGGCATGGAGCGGAACACCAGCACTTGGAACACCAGGACGACGGCGATGATAGGCAGGAGGTTCTTGAGCGCCTGAACAAACTCGAGCGCGAACCGCCTGAGGTGCTCCATCGGGTGCCTCTCCCGGTGACTTCCTGCGGGTACCTGCCTTTCAGTCTGCCCGTCGTGCCAACAGGTGTCTACCGTCGAACGGTCCGCCGCGGGCAGCCTGCGGTCCAGCGGCGGACGATTCAACTATGCTCCGCGGAACGCCTCCCGGCGAGCCTGCGCATCCTGGCGGTTGAGCTCGACGTGCCGCAGGCTGGGCAGGCCGGTGGACTCCGGAACTCCGGGGAGTTCCTCGCCGCGCAGGGTCGCCTGCGACGTCTCCCGCATGCACAGGATGCTCGCGAACCCGATGATGCCGGCGATCGCCATGTACCAGCCCGGCACCAGCTGGTTGCCCGTGGATTCGATGAGCTGGTTGGCCACAGTCTGCGATGGGCCGGCGAAGAACGCGGTCGAGAAATTGTAGCCGATGGCGAAGCCGCTGTAGCGCACGGCCGTGGGGAAGAGCGCCGGCAAGGTGGAGGACACCGAGGAGACCAAAACCACCAGCAGCAGGCCGAGCACCGCCAGGCCGAGGAACTGCAGCAGCAGATTGGGTACCCCGAGCAGCATGATCGCAGGTACGGAGAGCAGGGCGTAGCCTCCGGCGGCGGCCAGCAGCAGCGGTTTGCGGCCAACACGGTCGGACAGCGAGCCCATCGGCGGGATGGCAACCAGCATCAGCGCCATGATGCCGACCAGCATCCAGTTGCCCTGGGCAGTGCTGTGGCCGAGCTGGCCGCTGAGGTAGGTCGGCATGTAGCCGAGGATCAGGTAGAAGGCGACGTTGAGCAGGACGACGAAGCCGGCGAGGATGAGGATCTGCCGCCAGTTGTTGACGACGACGTGGCGCAGCGGGGAGCGCGTGGTCTCGCGGTGGGCAGAGGCTTCGGAGAAGACCGGCGCTTCGCCCAGCCGGGTGCGGATCCACAGCGCGGTCAGCCCGAGCGGGATGGTCAGCAGGAAGGGGATGCGCCACAGACCGTCCTGCACAGCCTGTTCGCCGGCGACGGTGATCAGCGTGGTGCAGACGACGGCGGCCAGCATGAATCCGACGGTCGTGCCGAATTCCAGGAAGGAGCCGAGGAAGCCGCGGCGGCGGTCCGGTGAGGACTCGGCCATGTAGACGGCGGCGCCGCCGTACTCGCCTCCGGCGGAGAAGCCCTGCACCAGGCGGCAGAGCAGCAGCAGGACCGGAGCCAGGACTCCGGCGGTCTGCAGCGTCGGCAGCAGGCCGATGCAGCCGGTCGCCACGGTCATCATCAGGACGGTCAGCACCATGACCTTTTGGCGGCCCACCTTGTCGCCCAGCGGCCCAAGGATGATGCCGCCGAGCGGGCGGACCAGGAACGAGAGCGCAAGGGTGGCCAGGGTCAGCGTGACGCCGAGTCCGCCGTCGCCCTCTTCGGAGCCGAAGAAGTTCACGGCCATGAAGACGGTCAGGTACCCGTAGACGCCGTAGTCGAACCATTCGACGGCGTTGCCCAGGGCGGAACCGAGGATGGCGCGGTTGAGGGTGCGCTTGCCTTCGGGCGTACCCGGTTCTGCACCTGGAGCGGTCCGCGGCTCGGGCTGGTTGTTGCGCAAGGATTCAGAAGTGCTCACGTGGTTCTCCTTCGCGGAGGATTGCCGGCTGGTACGCCGGACTGAAATGACTGGACGGCATTGTCCAGTGGGTGGATTCAACCGATGGTGTTGGGGGAAAGGGTGCGCAGGCAGAGCAGCGCGTAGGTGCGCGCCGCGATGGAGAGTTCGTCCAGGCTGACGGATTCGTCCGCCTGGTGGGCTTGGTCGTTGAGTCCGCCCGGCCCCAGCACAATGGCGGGGATGCCGAAATCCCGGACGACGAAGCCGCCGTCGCAGGCTGCGGTCCACCCGCCGATCCGGGTCCTCCCGCCGGCGGATTCCACACTGGCCACTGCCGCGGCGACCAGCGGATGGTCGGCCGGTGTGCGGAAACCGGGCATCTGCATGCTGACGCGGCCGGAGACGCTGATGCCGTCCGTGTCGATGCCGGCGGCGCTGACCCCGGCGAGCAGGTCCGCGAGGATGCGCTCCGGGTCATCGTCCGGCATCAGCCTGCGGTCCAGCGAGAGGGAGCACGACGGCGCCACGACCGAGGTGCCTTGTCCTCCTTCAATCAGTCCAACGTTCCAGCTGCCGGCTCCGAGGAGCTCGTCCTGGTCCTGCTGCAGCCGCTCGTGGTCCGCACGGACGAGCTCGCAGATCCGGGCCGCGGCGCTGATGGCATTGCGGCCGTCCGCCGGACGTCCGGAGTGCGCGGGCCGGCCGGTCACCTCGAGCTCCAGGTAGCTGTCGCCGCGGCACCCGACGACGGTTTCCAGGTCCGTGGGCTCGGCCACAATGCAGCCAAGGTAATCGTGAGGGAGGGCCGAGGCGGCCAGGGCCCGGATGCCCAGGCCCAGGTCCTCCTCGTCCACCGTGCAGACCAGCGTGACCGGACCGGTCAGGGCGGCACCGGAATGCTTGAGCGCGGCCATGGCGCCGAGCACTGCCGCGAGCCCGCCCTTCATATCCGTAGCGCCGCGGCCGTAGAGCCGTCCGCCATCAACGGCTGCATGGAAGGGCTGCCGGGTCCAGCCGGGCCCGGCGGGAACCACGTCGGAGTGGCCCAGGAACATCAGGCCCGGAGCCGCGGGCACGGGGGAGGCCGGACTGGGCGTGCCTGCCCCAGCGGGAGCCGAAGCTGACCCGGCGCTGCTCTTCGCGGCCGTCCCGGCGGGATGCGGGGGCAGGGTGATGAGGATGTTCGGCCGGTCCGGCGCGGCAGGCTGGATGCTGGTTTCCAGCCCCAGCTCGCCGGCCGCTGCCTCCAGCACGGCCACGGAGGCCGCCTCGGTGCCGCCCGGGTTCTCGCCGCCGGCATTGATCAGCCGTGCGGCGAGGTCGATTATGCGGTCCAGGTCAATCGCGTCGAGGACGGCCTGCTCGGTGGCGGTCAGCGCGTGCTGGGCAGCCTCGCCGGGTGCCGGCGCCATCTACCGGGCTCCGGTGGACGCGGCGGTACCGAAGGGCAGCTCGGCGCGGGCCTTGTCCAGCGCGGCGGTCAGGCGCACGATGCCGGCCTCGATGCGCTCCGGGGTGCAGGACGCGAAGCAGAGCCGGAAGGCGTCGGTGAAGCGGCCGCCGGGGGAGAGCGCGGGGCCGGGGATGAAGGCGACGCCTTCGGCCAGGGCGATGTCGAACAGCCGCTGCGTGTTGATCTTCGCGTCCTCGCCCTGCAGCGTCACCCAGAGGAAGAAGCCGCCGTCGGGGTTGGTGGTGCGCACCCGGCCGCCCAGGTGCCGTTCGATGCTGGCCAGCATGGCGGTCTTGCGGCTGTGGTACTCGCGGCGCAGCCACACCAGGTGGTCGTCCAGGCCGCCGCGCAGGATGAACTCCGCGACCAGGTGCTGGGCCGGCACGTTGGTGCAGGTGTCCATGGCCTGCTTGGCGTTGATCACCAGCTGCTGCAGCTCCGGGTCCGTCTCCACCCAGCCCACGCGCAGGCCGGGGGCGAGGATCTTGGAGAAGGTGCGCACCGAGAAGATCAGCGGGTCGTCCGGGCTGAGCTGGTTGAAGGTGGGCAGCTCCTCACCTTCGAAGCGCAGCAGGCCGTAGGGATCGTCGTCGACAATGACAGCGTTCCACTGGTGCGCGAGCTCCAGCAGCCGCTTGCGGCGCGGCAGCGAGAGCGTGGTGCCGGACGGATTCTGGAAGTTCGGGATGGTGTAAATGGCCTTGGGCGTCTTGCCGTACGCAGCCACCAGCTCTTCCAGCTGGTCCACGTCCATGCCGTCCTCATCCACGGGCACTTCCAGCAGCTCGGCGCCGTAGCTGAGCGCGGTGGCCGAGCCGTTGGTGTAGGTGGGGCTCTCGACCACCACGAGGTCGCCCGGGTCGACGAAGATCTTGAAGGCCAGGTCCAGCCCCTGCATGCCGCCCGATGTAATGGTGATGCGTTCGCGCCCGGTGGGATCCGCCGTCGTCGATAAATAGTTGGTGAGCGCGTCGATCAGGTGCGGTTCGCCCTCGGTGGCCCCGTAGGTGTAGGAGGAGGCGTCGTAGACGGCGGCCGGCACACTGTTGAACAGCTCGACGGGCACGGCCTCGCTGGCCGGCGCGCCCATGGCGAAGCGCACGATGTCGTGCGTCTGCTTGGCCAGCAGCGAGGTGCTCGAGTCGATGACGGAGCCGACCAGCTTGCCGGCGCGGGCGGAGAGCGGGAGGTTGTGCGAGGTCATGGGGAACTCCTAGCTGTTGATGGGGAGCAGGCCCCGCTTGTAGGTGGTGAAGGTTTCGACGCCGGTGGCCGTGACGCGGATGGATTCGGAGAGGCCGTAGCCGTAGTTGTCCATCCACATGCCGCAGATCAGGTGGAAGGTCATGTTCTCGGCCAGGATCCGTTCATCCTCGCTGCGGATGCTGATGGTGCGCTCGCCCCAGTCCGGCGGGTAGCCGACCCCGATCGAGTAGCCCAGCCGGGACTCCTTCTCGAACCCGTACTCGAAGATAGTGCGGTTCCATACGGCAGCGACCTCGCGCACGGGCACGCCGTCGCCGATCACGTCCAGCATGGCGCCGAGGCCGGCATCGGTCGCTTCGGCCACGCGGCTCAGTTCCGCCGACGGCTGGCCGAGCACGAAGGTCCGGTTCAGCGGGACGTGGTAGCGCTTGTAGGCGCCGGCCAGTTCGACGACGACCGCCTCGTCGCCGCGCAGCCGCCGTTCGCTCCAGGTCAGATGCGGGGTGTCGGCGGATTCCGCGGTCGGCAGCAGCGGCACGATGGCGGTGTAGTCGCCGCCGAATTCCTCGGTCCCGGTGATCTGGGCCGCGGTGATCGCGGCGGCGATGTCGCACTGCCTGGCGCCGGGGCGGATGGCCTCTTCGGCCGCCGCCATCGCGTTGTTGGTGATCACCGCGGCCTTGTGCATCAGCTGGATCTCCGCGGGGGACTTGATGACCCGCACCCAGTTGACCAGCTCGAAGCAGTCCACGAGCGTCCATTCCGGGATGGCGTTGACCAGCGCGCGGTAGGCCTTGGGCGCGAAGAAGTGCGAGTCCATTTCCAGCCCCACGCAGCCCTTGGCCGCCGGCGCGATCAGGTGGCGCTCGCGCAGTGCGAAAGCCACCCAGTCGAAGGGATGGATGTGCGGCCGGTGGATGTAGCTCTCCGGGTAGCCGACGATGCATTCCTCCGGCAGCCAAGCCGTGCGGAAAGCGCCGTTGGCATCCATCTGCCGGGTGAAGAGGATCAGGTCGCCCTCGGCCGGCACGAACACCATCTGCGGGGTGTAGAAGGACCATGCGTTGTAGCCGGTCAGGTAGTAAATGTTGGCCGGATCGGTGACGACCAGGGCACTCAGGCCCTGCTCCGCCATCCGCAGCCGGACTGCGGCGAGGCGCGCCTCGTACTCCTCGATCGGGAAGAGCATGGGGGCGATGCCGTTGTGGTTCACTGGGCCTCCTGGACTCTCGGCCGCGCAGGTCAGCGCGGGACCGCCATGTACTTGTACTCGAGGAACTCTTCGATCCCCACGCGTCCGCCTTCGCGGCCCAGCCCGGAGGCCTTGATGCCGCCGAAGGGCGCGGCCGGATTGGAGACGATGCCGGTGTTCAGGCCGACCATGCCGACCTCCAGCGCCTCGCCCATCCGGAAGCCGCGGTCCACGTCCTGGGTGAACAGGTAGCCGACCAGGCCCCACGGGGTGTCGTTGGCCAGCCGCGTGACTTCCTCCTCCGTATCGAAGGGGATCACGGGGGCAACCGGGCCGAAAATCTCCTGGCTCATCAGGTCCGCGCCGGGGTCGACGTCGGCGAGCACCGTGGGGGAGTAGAAGTAGCCCGGGCGTTCCGGGCGGGAGCCCCCGCAGACCACGGTGGCGCCCTTGGCGACGGCGTCGTCCACCAGCTCCTGCACCTTCACCAGCGCCTTCTCCTCCACCAAAGGTCCGACGTCGGTGCCATCCTTCGCGCCATCGCCCACCGTGAGCGCGGCGAGGCGTTCGGCGAGTTTGCGGGCGAACTCTTCCGCGACCGGCCGCTGCACGAACAGCCGGTTGGCGGCGGTGCAGGCTTCGCCCATGTTGCGCATCTTGGCGGCGACGGCGCCCTCGACCGCACGGTCCAGGTCGGCGTCCTCGAACACGATGAACGGCGCGTTGCCGCCAAGCTCCATAGAGGAGCGCATCACGTGCTGCGCCGCCTGCTCGAGCAGCTTCACGCCGACCTCGGTGGAGCCGGTAAAGCTGACCTTCCGGGCAATGCCGCTCTCCATCCACGGCGTCACCACGGAGGACGCCTTGGAGGTGCAGACCACGTTGAGCACGCCCTTGGGCAGACCCGCCTCGATGAGGATGTCCGCCAGTGCGAGCGAGGACAGCGGGGTCAGGTTGGCCGGCTTGAACACGATGGTGCAGCCGGCGGCGATGGCCGGACCGATCTTCCGGGTGCCCATGGCCAGCGGGAAGTTCCACGGCGTGACCAGCACGCACGGGCCGACCGGCTCCTTGGTCACCAGGATGCGGTTCTTCCCGTCGCCCGTGGTCGTCTGGTCGCCGCCGATCCGCACGGCCTCCTCGGAGAACCACCGGAAGAACTCGGCGGCGTAGGCCACCTCGCCCTTGGCCTCGGCAAACGGCTTGCCCATCTCCGTGGTCATAACCAGGGCCAGCTCGTCCTGCCGCGCCATGATCAGGTCGTAGGCGCGGCGCAGGATCTCACTGCGCTCGCGCGGGGCGGTCTTCGCCCATTCCTTCTGGACCCGGCCGGCGGCTTCGATGGCCCGCCGCGCGTCCTCCGGGCCGCCGTCGGCCACGGTGGCGATGACCTCTTCGGTGGCGGGATTGACCACATTGAAGCGCGCGCCGGAGGCAGAGTCGCTCCATTCGCCATCGATGAAGACACCGGTGCTGACCTTGGCGACGGCGTCCAGTGCGCGCTGGGAGGTGGCCGGAGCGCCCTTGCGGAAGGTGGTTTCAGTAGTCATTCGGCAGAGTCTTTCTGGTTGAGGTTCTGGTCAGGTCGAGGGTCGAGGAGTTGGGCGAGGTGCAGGCCGGGCCGGGCCGGATCCAGCTGCTTGACCTGCATGGCGCAGGAGAAGCCATCCGTGAGCACCGGGACGTCCGCCATGCTGCTGCGCAGGGCCGGCGCCAGCGCATGTTCGGCCACCTGCATGCTGACGTCGTAGTGCTGCTTCTCGAAGCCGAAGTTGCCGGCCACGCCGCAGCAGCCGGTGGCATCGGTGATGCCTTCGACGCCGATCGCGGCCAACGCCCGGCGCTGGGTGCCGGCACCGAAGACGGAGTATTCATGGCAGTGCGTTTGCAGCACCACCTGCTCCGGCAGCGGCTCGGCGGGCGCCGGCGTCCAGCCGCTTGCGGCCAGTTCGCCGACGTGAGCGGCGAAGCTGCGCACGCGGGCGGCAACGCGCCGCGCCTGCTCGGTGTGCACGAGTTCGGGCAGGTCCTTGCGGAGCGCGGCGGCGCAGCTGGGCTCGACGACCACGATCGGCCGGTCCGTGCCGTCATCGAGTGCCTCGGCAGCGCCGCGGAGCAGCTTCCGGGCAGTGCCGAGCTGTCCGGTGGAGATCCAGGTCAGCCCGCAGCACGCATCCGCCGAGCATTCCGCCGGTTCGCCGGCACCCGCGAGCACACGCGCCGCGGCGCCCGCGACCTCCGGGCGGAAGCCCCGCGTGAACGTGTCCACGAAAAGAACGACGCCGGAGGTGCGGTCCGCGCGGTGGCGTGCCCCGCCGTCGTACTCACCGTGGGAGGTGCCCGAAGCGCCCGGGCTGCGGACGCCGTCGTACTTTTGGGGCGCACGGACCCCGGCGGCCGCAACCGCCCGCTGCCACTCCGCAGTGCCGGCGAACTTCGGCAGCGCCCGGCGCGTGGTCAACCCGCCGAGGGCGGCGGCCGCCTTGCCCAGGGGCGTGCCCAGCACGGCGTTGACCAGCGGCGCGATCCGGCCGGTGAGCTTCAGCCAGCGCGGCAGCCAGCCGAGGGAGTAGTGCGAAAGCGGGCGCCGCCGGCCCTGGTAATAGTGGTCGAAGAACTCGGATTTGTAGGTCGCCATGTCGATGCCGGTGGGGCAGTCGCTCGCGCAGGCCTTGCAGGACAGGCACAGGTCCAGCACCTCGCGGACCTCCTCGGAGCGCCAGCCCTCATCGACGGTCCGGGCGCCGCGGACCATCTCCTGCAGCACGCGGGCGCGGCCGCGCGTGGAATCCTTCTCGTCCCGGGTGGCCCGGTAGCTGGGGCACATCACGCCGCCGGACACGGTGCGGCATTTGCCCACGCCGATGCAGCCTTGGACGGCGTGCACCCACGGGTCCGTCCCGGCGCCGGACTCATCCGACGGGTCGTCGGTTTCGGCCCTGGCGCTGCCGCCGGAGCCGACCGGGCGGAGGTCGAAACTGGTCCGCCATTGCCGCTCCGGCACGCCCTCGAGCGACAGGTGGGCGTCCATGGGGTCGGGGTCGGTCAGCGATCCGGGGTTGAGGATCCCGGCCGGGTCCCAGATCCGGCGGAACTCCGCGAACGCCGCCAGCATGGCCGGGGAGTACATCAGGGGCAGCAGCTCGGAGCGGGCGCGGCCGTCCCCGTGCTCGCCGGAGAGGGATCCGCCGTGCCGGACCACCAGCTCCGCCGCTTCCTGCGAGAACTGCCGGAAGACGGCGCGGCCGGCTGCGCTGCGCAGGTCGTAGGTGATGCGGATGTGCATGCAGCCGGCGCCGAAGTGCCCGTACATCACGCCGGTCAGGCCGTGCTTGGCCAGCAGGTCGCGGAAGTCCGCCAGGTAGCCGGCGAGCTTGTCCGGGGCAACGGCGGAGTCCTCCCAGCCGGGCCAGGATTCGCCGCCCGTGGACAGCCGCGAGGAGAGGCCGGCGCCGTCCTCGCGGACCCGCCAAAGCGAGGCGCGCTCCACGGCATCGGGCACCGGGCGGCCGTCGATGAGCCGCCCGTTCTCCTTCAGCCGGGCCAGCAGACGCTCCGCCTGGGAACGCACTTCGTGCGGGTCCTCCCCGTCCAGGTCGACGTAGAGCCACGCCTTGCCCGCGGGCAGCCCGAGGACCGAGTCCTGGCCGCGGCGGAACCGCATGGTGTCCACGATCTGCTCGTCGATGCCCTCGACGGCGGCGGGGGAGAACTCGAGGATGGTTTGGATGTCGCGGGCGGCTTCCACCACGTCCGCATAACCGAGGGAGACCAGCAGTGCGCTCGCCGGCTTGGGCACCAGCTTCATCCGCGCCCCGACGATCACCGCGCAGGTGCCCTCCGACCCCACCAGCGCGCGGGCGATGTTGAAGCCCTTCTCCGGCAGCAGGTTGGCCAGGTGGTAGCCGGAAACCTGCCGCTGGATCCGGCCCAGCTCGGTGCGGAATCCGGCCAGGTTGGCGTGTGCCAGCTCCTTCAGTTCCCCGGTCAGCTGCGCCGCCCGCTGTTCGGCGGCGCGGTCAGCCGGGTCCGTGGCCCGCAGCCCCTCCGCGCTCGCGGTGAGCCGCGCGCCGTCGGAAGTCACGACGTCGAGCTCCACCACGTGGTCCGACGTGCGGCCGTAGCGCACCGAATGGTTGCCGCAGGCATCGTTGCCCAGCGCTCCGCCGACGGCCGCGCGCGTCTTCGACGACGGGTCCGGCGCAAAGGTGAGCCGCCCGCCCGTGGCGCGTTCCACCTCGGCGGAGAGGACCGCGAGCACCATGCCCGGCTCCACCGATACCGTCCCGGCAGCCTCGTCAATACCGTGGATCCGGTTCATGTGGCGGGAGAAATCGAGCACGACTCCGGGGCCGATCGCGTTGCCCGCCATCGAGGTCCCGCCGCCGCGGCTCACCAGCGGGGTGCCGGTTTCGCGGCAGGCATGCACGACGGCGACGACGTCACCAACGCTGCGCGGGAACACCACGGCCAGCGGTGGGACGCGGTAGTTGGACGCATCGTAGGAGTACTCGGCCAGCCGGCGCGGCGAGGCGTCGGCCGGGATACCGGCGGCAGCCAGGCGGGAGAGCACCGCATTGCCGCCGGGTGCTGCCGGAGGGGCCGGCGTGCGGTCGGTGTCGGGGAGCACGGCTTCGCTCATCGTCTGCGCTCAGGCCCCTGCTGCCGCGGTCACGGCTCCGGTCACGGCGGCGACGGCTGCTTCGAATCGCTGCAGGCCGGTGGCGATCTCGTCTTCGGTGACCACCAGGGCCGGAATCAGCCGGACCACGTTGCCGGCTGGGCCGCAGGTGAGCGTGAGCAGCCCCTGTCCGGTGGTGGCCTGCTGGACGGCGGCGGCGGTGGCGGCATCCGGGTTGCCATCCTGGCCCGTGAACTCGATGCCCTGCATCAGGCCCAGGCCGCGGACATTGCCGATCTGCGGGAAGCGGGCCTGGATCTCCAGCAAGCCGGCCTGCAGCTGCTCGCCCCGGATCCGCGAGTTCTCCACGAGGCCCTCCTCCTCCACGACTTCCAGGGTGGCGACGCCGGCGGCCGCGGAGACGGCGTTGCCGCCGTAGGTGCCGCCCTGCGAGCCCGGCCAGGCCTTCGACATGGTCGCGGTGGACGCGGCGATGGCGGAGATCGGGAAGCCGGACGCGATGCCCTTGGCGGTGATGAGGATGTCCGGAGTGGCGGTGGAGTGCTGGTGGCCCCAGAACTTGCCGGTCCGGCCGACCCCGGCCTGCACCTCATCGAAAATGAGCTGGATGCCGTGCCGGTCCGCGCGCTCGCGCAGCCCCTCCATGAAGGCCGGCGGCGTGGGTAGGTAGCCGCCGTCGCCCAGCGCCGGCTCGATCAGGAACGCCGCGGTGTCATTCGGCGCGGTGCGCGTCTGCAGCAGGTAGTCCAGTTCCTTCAGGGCGAATTCGACGGCGGTGGCCTCGTCCCAGCCATAGCGGTAGGCATAGGGGAAGGCGGACATGTGGACGCCGGCCATCAGCGGCGCGAAGCCCGCCGAGAACTTCGTACCCGCGGTGGTCAGCGACGCCGCCGCGACGGTGCGGCCGTGGAAGCCGCCCTGGAAGACCACGATGTTCGGGCGTCCCGTGGCCATGCGGGCCAGTCGGATCGCGGCCTCGACGGCCTCGGAGCCGGAGTTGGCGTAGAAGACGGAGTCCAGCCCGGCCGGCAGCACCTCGCCCAGCTTCTCGGTCAGCTGCAGCAGCGGCTGGTGCATCACGGTGGTGTACTGGGCGTGGATGATCTTGCCGACCTGCTCGCGCGCCGCGGCCACGACCTTGGGGTGGCAGTGGCCGGTGCTGGTCACGCCGATCCCGGTGGTGAAATCCAGGTAGTCCTTGCCGTCCGTGCCATGGATCCAGCTGCCGAGGGCATGGTCGACGACGACGGGAGTTGCTTGCTTGAGCGCGGGGCTGAGTGAAGTCATGCCACCATGGTGTAGGTCACATCTGTTTATTGTCAACAATCCGTCGATCACGTAGCGTGGAAGCGTGATGAAACAAGCGACTGGCTCCCGTCCCAAGCTGGTCATCCTCGCGGAAGACGGCCAGCCCCGCCCCTACAATCTGGACGCGCTCAAGGCGCGCACCGACGTCGTTATTGCCCCCGCCGCGGACCTGCCGCGCGCGATCAAGGGTGCGGACGTGCTGTTCCTGTGGGACTTCTTCTCCTCGGCCCTGCGCGATGCGTGGCCGCAGGCGGAGGAACTGAAATGGGTCCACGTGGCCGCGGCCGGGGTCGACGCGATGATGTTCGATGGGCTGCGTGAATCCGATGTGCCGCTGACCAACGCGCACGGAACCTTCGACCAGCCGATCGCGGAGTTCGTGCTCGCCTCCATCCTCGCGCACGACAAGCAGCTGCACCGCAGCAAGGGCCTGCAGCGGCAGGCGATCTGGCAGCATCGCGAACCCACCAGAACCGCCGGCTCCCGAGCGCTGGTGGTGGGCACCGGCGGGATCGGGCGGGCCACCGCCCGGCTGCTGCGCGCCGTCGGCATGGAAGTGCGCGGCTCCGGCCGGACGGCAAGGGAGTACGACGACGATTTCGGCTCGGTGGTGCCTACCGCCGAGCTCGCCGAACATGCCTCGTGGGCGGACCACGTTGTGCTGATCGCTCCGCTGACGGACCAGACCCGGCACATGCTCAATGCGGAGGTGCTCGCCGCCATGAAGTCCACCGCGCACGTGGTCAACGTCGGCCGCGGCGCCCTGGTGGACGAGCCCGCGCTCATCGACGCACTGCGTTCCGGCCGGATCGCCGCCGCCTCGCTGGATGTCTTCGAGCAGGAGCCGCTCCCCGCCGACCACCCCTTCTGGCAGATGGAGA
The DNA here is from genome assembly GCF_000328305.2 of Arthrobacter crystallopoietes BAB-32. Taxonomy (GTDB): domain Bacteria; phylum Actinomycetota; class Actinomycetes; order Actinomycetales; family Micrococcaceae; genus Crystallibacter; species Crystallibacter crystallopoietes_A. The sequence goes on along the minus strand of NZ_ANPE02000088.1, from coordinate 36,387 downwards.
ACGTGCACATCTCGGCTCACATGAGCGGCGACGTTGTCGGCTGGCGCGACGCCCTCGCCGACCAGTTCCTCGCCAACCTCGACCGCTGGCTCGCCGGCGAACCCCTCGCCAACCAGGTGGACAAGCAGCGCGGCTATGTCAGCACCACGCAGTGAACCGACGGCGGTCAGGGGCGGATCCTGCCGTAGTCAAGGAAGCCGGTTCTGCTGCTAGGCCGGTTGTTCCGCCACCGTCCAAGTGATGTCCTTCGAAACTGTTATATCCGCCAGCAGTCCGAGCGAGTTGATGCTCGCCTCGTGTGCTTCCGGAGTGGCGGTAGAGCACGCGTCCTCGACGATGACGACGCGGTATCCAAGGTCGGAGGCTGCCCGTGCCGAGCTCTCGACCGAGACGTTCGTCGCGACTCCTGCGAAAAGGACGGTGTCGATTCCGCGCTGCTCGAGGACATCCGTTAGCTCGCCGACGAAGCCGCCGACTCGCTGATGCGTAATGACCACGTCGTCGGCAGTCGGAGCGAGCGGATCGATAATCTCCGTGAGGCGGGCGCCATCCTTGAGGTTTTCCCTCTGGAGGACCATTTTGAGCAGCGGCGAGTTGGCGACCAGATTGCTGTAATCGGGCTCGAACGCGATTCGGGTGTATACGACTGTGGCTCCAGCACCCCTGGCGGATTCCAAGAGGCCGGCCACCTTCCCGACCACATCGCGGCTGACCACTTGTTCGTGGAAGAAATCTGCGAAGGCACCTTCTGCCCCGATGATGTCGCCCTGCCCATGGACTGCTATCAATGCCGTTTTCTGAGGCGTAAGTTCCATTGGCCTTGCTCCGTTCCGCAACGTTGGACCCGGAAGAGCTGATCGGGCTGGATTGGGAGCATAGCAGCTCGACCAACCCGAAGGGGAGGGGCCTTCCAGCCCCGATCGTTGCATGCTCTTGCGTTGCTGCTCCCACGGGTACCGCGGCGGTGAAGCTGCCGTTACCACTCGGCCTTCCACAGGGAGGCTGGGGCATGGAGCTGAGTTTGACCTTGGATATACGATAGACATATCCCACACATGGAAGCTGCAAAATGATCAGGGCCAAGCTATTCCGGAGCAACCGTTCACAAGCAGTCAGACTGCCGAAGGCCTTGGAGATGCCGGCTTCAGTCGACGAGGTCGCGATTGTGGCGCAAGGAAGTTCGCGAATCCTCTCGCCCGTGGATATGGTGTGGGACGCTTGGTTCGATGGACCTGCTGTCACTGCAGACTTCTTGGCGAAACGCGACCAGCCACAGGACCAGGAGCGCGAGGAAATCTGATGCTCCGGTACATGCTGGACATCAACATTGCGACTTATGTACTGAAGAACCGTCCGGAACACCTTCGCCGGAAGTTCAACGAGAATGCGGGAAGGTTGGCACTCTCGGCCGTCGCCTTGTCTGAGCTGGCATACGGGGCTGAAAAGTCCTCCCGCGTCGCCGCGAATCTGGAAATCCTTGATGGCTTTATTGCCAGGCTGGAGGTCCTGCCCTTCGACGAGGCGGCGGCGTATCATGCCGGCCAGATCAGGGCAGATCTGCAAGAAGCAGGACCCCCTATCGGCGCGTACGACGTGATGATCGCTGGACACGCGCGTTCGGCAGGCTTGACGGTCGTAACCAACAACAGGCGTGAGTTCGAACGTGTTCCGGGGCTTCAGCTGGCGGACTGGAGCCCCGGAACAAGCTGACTACGCTGTCGCTGTTGCTGGTTCTGCCGCTGCGGCTTCCTCCCAGCTGGCCGGGCCGTTGGCGAAGGCGCCGCGGTAGCGGGCGGCGGGATGACGCTCGTTGAGCAGCGGAGCACCGAAGAGCTTCTGCCGCAGCGGCCCCTCGGCGTACTCGAGCTGGGCGAGGCCGCGGTCGCGGAGCACGGGCAGGACATGGTCGGCGAACTCCTCAAACGAGCCGGGGATGACCCAGTTGATCACGTTGATCCCGTCGACGCCGGCGGCCTGCCACTGTTCCAGCCGGTCGGCGATCTGCTCGGGCGTTCCGACCACGCGCGTGCTCCGCGCCTGCAGGTGCGCAATATCGCCGACAACGGGTTCGCGGTCCGGGATGGCCTTGGCGACCCACTCTTGGAAGCCCTTCCGGGTGTTGCTGTCGACCTCGGACAGCGGGGTCTCGGCGGGGTAGACACGGCCGGTCTTGTCCACGAGGGCGGAGTGGGCCAGGTAGCCGTCGACGCTCACGAACTCGTCGTATTCCTTGGCCTTGGCCTGTGCTTCCGCCTCGGTGCCGCCGATGATGAAGGACAGGCCCTGGAAGAATTTGATGTCCTCCGGGCGTCGGCCTGCCTCCACCGCCTGACGCCTGGTGTCCGCGATCTGCAGGGCGGCGACTTCCGGCGTGGGTGCGATGATGAACACGGCCTCGGCGTTGCGGGCGGCGAAGGCGCGGCCGGACGCGGACGAGCCGGCCTGGTAGAGCAGCGGGGTGCGCTGCGGCGAGGGCGAGGGCAGGTGCGGGCCCTCCACGCGGTAGCGCGGCCCCTGGTGGTAGATCTTGTGGATCTTCGACGGGTCGGAGAAGACGCCGCGCTCCTTGTCCTTCAGCAGCGCGCCCTCGTCCCACGAGCCTTCCCAGAGCTTGTAGGCCACGTCGACGTACTCCTCGGCCCACTCGTACCGCTCCGCGTGGTCCGTCAACTGCGACAGCCCGAAGTTCCGCGCGCCGTTGTCCTGCATTCCCGTCACGATGTTCCACGCGATCCGCCCGCGCGAGATGTGGTCCAGCGTGGAGACCTGCCGGGCGAAATTGAACGGGTGGTTCTGGACCACGTTGGAGGTCAGCGCGAGCCCGATGTGCTCAGTTTTGACCGCCAGCGCGCCCAGCAGCACGGTCGGATCGTTCGACGGGATCTGCAGTCCCTCATGCGCGTAGACATCGAAGTCGGCATCGGCATCCCCATAGAGCCCGGAGACGTCGGCGAAGAACATCGCGTCGAACTTCGCGGCCTCCAGCTTCTGCGCCAGGTCGATCCAGGTGTCGACGTCGTTGAACTCGGTCTGCCCCGCGTCCGGCCGGCGCCATTGGCCGTGGTGGATGTGCGAGGCGGTGTTCATGACGAACGCGTTGAAGTGCAGCGGCTTGGCCATGGGGTGCTCCTGTTCGGGAGATGGTGGCTGAAGGTGGTCGGCGGCAAAGTGACAGAGGGTGGATGGTGGCTGGAGCGAGGTGGCGGGTGGCCGGGCTACGAGCCGGCGGCGGTGCCGGAGCGCCAGACGAATTCGGGGATGGTGCAGTTGATCTCCCAGTCGCCGACGATGCGCGCCTTGTAGACCACGGGGTTGTGCGAAGAGATGACCCGCGCATTGCGCCAGTGCCGGTCGAGCTGGAGTTCCGTCTTGGTGGCGGAGGCGCCGAGGGCATCAAACAACGACGACGACGCCCGCTGCGCCAAATCCGTCACCACGATCTGGGCCTGGGCTGACCCGAACTCCACCCGGTGCACGGCGTCCTGGAAAGCCTGCGGATCGGCCCCGGCCGCACGCAGCTCGATGGCTTCCTGCAGCAGGTTGGCGACGCGTTCCACCGCGGCCTCGGCGGTGAAGGCCTTGGCGGAGAGCTCGCCGACGATTTGCTGGATCTGGATGTCCTCCCGCGGCTGCACACCGTTGCCGTGGCTGAACACCCGGGAGCGCCCGCGCACCGCAGCTGCAGCATCCTGCACCACGCGGCGGGTGATGCCGGCCAGCGTCGCCACGTGGATCAGCTGGTAGACGCCGGTGGTGTACGGAGCCTGCTCCGCCTCAACCACGAGGTGCGACGCCGGCACGTACACGTTGTCGAACACGGTGGTGCCGGAAGCGGTCAGCCGCTGGCCGAAGCCGTCCCAGTCGTCACTGATCGACACGCCGTCTGCTTCGGCCTCGACGATCGCGATGATGTCTTCGCCCGCGGCATTGCGGGCGCCGGTCTGGATCCAGTCGGCATAGAGGCTGCCGGTGGTGTAGTACTTCGTACCGTTGATCCGGTAGCCGTCGCCGGCCGGCTCGATGGTGGTGGAGACGCCACCGACGGCTACCGGCCCGGTCTCGGTCCAGGCATTGCCGAGGATCCGGCCCTCGCCCACCTTCCGCAGCCACCCGCCGTCGTTCGCGTACAGCCGACCCTCCACAAAGGCGACGTGCGAGCGCAGCGCCTGGGCGATGTTGGATTCCGCGGCGGCCAGCTCGACGAGCAGCCGGAAGAACTGTGGCGCGGTAGCGCCGTCGCCGCCGAACTCGCGCGGCACGCGGACGGCTCCGAAACCGGCCGCGGCCAGTTCGCCGATCTGCCGGTGGAGCAGCTCGCGGTTGGCCTCGCGCTCGGCGGCGCCGGCGGCGATGCGCTCGAAGATCGGACGGTACTTGGCCGCGAGTTCGGCGTAGGCGGGGGGAGCGGCGGTGGTTGAGTCGGCGGTGATGGTCATTGGTCCTCCTGGGTGAGTCGGCGGGGTCAGGCGCGGGCGGGCAGTTCGGGGACGGCGGCGAGCAGCTGCCGGGTGTAGTCGGTCTGCGGGTTGGCGAAGAGCTCGTCAGCGTTGCCGCTTTCCACCACGCGGCCGTCCTTCATCACCAGCACGTGGTCGCTGACGTGATGGATGACGCCGAGGTCGTGGCTGATGAAGAGGTAGCTCAGGCCGAGCTGGTCCTGCAGGTCCGCAAGCAGGTCGAGCACCTGCGCCTGGATGGACACGTCGAGCGCGGAAACCGGCTCGTCCAGCAGCAGGACCTGCGGCTGCAGGGCGAGGGCGCGGGCGATCGCGACGCGCTGGCGCTGGCCGCCGGAGAGCGTGAGCGGGCGGCGGTCAAATAACGACGCCGGGAGCCCGACCTGGGCGAGCAGGTCCAGTGCGCGCGTGGTCCGGTCGCGCGGCGTGCCGATGGCGCCGGCGTCGAGTGCGTCCGTGACGACCTTGCCGACGCTGAAGCGCGGGTCGAAGGAGCTCAGTGGATCCTGGTTGACCAGCTGGATGTCCGGCCGGTGCCGCCGGCGCTCATCCTCGCTGACCGTTTCTGAACCGGCGCCGGCCCAGGCGAAGCCGCCGAGGGTGACGGTGCCGGTGTCGGGCTGGGTGAGGCCGAGCGCGATCCGGGCGGTGGTCGACTTGCCGGAGCCGGATTCACCCACGATGCCCAGGGTCTTCCCGCGCTCCAGTGTGAAGGAGACGTCGTGCACGACGGTGCGCCGGATGCCGCCGGGCCCGGGGTAGGACTTGGCCAGGCCTCGGGCTTCGAGTGCCGGCGCGGTTGCGGAGAACTCCGTGGCCCGGACACGCTCGATGGGAGCTGCGGCGGATGTGGCGGCGGGGGTGCCGTTGGCTGTCGTGGTGACGGCGGCGCTGCTTGATGTGGCCCGCCCGGCCGCGGAGAGCCGGGTGCCTTTAGCCGCGCCGGAGGGGATCGCGTCGATCAGCGCCTGGGTGTACTCGTGCTGCGGGTTGGCGAGCACCTCGGACGCGCGGCCGGACTCGACGATCCGTCCGCCCTGCATGACGGCGATTTCGTCCGCCAGCCGGCCGACCACGGCGAGGTCGTGCGAGATGAAGATCAGCCCGCGGCCCTGTTCCTTCAGCCCTTCGAGCAGCTCGAGGATCTGCGCCTGAACCGTGGCATCCAGCGCGGTGGTCGGTTCGTCCGCGATGACCAGTTGCGGGTTCAGCACGGTCGCCTGCGCGATCAGGGCCCGCTGCCGCAGTCCGCCGGAGAGCTCGCCGGAGCGCTGCCGGGCCCGCACTTCCGGGTCGGGAATACCGGCGTCGCGCAGCGCCTGGTGCACCCGTTCCAGCCGCTCGGCCTTGCCCCGGACGCCGTGGGCCCCAAGCGCTTCGTCGATCTCCTGGCCGACGGTGCGCAGCGGATCCAGCGAGACCAGGGCGTCCTGCAGGACGTAGCCGATCTCCTTGCCGCGCACGCCGCGCCACTGCCGTTCGGACAGCGCCAGCGCGTCCCGCCCGAGCACCTCGAGCCGGTCCGCGGTGACCCTGGCGTTGGCCGCATTCAGCCCCACCAGCGTGCGCGCGGTGACCGTCTTGCCCGAGCCGGATTCGCCCACCAGCGCCAGCGCCTTGCCCGGCGCCAGCGCCAGCGAGACGTCGCGGACCACGTCCACCCGTCCGCGCGGCGTCGAGAAGGAGACACTGAGCCTCTCGATGTTGAGGAGGGATTTACCGCTGCCAGTGGAACCGGTAGCCGCAGCCGAAGCCGCGCCTGCCTCCGTGACGGAAGTTCCGCCGTCGTACTTTGCGGTGTTTGCTGTGCTGCCCATGTCCTAGACCTCCGCTTCCAGACGCTGCTGCAGGTGCCGGCCCACCAGGGTGGTGGTCAGCGCGGCGAGGGTGATGAAGATGCCGGGGAACGCCGCGATCCACCAGGCGACCTGGAGGTAGTTGCGGCCGTCGGCCAGCATGGCGCCCCACTCGGCCGCCGGCGGCTGTGCGCCCAGGCCCAGGAAGCTGAGCGAGGAGGCCCAGACGATCGCCTGCCCGACGCCGAGCGTCGCGAGCACGAACAGCGGCCGGATGACGTTCGGGACGATGGTGTGCCACAGGATGTGCGCCCTTGACCGGCCCAGCGACAGCGCGGTTTCCACGTACGGGGCGTCGATGACCTGCAGCGTTTGGGTCCGCAGCATGCGCGCATAGCCGGGCGCGGTGCCGACGCCAACCGCGATGGCCGCGGTGACGACACCGGTGCCGGAGACCGCGATGACGATCAGTGCGAGCAGCAGGCCGGGGAAGGCGAACAGGATCTCCACGAAGCGGCAGATCGCCGAGTCGAGCCACTTGCCGGAGACGCCGGCGGTGATGCCGAGCAGGCCGCCGAGCACCAGGCCGATCGCGGTGGCGGCCAGGCCCAACAGCAGCGACTGCCCGGTGCCGGCGACCACCCGGGAGAAGACGTCGCGCCCGTTCTGGTCGGTGCCGAACCAATGCTCCGCGCTGGGCGCGGTGAAGGCCGCCGCCGGATCAATGATGTACGGGTCCTGGCGGAGCAGGAGGGAGGGTACGACGGCGGCTAGCACCAGGAAGGCGAGCAGTGCCGCCGCGATCCAGACGCCGATCGGCGTCCTGCGCAGCGCCGCGGCGGCCTTCCCGGCAGCCGTACCGCGGGCGGAGTGGGTCGGCTTCCCCGGTTCCGGGGCGCCGGGGACGCCAGGCCGGTTGCCGTGGGCGGTAGTGGGTTCAAGTGCCACGCTCATGCCGCGGCTCCCTTCTGGATGCGCGGGTCGATCACGCGGTAGAGCACGTCGACCAGCAGGTTCACGACGATGTAGACGGCGGCGATGATGAACACCACGGCCAGGGTGATGGGCAGGTCCCGGTTGATGATCGCGTCCACCAGCGAACGGCCCAGGCCCGGGCGGGCGAAGATGATCTCGGCGACCACCGCGGAGCTGACCAACGAGCCGATCGCCCAGGCGGAGAGGGTCAGGCCGGGCAGGATGGCGTGCCGCAGTGCGTGGCCCAGCCGGACGGCCAGGTCGGAGAGTCCGCGGGCCCGGGCCGAGAGGATGAACGGCTGCGCCAGCGCCTCCTCGAAGGAGGACCGGGTGACCTGGGCAATGAAGCCGGCCAGCGGGATGGCCAGCGCCAGCGAGGGCAGCACCAGGGACTTGAATCCATCGTCCCCGGCCACCGGGAACCAGCCGAGGATGACCGCGAAGACCACGGCGAGCATGATGCCCACCCAGAACGGCGGCAGTGCGGCAAACAGCACTTCCACACCGCGGCCAATCCCGTCCAGCAGCCGGCCGCGGCCGACGGTCAGCAGGGTGAAGGCCAGCGCGATGGCCCAGGCGAACAGCAGCGCCAGCCCGGCCAGCTGGAACGTCGGCAGGATCTGCGGGCCGAGGATGTCCAGCACCGGCACCTTGAAGACGTAGGAGGTCCCGAAGTTCCCGGTGGCCACGCCGGCCAGGTAGTTCACGTACTGGACGAGGACCGGCTGGTCCAGTCCGTACTGGGCCTTGACCACGGCGACGGTCTCGGCGGACGGCGCGGCGCTGTGGCCGCCCAGGATGGTGGTGACCGGATCGCCGGGCACCAGCCGCAGCACGAAGAAGGTCAGCGTCACCGCCGCCCAGAGCACGAACACGCTGCCGGCCGCGCGCTTAAGGACCACCTGCCCCGGGGAGCCGGATGTCGCCGTCGTTCTGGGAAGTTCGGTATGCGAGGTTGTTGCTGCAGTGCTCATCGGTTCTCCACCGCCGTCACGTCGTAGATATAAGGGAGGGACAGGCTCGGCTCCAGCGTGAGGTTGGCGAAGCGGTCCTTGCGGACGGCGAGCTGGCTGGCCTGGTTGTAGAGCGGCAGCTGCAGCGCGTTCTCGCTGACAATCTGCTGCGCCCGGTAGTAGAGCTTTTCGCGCACCGCCGGGTCGTCGGTGGCCAGCGCGTCGTTGACGATCCGGTCGAACTCGGGATTGCTGAAGCCGGAGCCGTTCGGCACGAAGCCGGCCGACTTCATGTACTCAGTGGAGAACACGATCCGCAGCACGTCCGCGGTGTTGGTGTTCCAGTAGCCGGCGCGCAGGTCGTAGGCGAAGTTGTTGTACTTTTCCGACGACGACGCGAAGTCCTGGTTTTCGATCCGCAGGTCGAAGCCGGCCTGCTTGGCGCTCGCCTGGAGCTGCGTGATCAGCGCCGCGTGCGCCGTCGGCCATGCGGCCGGGGTGTAGGGCAGCACCACGGTCAGCCGCTTGCCGTCCTTGGTCCGGTAGCCTTCCTCGTCCCGGACGGTCCAGCCCGCCTCGTCCAGCAGCTGCGCCGCCTTGGCCGGGTCCGGCTGGTAGACGTCCTCGAAGTCAGGGGAGTAGAAGCCGGTAGTGCTGGCCAGCGGGCCGCCGGCCTGCGTGACGGTGCCGAAGTAGACGCTGTTGATCCCGGCCTCCACGTAGACGCTGTGCAGGAAGGCCTTGCGCACGCGGATGTCGTCGAACGGCGCCCGCGTGGTGTTGAGCATCAGGTTGGTCGGATTGCCCGGCCGGTCCTGCAGCACCAGTTCGACGTTCTTGTCCGCCTCCGCCTCGGCGAAGTGCACGGACGGCATCAGGTCCAGCGCGTCCACCTGGCCGGCGCGGAGCAGGCCGTAGCGGGTGGAATCCTCCGGCACGATCTGCCATTCCAGGTTCTTGATGTGCGCCGGGCCCTGGTGCTGCGCGAACGGCGGCGCCGAGTTGTAGTCCTCGTTGCGCACCAGCGTGACCTTGGACTGCGGGATGTAGTCGACGATCTTGTACGGCCCGGTGCCCACCGGCGAATTGCAGTTCTCCGCCTGCGGCCGCTTCAGCGCCGTAGGCGATTCGATCCCGAGGAACGGCTGCGCCAGCACCTCGAGGAAGGCCGCGTACGGCCGGTTCAGCGTGACCACCGCCGTCGTCTCGTCCACCACTTCGGTGCTCTCGTACGGCTTGAGGTATCCGCCGGCCGTGCCGGACTGGGTGTCCGGATCCACCATGTGGTCCAGGTTCGCCTTGACCGCCTCGGCCGTGAACTTCGTGCCGTCGGTGAAATAGACATCGTCACGGACCTTGAACGTGTAGGTCAGCCCGTCCTCCGAGACCTCCCACGACTCGGCCAGCCACGGGTGGATCTTCCCCTCGGCATCCTGGGAGACCAGCGAGTCGAGATAGTTCGCGGCGATCGAGGCCTGCGGCATGTCGCCGTTCACGTGCGGGTCGAGGCAGGAAATGTCCTTGCCGGTGGCGAAGACAAAGGTGTCGTCCTGCGGCTGCGCGCTCGCCGCACCGCCGCAGCCGGTCAGGGCCAAAAGTACGACGGCGGCGCCAGCCGTGGGTGCCCAAGGGGCCTTGCGATGTTTCATGCTCGGGTCTTCCGTCCGGCCCGTTGAACAGGTCGCCGGAGGCACGCCCGAAGACAGGGGCGACTGCGATCACCGGCTAGTGTTCAACGAGGCTTGTGTCGCCTCGCGGCAGTTCACGAGGAATCTATCGGCCGGCGTGGAGCGGCGAAATATTTCTGAACCGCGATGACCTGGTGCGTCATGGACGTGACAGCACATGTCGCCGCGTGACGTTACAAGGCAAAACATGACATGCCAGATGGCTGCTGGCGCAGGCGAATCCACCGCGCCCGCACGGTGTTTTCCACTGCTGGCATTCGATGCTTTGGAAGCGCATCATGGCCTTAAGGGACCGGCTCCCCAAAGAACCGGTCCGGGCGGCAGGCGTCTTGGGCGCAGCTCGCCTGGAGGAAGGGGGTCGCGCAGTGCCATTGTCGGATGAAGAACGGAAACAGCTGCGGGAGCTGGAGCAGGCGCTGGCCGCTGAAGACCCCAGGCTCGCCGAGGAACTGGAGTCGGGTTCATTGTGGCCGCGGCAGTCCCGCGCGCTGCTGGACGCGTTGGTCTGGCTGGCGGCCCTGGTGCTGCTGATCGGCGGAATCGCCGCCCAACTGGCCGCCGTGGCGATCGTCGGCTTCCTGCTGCTGTGCGCAGCCGGATACTGGTCGCTGCGCCTGGCCCGGCACCGCCCGAGGTAACGTCCCCGCTCGGACCAGGGGCGTCAGTCGAGGATCTTCAGGGCGGTGCCCCAGTTGAACGACTCGTAGGCAGGGTTGGCCTGCAGCGCCATGACCAGCAGCTGGAAGCCCTCCAGCTCGCGCGCGTGGTGCAGGCCGCCGACCTCGAGCGGGCGCAACCCCGCGGCGCGCACAAAATCGGCCACCTGCTTCCGCGCCTCCTGCGAATCGGAGGCGATGAAAACGTCCAGCGGTTTTCCGTCGGCCGACCCCGCGGACAGCGTGCCGGCGAAGGTGGTGTTGAAGGCCTTGACGAAGGTGGCCTCCGGCGCCAGCTTCGCCAGCTCCTCGGCGGCCGACGTGCCTGGCTCGACCACCAGCGAATCGAACGTGTCCGTGTTGATCGGGTTGCTGATGTCGATGACGGTCTTGCCGGTCAGGGAACCACGCAGCCTCGTGATGACCTCCTGGGCCGGCCCGTAGTACAAGGCGACGATGACAATGTCTCCCAGCGCCGGTTCCGCGAGCCCACCGCTGATGACCCCGGATCCGAGTTCGCCGGCGAGCTCCGCAGCCTTCTCCGGCGTGCGGTTCAAGATCTGCAGGGAGCGGCCCGCGGCCGCCGCGCGCTTGGCAAGGGCGCTGCCCATGTTGCCGGTACCGATAATGGTGATGTCCGTCATGTTGCTTCCTTCCGAAGGAATGTACAGGCCCGTGACACATTTGCTGCCCTCACAGAGGACGACGGCGGAACTTGCCTTCCGCCGTCGCCAGCCTATGGCGTATGCCAACCGCAGGCCAGAGCGAAGCCCCGCAGGCCGGCGACGGTCCCGCGCACTAGCTGGGCTTGACGGCGTAGCCCATGTAGGACAAGGCGGTACTGCGGACCGGGCCGAAATCCAGGCGGCGGCCCAGTTCGGCGTAGCTGATCCGGCCGCTCCGGGCGCGCCGGAGGTTCCGCGCTGATGCCAGCGGATGTGCGCGCGGGGCGAGACCGGACAGCCCGGCGGGCTGGAGGCCCTTGGCCGCCAGGAGCGCGGCCAGCTCCGAGGGCTTGATGAACATCTCCCAGACGTGCAGCGGCGAGTCGAAGAGCCGGGTGAGCGGCCATTCCTGCATCGCTTTGATCGCCGCAATCCGGCTCACGAAGGTCCGGTTGATCGTGTCGAAGAAGTAGAGCCCGCCCGGTTTCAGAACCCGGGCAGTTTCGGCGATGACCTGCGGCACGTCCGCAACATGCTCGAGCACGTCGCAGCAGAGAACGACGTCGAACGCCGCGTCCGGCACGGGCAGCTGCTCGCCGGAACCTTGGAGGTAGCGGATGCGCAGCCCGCCGTCCGCGGCGTGGCGGCGGCCCGCTTCCACGGCTGCCGCCGCAGGATCGACGCCGGTGACCTCGCAGCCCAGCCGGGCGAACTCCTCGCTCATGAAACCGGCGCCGCAGCCGATGTCCAGCACCCTGAGCCCGGCCGCTCGGCCAAGGCCTTCCTGCGCCAGGATCTTCCGGAAATAGGCGAGGCGGGCCGGGGTCAGGCTGCCGTGCAGCAGGCTGAGCGGGTTGTCCTCGTCCCACCAGCTGCCGCCGAGCCGCTGATAGACGTCGTTGTCGATGGGAATCCCGCGGATCCGCGCCATAACTGGATAATAGCCATACCCCGCGGTCAGGGTGGCTTGATGGGCGGAGGAGGGCCATGCTGAAGGCAGGCGGCGATGCCCGCGTGAATGCCTTGCGGAGGATGATGATGAGCCAGCCAGCTGGAGGGGAACAGGATGAGGGACTGCACCCGGCGTACCCGCTCCGCCCGGTGCTCTGGGCCGCGATCCTCGCCTCGTTCGTAGCCTTCCTGGACGGCGCGATCGTCAACGTTGCCTTGCCGGCGATGTCGGACGAGTTCGGTGGCGGGCTGGCCCTGCAGCAGTGGGTTGTTGATGCCTACCTCCTGACGCTGGGCGCGCTCATTCTGCTGGCCGGCTCCCTGTCCGACGGCTTCGGCCGCGTCCGCATCCTGCGGCTGGGGCTGCTGCTGTTCGGCGCCGCGTCGCTGGCCTGCGCGCTCGCCTCAAGCGGTGCAGTGCTGGTGGCCGCGCGTGCGGTCCAGGGTGTCGGCGGCGCGCTGCTGGTCCCGAGCTCGCTGGCCCTGATCATGTCGGCCTACAGCGGACCCGCGCAGGGCCGCGCCATCGGGACCTGGACCGGCTGGACGGGAACCTCCGCCATCGCGGGGCCGCTGCTCGGCGGCGTCCTCGTGGACATGTTCAGCTGGCGCTGGATCTTCGGCATCAACGTGCTCCCGATCGCCGCCACGCTGGTGCTTCTCAGCCGGCTTAAGGACCCGCCTCCCGCCCGGCGCCGTCCGCCGGTGGACCTGGCCGGCGCAGTGCTGGCCGCGGCCGGCCTTGCCGGGACGGTCTTCGGCTTGATCGAGCAACAACGGCTCGGCTGGACCCATCCGGCGGTGCTGGGCTGCCTGGTCCTGGGGCTGGCGTGCCTCGTTGCCTTCCTGTGGTGGGAAGGCCGCACTCCGTACCCGATGATGCCGCTGGAGTTGTTCCGCAGCCGCAACTTCGGCATCGGGAACATCGCCACCGCGTTCATCTATGCGGCGCTGTCCCTCGGCATGCTGATGGTTGTCCTGTTCCTCCAGCAGGTCGCCGGGTTCTCGGCAACGCAGGCAGGCCTGGCCACCCTTCCGGTCGCGGTGCTGATGCTGCTGTTCTCCGCGTCTTTCGGCGGACTGGCAGGCAAGTTCGGGCCGCGGGTTTTCATGGCGGCCGGCCCGGTGCTGCTCGGCGCCGGCTACCTGCTGATGCTGGCCGCACGCACCCCAGTGGACTTCTGGCTCCAGCTGCTGCCCGGCCTCGTCGTGTGCGGGCTGGGCCTCGCCATCACGGTGGCGCCGCTGACCGCCGGCATCCTGTCCGCCGTGCGGCCTGAGGAAAGCGGGATCGGTTCGGCCATCAACAACGCGGTGTCCCGGGTCGCCGGGCTGATCGCCGTGGCCTTCGCCGCCGTGGTCACCGGAGGGACACTTGACGACGGCGGCTTCCACCGGGTGCTGCTTGTCGTCGCCCTGCTCGCGGTCGCCGGAGGCCTCATCTCGGCGTGGGGGATCCGCAACGTTCCGGCTCCTGCCGGACCGCCTGTGGAAACGCCGGGCAGAGCGGCGCCGGAGACGATAGCGTCGGAGCATGCGAGTGGAGAAGAGCGGGCCGGTGGCGCAGCCCAAGACGGTCGCGAAGAGCCTGCCGGCGGCGAATCCGGTCCGAGCGTTCGTGGAGCTGCTCGCTGGAACGGAAACCGGCGCCAGCAGTACTAACTTCCTCGACTGCAGCGACCCCAACAATGCCATCCGGCGCCGGAACCTCGAGCTCTACCTGCTGGAAATGCTGGCGCGCCGGCCCACGGTCCTGCTCGTCGGAGAGGCGCCGGGCTACCGCGGCATGCGGATGACCGGCGTTCCGTTCAGCAACCGCGCCATCATCGAAGGCCGGATCGATCCGTTCGGGCTCTTCGGCGCGCACCACGGCTTCACCCTGCCCCCGGACGCGCGCACGGTGGCGGCCGAACCGACGGCCACCGTGATGTGGGACGTGCTGGCGGACCTCGACTTCCTGCCCCTGCTGTGGAGCGCCTACCCGTTCCACCCGCACCAGACCGGCCGGCCGCTGTCCAACCGGACGCCCAACGCGAAGGAGATCCAGGCCGGACTGCCGTTGTGGCAGGAACTGGCCCGAATCTTCTCCATCGAATCCATTGTGGCCGTCGGCAACATCGGCTACCGGAGCGTCCAGGCCAGCGGCACCAGCGCGCCGAAGGTCCGGCATCCAGCCCACGGCGGCAAGGTGCAGTTCCGCGAAGGCCTGCGGGAATTGCTCGCCGAGGGGATGGACAGGTAAGACGAGAGGTCTCCGGCCGCGTCAGCTGGCGTACATGAGCGAGCCGGGGGTGGTCAGGGTCGAGCCGGTCTCCAGCCAGGTCTTCAGGCCGGAGAGGATCATCGGCCATCCGCCGTAGAGCTGCTCGTTGGCGCCTTCGCGCAGCTGGTCGTGCGTGACGGTGAGCCGGCACGAGTCCTCCACCTGCTCGATCTCCCAGGTGATGCGCGAGGTGCCTTCGGCCTCGACGTCCTCGCCCCAGAGCGCCCGCATGGTCTGCACGAGGCGGCGCGGCGGGTCGACTTCGAGGATCTCGCCCTCGCTGAGCGGGCCGTCGGCGCGCGGGTTCGTCATCCGGTAGGTCGATCCGGGCTGCCAGTCCGTTTCGATCCGGTTGCCGAAGATGTACTTGCTCCGGATTTCGCTGTCCGTGATGGCTTCCCAGAGCCGCTCCGGGGATGTACGGATGTAGATTTCGAAGATCTTTGCGGTCGTTTCCACGGGATTTTCCAATCTGGTTTTCAGGTCGCTGAGTCCAGCGGCCCATGGGGCTGCGTATTTGCTGACCCACCGGTCGTGGATGAGCCGGATGGGCACCGAATTCAGGAAGTGCAGCTTTTCGCGGCCGCGGCGCCGGGTCACCACCAGGCCTGCTTCCTCCAGCAGCTTCAGGTGCTTCATCACCCCGAAGCGCGTCATGGCGAAGCGTTCCTCGAGGGCACGCAGGCTCTGTCCGTCTTTGCGGAACAGCTCGTCCAGCAGTTCCCTGCGGGTGGGATCGGCCAGCGCTTTGAACACCTCGTCCACACCTCCAGAATAGGTGACTAAAAGGTCACATGTACAGACCTGGGAACCGGGAGTCGGGGGCAGTTCATCGATGGAATCAGGGGACGGGTCGGATGGCGGCCTTGATGAGCGGTTCGGCATTCGCCCCGGAGGGGCGGGCGGTGCGCCGCAGTGCCTCGACCGCCTGTTCCATCGGGTAAACAGTGACGAGGCGGCTGCCCAGGGCTGGCAGAGTGGTGAGGAAGCGGATGGCGTGCTCGAAGTCCGGGCGGGCCGAGGAGTAGCTCGCGAGGATTGTGAGTTCCTTACCCACCGGCATGCTAATGGTCTCCGGCGTGCCGCTGGCATACATTGCAACAAGCACGAGTTTCCCACCGGGCCGCAGCGACTCCGTTGCGGTGGCGAGCTGCTTCCCGGAGCCCGTGGCCTCGATCCACGTATCGAAGCTCTCCGGGGCGGGGTCGGTGGCGGTTTCTAGGCCGAGATCTGCGGCCAGCCGTTCCTTGGCCTCCAGCCCGGGACCGGGCCGGCCGACCATGGTCACTTCCGCACCCCGGCTCTTGGCGATCAGGGCCGCTAGCAGTCCGACGGCCCGCGTGGTGGACACCGCCACCCGCTCGCCGGGGCTGGTTTGCGCCACGTCGACCGTGGCCCGCCAGGCGACGGACGCAGGCTCGGTGAGCACCGCCGTCGTATCCGGCAAGTCGGCGGGCAGCGGGACCAGGCAGTGCCACGGCAGTACCGCGCGGGCTGCAGCGGTTCCGTGCCGTCCCAGCCCGAGGGTGACCCTGTGCCGGCACTGCTCGGTGCGCCCGCCGATGCACTGGCTGCAGCGGCCGCAGTGGAGTGCCGAAACGGGGACGACGCGCAGCCCCGGGGTGACCGCCTCCGGAACCAGGAGGCCCGTCGTGCCGACCACCCCGACGGCTTCATGTCCCAGGACCGTCCCCGGGCGCACCCACGCGAAGGCCGGATCGGCGTCGAAAACCACCGCATCGGAACCGGACAGCCCGCAGAGCGAAACCTGGAGCTCGACCTCGTCCGGTGCCGGCTGGCGCAGCGGATGGTCGATCAACCCGACCCCCGCCGGCTCGGTCGAGGTGCGCGCCAGCGCGCGGGTTGTCGGGTACAGGCGCGTCAATGCCCTGCTGCCTTCGGATGCAGCCATGGGCCCGCCTCCTCCTCGTCGTTCCGAGAGCCACCTCAAGCACCGCCGCGCGGAAAAGGCAAGAGCCTGACGCTCATTCATAGCCCCTTCAGGGCGATATTTCAGCTTCTGACAAGATGTGACAAATATTACAAACACGTACTCGGGAGTAACGAAGAACACGCCTACCCTTGTGGTACAGCCATGGCAACGGCGCCATGGCTGACAAGCCTGCACGCAGGCCGCGCAACCAGGCGGCCGCGGGGGATCCAACAAAGATCGGGGGAAAGAAGCATGTTCGAAATCTTTAGGGATACCAACAAGAAGTACAGGTTCCGGCTGATGGAGAAGGACCGCGTCATTGCCGTCTCGGAGGGGTACGAGGAGAAAGCCAGCGTAGTGGCCGCGATCAATGACGCGCGCGAGGTTGCCGCGACGGCTTGGATCAAGGACAAGTCCGTGGCCATTGCCGGTTAGAGCCTAGGCCCGAGCCTGAAGACGCTGGCCCGACCGATTGGTCGGACCAGCGTCTTCAGTGGTTTAAGCCTCGTCCGGCGACCGGATCGGGCTACTTGCGCAGGCCGTTCGGCGCCTGGTCCACATCGAGGTCCGCGATGACCGGCAGGTGGTCGGACGACATGGTACGGATGACCTCCGCAGCTTCGACTTCCACGTCGCCGTGCGTGAGGATGTAGTCGATGCGGCGGTCGGGCTCGCCGACCGGGTACGTGAAGTCCTCGTCCTGCCCCAGCTGGGCGAAGGTATCGGTGAACTCCGTCAGGATGTCCTGCATTTCGGGCGACGACGGGATGGCATTCAAGTCGCCGACCAGTACCGACGGACGGTCGGAGTCGTCGGCAATGGCGAGGATTTCCTTCACCTGGGACTGGCGCTGCTCGCTGCGCTGGTGGTCCAGGTGGGTGTTGTAGAAGTTGATGTGGCTGCCGTCCACGTTGATTACGGCCTCCAGCAGCCCGCGCTGCTCGGTGGGACGTTCTGCGTACTCAATACTGGTCAACAGGTGGTTTTCGGAGTCCAGGATCGGGTACTCGCTCAGGATCGCCGTGCCGTACTGGCGGCGTTCCGGCTGGCCGTCCACCGGATCGCGGTCCAGGTTCGCCGCGTAGGAGTAGTGCATGCCAAGGCGGTCGGCGAGCCAGGCTGCCTGGTCCACGAAGTCGCTGCGCGAAGACCAATGGTTGTCCACTTCCTGCAGGCCGATGATGTCCGAATCGCTGGCTTCGATGTCCTGGGCGATGCGTTCCAGGTCCAGCACGTCCTGGCCGTCGGCCCCGTGGTGAACGTTGAAGGACATCACCCGAATATCGTCATCCAGATCGCCGTTCATTACAGGAGCAGCGGTGGCGGCTCCGGTGGCCGCCACCACCGAGCCGGCAGCCAACGTGGCCGCGGAGGAAAGCAGCAGGAAATTCTTGACCGGGGGATTCCGGAACATGGATCGTCCTTCACATCGGGGGAGTGATTGCAGGACCACTGTTCCCGAGTTGTGTTTCAGTCCGTTGGCTCCGGCTTGGCGTTCCGGTTGCCGGGGAGTGAACGGGAGAAGGGCGTTTTCGCCGTCCGTCTGGAACTAGCGCGGGACCCTGCGGCGTGCTGTGACCAGCAGCAGGACGGTCCTCGGCAAGGACCAGAGCAGGGCCAGCGCCAGGGCGGGCATGAGCGTGACGGCGACGTCCGGCAGGTGGCTAACGACGACGGCGAGCGGCACCGCGAAATGTGCGGGGACGTAGGCCACGGCAAGCCAGAGCAGCAGCACGTCCAGCGCCAGCGCGGCCGCGGCCAGCAGCAGGATGGGCGCGCGCCGGGGCCGGCGGCTCCGGAACAGGACAAACAGGGAGGTGGCGAGGCTGGCCAGCTCGGCCAGCAGGAGCGCCGCCGAGACTGCCCAGGCCTGGCGCTGCAGCCAGTCCTCCTGGATGGCGGGCGCGGCCGGCGGCTGGCCGTGCAGGATCCGCAGGATGTTCGTGTCGATCGCCTTCAGCCGCGACGGCGAAGACGGGTCATTGGCGTTGATGACCAGCGCCACCCCGAGCCCGGAGGACGGCACGACGGCCTGGTAGGTGTGCGTGTTGCCCCATTCGCCCTGATGCTCGACGACCACCGGGAGGTCCGCCGGCGGCTCGGTGGCCGGGGAGGCGGCCTCGACGAGCGGCCGAACGAACCAGCCCATCGCATACTCCTGCTCCCGGCTGACCCGTACCGCCGGCGTGAACATCGTCCCGACGCTCGACGGTTCGAGGATGCTCCGGCCCCGCCATCGGCCGCGGTCCAGCAGGGCGATCAGCTCATGGCTGAGGTCCTGGGCGGAGGCGTA
Source organism: Arthrobacter crystallopoietes BAB-32 (assembly GCF_000328305.2). Classification (GTDB taxonomy): domain Bacteria; phylum Actinomycetota; class Actinomycetes; order Actinomycetales; family Micrococcaceae; genus Crystallibacter; species Crystallibacter crystallopoietes_A. Next base: position 17,757 of record NZ_ANPE02000088.1, on the reverse strand, counting down.
GAGCGTGGTCGACGGCATGCCCGTGGTCGGGGCCGGCGCGTCGGCCGGCAGCCACCAAGTGCCGAACCACAGCGTGTGGCCCGTGGCCAGCCCGTCGGCCAAAGCGGCGGCCTTCGTGGTGTGCGTATGCTCCATGTCCAGGGGGGCCAGGACCTGCTGCCTCAGGTAGTCCCCGAAACGTTGCCCGGAGGCGGTCTCCACCAGCAGCCCCAGCACGGTGTAGTTGTCGTTGGAGTAGGTGAAAGCCTGGCCCGGCGTCCCCACGAGCTGTGCCCCTGCCAGCTTCCGCACTGCCGGTTCCAGTGTGTCCGCGGCCTGGGTTCGCTGCGATTCGAAGCCGGATCCGGTGGCCGTGGATAGCCCGCTGCTCTGGTTCAGCAGGTGCCGGACCGTGATGTCGGCCCCGCGCGGATCGTCTACCCGGAACCATGGCAGATAAGTGGTCACCGGCGCATCGAGCTCCAGGCGCCCCTGCTCCACGAGCTGCAGCACGGCAATCGCGGTGAGGGATTTGGTGGTCGACGCCAACAGCACCGGCGTCTCCACGGTCATCGGACGGCCGGAGCCATCGGCTTTGCCGAAGGCGGCCTGATGGGCAATGCGGCCATCATCAACGACGACGACGGCCGCTCCCGGGATTCCCAGCGTTTCCAACTGTTGCCGCAGATAGGAATCCACTGCGCCAAAGTCCGGTGCCGCCGTCGTCATGGGAACCCTGCTGAGCAGCGCCGCGGCCGCCACGATGCTCATCGCGAGCAGCCGCCGCAGGCAGGACCTGCTCCAAAACCGGGACACCGCGCCGCCTCCGCCGTCGGCTCATGTTGCCCCCACGGTAGGACGCTGCCGCACGAACCGCAACGGAGCGCAGCCGCCGGCCCCGCACTGGCTCGCAGTCACCACGCGGAAAGGGGAGTACGACGGCGAAACGCGAGTTCCGCCGTCGTTCTCTCCTTTAAGGTGGGGGAGCGGAAGGGTCAGGCCAGGTGCTCGGCGAGGATGTCGAAGGCCTCAGCCCAGCCGTCGTGGACGTAGCCGTCGCCCGGTTTGCCCGCGATACCGCGCAGGTGGAAGGTCATCTCGGTGCGGCCGCCGTCGAGCTCGGCGAGCGTGACGGTGATGAGCGGCGAATCCTCCACCTTGTCGCCGGGCGAGGCCCAGGTGAAGATGAGGCGCTCGGGTTCGACCACCTCGAGGTACTGCCCGGCGGTGGGGTACTCGCTGCCGTCCGGGGCGATCATCGTGTAGGTGTAGCTGCCGCCGGGGCGTGCGTCGATCCGCACGGACTCCCGCGGTGTCCTGACGTCCCGCGGGTGCAGCCAGAACGGCGCTTCCTCCGGGTCGGTCCAGGCCCGCCAGATGGTCTCGCGCGGAGCGTCGAAGACGCGGGTGATCGTGAACTGCTTTTCCTGGGTGCTGGTTGCCTCAGCCATTGCCGGGCCTCCCTTTCAGATCGCGGAGCCGCTCATCCAGCAAGTCGAACCGTTCGTTCCAGAGACCTCTATGGTGGTCGATCCAGTCCGCAACATCATCCAGCGGTTCGGTGCGGAGCGTGCAGGTGCGCCACTGCGCCGTGGCGGTCCGCTCGATCAGGCCGGCGTTCTCCAGCACCCGCAGATGCTGCGAGACCGCAGGCCTGCTCATCTCGAACGGCTCCGCCAGTTCGCCGACAGTAGCCGGCCCCTTGCGCAGCCGGGAGAGGATCTCCCGGCGGGTGGGGTCCGCCAGCGCCGCGAACACGGCGCTCAGCCGGTCCTGCGCGCCCATGTAAGTAACTCCTTAATTAAGCTGTCTCTTAACCGTAGGCCCGTGGGCTACCTTGGTCAAGGGCTCGTTCCAAGCAACCTGACGATCCGTGCGGCAAGGCCGCAGCGCCGGCGGCTTGGGCGTGCTGCCTAGACTGGCTACAGGGAAACTGCGAAATCGGAGGAAACGTGTTCAGGCCCGGGGCGCCCATCGACGAGATCGAGCGGGATGTCGAAGCAATGATCATCGAGCTGGTGCATGAGCTGGGCCGGCAGGCCGATGCGGATCCCTACAGGGTCGGGGCGGAGGAGCGCGCCTACATCAAGGCCTTCTCGGACGCCCGTGCCAACAGCAGCCACAACCAGGCAGGCCTGTTGTCCACGGCCATCGGGCGGCCCAACCTCGCCGAGGCCCTGATCTACCTGAACCGCCGGCTGGACCGCGAAGACCTGGATCCGCGCGAGCCGGCGGGCATCATCGGCGTCATCGTGCGGCTCGCGATGGACGGGCTCTGGGTCAGCGACATCCTCGACAACACCCGGTTCTCGCCCGAGGAGCGCCGCAGGATCACCGATATCCTGACCGGGCTGACCTACCTGACGGACAAACGGCTGGAGCAGGTCGTCGAGGAAGCCAAGGCGGATATCGACATCCGGAAGTAATAACGACGGCGGACGGCCGGCCTGGGTGCCGGTGCTTGCTGTGGTGCGGAATTCCTGCCTGCATAGGCATCCTCAGCCCTGCCCCGACCGCCAGGCCTCGACTTCCGCCAGGAGCGCAGCGCGCCGGTCCTCCGTCAGGAAGGCCGAGCGGATGGAGTTGGCGGCGAGCCTGGCCAGCTCGTCCGGGGTGAAGCCGAAGGTCCCGGTCAGCTGGTCGACGTTGGTGTCCACGTAGCCGCCGAAGTAGGCCGGGTCGTCGGAGTTGACGCAGACATTGAGGCCGCGGGCGAGCATGGCGGGCAGTGGATGGTCCGCGAGCGTGTCGACGGTGCGGAGCCGCACGTTGGACAGCGGGCAGACGGTCAGCGGGACCTGGTCGGCGGCGAGCCGCTGGACCAGCTGCTCGTCTTCCATGCAGCGGATGCCGTGGTCGATCCGCTCCGCGCCGAGCAGGTCCAGCGCCTCGGTGATGTAGCTGGGCGGACCTTCCTCGCCGGCGTGGGCAATGCGGCGGAGACCGGCGGCCCGTGCCCGTTCATACACCTGGACGAAGCCGCTGGGCGGGTGGCCGACCTCGGCCGAATCCAGTCCGATCCCGATGATCGGTGCCTCCGTGGCGATCAGCCGGTCGAGCACGTCCAGCGCCTCCTCCGCCGGCCGGTCCCGCAGGAATGCGGCAATGAGTTCCGTGCTCACACCGAACTCGGCCTCGCTTTCGGCCAGCGCCGAGGCCACGCCGTTGACGCACGTTCCCAGCGAAACGCCGCGCGCCAGATGCGCCTGGGGATCCATCATGATCTCGGCGTGGCGGATGCCGGCGGCGGCAGCCCGGCGCAGGTACGCCTTCGTCATGTCCGCGAAGTCCGCCTCCGTGCGCAGCACGTCCATGTTCCGGTAGTACAGGTCCAGGAAGGACTGCAGGTCCGTGAACTCATACTGTGCCCGGAGTTCGTCAAGGTCCTCGTATGGCAGGGCGATGCTATTGCGGTCCGCCAGCTCGAAAATAAGCTCCGGCTCCAGCGTCCCCTCAATGTGGAGGTGGAGCTCTGCGACAGGAAGCTGGTTCATCTGGTCCTTCCCTAGGTTGTGAAGGTCAAACCTAGGCGACCCGGGAAAGCTCTGGCAACAAGCGCGGACGCAGTTGTGGGGAACCGCCTCCCGCTGGCCCCCGCAACAACGGGGTCTGGTTCCGGAAGAAGGCTGGTTCGTTAGCGGCCCACGTAGCAGAGCATGGCGCTGAGCGCGGCAGCGGTGCCGTGCACGAGGGCGGCCTCGGAGTCCGGTGCGAAGGCCGGGTGGTGGTTGCCCGGCGGCACCTTGCCGTCCTCGAACTCCTCGGCAGGAAACGCGCCGAACGCCCAGAAAACCATGGGGACGCCGATCGCGTCGGCGAGCCACCCGGCGTCCTCCGAGCCCATGCCAAGCGGTGCGTTGACGATCGAGTCCTCGCCGAAGGCGTCGCGGAAAGCAGCCTCCACACGTTCTGCCTGCTCGGGATCGTTATAGAGGCGCGGGAAGCGGGAGATCTCTGCGATCTCCGGCTCGCCGATTCCGGACGCGGCGGCCTCGGCGTTGACAATCCGGCGGATCGCGCCGAGGACCTTTGTGCGGGTGTCTTCATCCGGCGTACGGACGTTGAGGCTGAACTCGGCGGTCTCGGGAATGATGTTCTCCTTCAGGCCCGCATGGAACGTCCCAACGGTGACCACGGCCGGCGTGGTTGGCGCGAGCTCGCGCGAGACGATGGTCTGCAGACGCAGGACCATCGCCGAGGCCGCGACGATCGGGTCGATCGACTTCTCCGGCTGGGAACCATGCGCTTGGCGTCCGCGGACCGTGATGCGCCACGAGTCGGCAAGGCTCGCCATGTGCTCGGGCCGGATGGTGAACGTGCCGGAGGGCTGTGGCATGACGTGCTGGGCCAGGACCACCTCCGGGCGCGGCGCGCGGTCCCATAACCCGTCGTCGACCATGGCCTTGGCGCCGGCCGCTGTCTCCTCTGCAGGTTGGAAGAGCAGGACGACCGTTCCCGCCCAGGCCTCGCGGTTCGCCGTCAGGTACGCCGCGGCGGCGAGTGCGTTCGTGGTGTGGGTATCGTGCCCGCAGCCATGCATGGTGGGGGTGGTGCTGCCGTCCGGGAGGGTCCCCGTCGCGGTGCTCGCATAGTCAAGCCCTGTTTCCTCGGCGATGGGCAGGCCGTCGGTGTCCGCGCGGAAACCGATGACCGGCCCTTCCCCATTGCGCAATAGACCTACGACGCCGGTCCCTCCGCTGCGGAAGTGCTCGATGCCGAGCTCGTGGAGCCGCGCCTCGATGGCCGCGGCGGTCGCGTGCTCTTGGGACGAGAGCTCGGGTGCCCGGTGGAACGACTTATACATCTCGATGTGCTCGGCAATAAAGCCCGGCGAGACCTTGATTCCTGGTGCGAGGGTGATGAGGGCGTCGGGCTGGGTCATGGGAGACCTTTCGCGGATTTGTTGCAGAAGTCAGTGTCCGGCGGATGGTGGTGCTGCGGGCGGCGCATCGGTGCGGCTGCGGGCAACCCACGCGACAACGATCGAGATGATGACAGCCATCGCAGTGGCGAAGTTCGTCAGGGCTGGAACGAGCGGGACGACGAGGAACGTGATGACCGCTGCGACGACGGCGGCGATGACCGTGATGCGCACGTTCCTCATCGTGACGACGGCCTGGACTGTCACGGCGCCGAACACTGCAGGGAGGATGTAGAGCCGCGCGAGGCCGATGAGGTCCGGTGGGAGGGAGCCCACGAGCCACGTGCCGAGGAGGCCGACCAGGACCACGAGTGTGACGAGGTGGATGTACACGGCACCGATGATGGCGGCGCCCGCTATGAGTTCCGCACGCCGCGTCCCCGGTCTTTCGTCCAGGTCGGTTTGGGCGATGAGGGCCGCCGGGAGCAGTTTGTTCGCGATATTGCCGATCATGAACGCCTGGTACATCGCGGAACGCCCGAGGATCGGATAGTACGCAATGGGCTCGACGATCGCGATGACGCCGAACGTCGCGATCACGATGCCGACGGCGCCCCAGAGTTCCGCGGCGGTGACCCCCAGCCCGGTGCCGAATCCGGCGAAGAGGGCCGCGGCGAGGGAGATGAGGAAGCCGAGCGCCAGGGTGATGGGGCCCAGACGGACGTAGTGCGGTCGAACTGGGCGAGTCCGGTGAGCGGCGCTTTGCTGGTCTGCGAGGACATGCGGTCTCCTGCCCTTTCACCCGGTAGTCATGAAGTAGGCGACGGCGAGTGCGACGACGATCGCGAACCCGAGCCCCCACTCGTGCAGCCAGGACTTCTTGAGGTATTTGGCCCCGAGCAGGCACAGGCCCATCGTGGCGGCCGACACGAGCAAGGTGACCAGGTGGACCGGAGACTTCGTGGTCTCGGCGAGCGCGAGCGTGAAGAACGCCCCGAGCAGGGCCGCGGCGGGCACCACGGTCATGACCGCCGGATTGACCTTGCGCAATGTCTGGTCGCCCTTGGACAGGATCGGGGTGAGGATGAGCGCCGAGAGCATCCACACGATGCCGCCCAGCGTCATCGCGGCGAAACCGATCGCGAAGATCTTCTGCGTGTAGGTGGGCCCGCCGAGCTGGGCGTCCTGGGTGCCTGCGGCGAGGCCCGCGGCCGCGACATCGAACGCCGCCGAACCGACCAGGCCGATGCGGGTCAGTACAGCAGGCGTGGCGAACAGCGGCAGGAGGGAGATCGCCACAAGCGCGACGGCGAGCGACGGGCCGATGGCTGCGACGGCACCGGCGCGGACGGCGCGGCTCACCTGCTGATCGGTCAGGTCGGCGGCGGCGCCTGCCCTGCGGATGGCCCGCAGGTAGATGACCGACTGCAGGATGATGACGGCGAAGACTCCCGCCGCCGCGACCCACAGCACCGGATGGAACGCCACGGGCAGGATCTCAGTCGAGTTCGGGTCTATTCCGGTAGGAAGCATGGCGCTCCTTGGATGCAATGCCTGGAAACGGAGCCTTGATCAATGAAGCGCCTCAGTATCTCCGAAGGTCAACCCTCCGCGCCAACTTTCGGTGCGTCAGCGGCTGATCTTGCCCATCAAAGCTGCGACGGGGCGCAGCAGGACCGGCCGGGCGGCGATCCAGGCCGCCGCCATGACCACTAGGGAAGCCGCGAAGATCCAGAAACCGAGCCACCCGCCGTCGTCCCTTGCCGCATACATGTGGTTGAGGTTGCGCAGCGCGCCCGTGGCGAGCACCAGGGCGACGTGGACGATGATGAAGGCGACAAAGTAGAACATCACCGGCAGATGGATGGCGCGGGCCAGTTCGATCGGGTAGACCTTGTTGATCCCGGCCTGCTTCGGCCAGGCCGAGGACATCCGCAGGCCGGTGATGATGGCCAGCGGGGCGGCGATGAAGATCGTGGCGAAGTAGGTCAGCAGCTGCAGGGCGTTGTAATTGACCCAGCCGTTCTCCAGCGGCCAGTCCAGCGAGGCGTACTGCAGGCCGGCGGAAACGGCATTCGGGAAGACGTCCCAGCTGGTGGGCACGACGCGGGTCCACTGGCCGGTGGCGAACAGCAGGATGTAGAAGGCCAGGCCGTTGAGCACCCACAGCACGTCGAGGCTGAGGTGGAACCAGAGATGCAAGCTCATCTTCTGCGGCGGGTTCTTCGTCTTGATCAGGCCCCGGTTGTTGCGCGTCCAGTAGCTCGGCGGGCGGGTGACCGTGCGGACCTGCCAGCCGGAGCGGATGATCAGCAGGATCAGCAGCGCGTTCAGGAAGTGCTGCCAGGCGAGCCAGGCCGGGAAGCCGACCGGAGCGCCTTCGGGCAGGTCGGAATGGCCGGGGTAGGCCGCCAGGAAGTCCTGCACAGCCGGCAGTCCGCGCAGGCCCTTGGCAGCGAGCACTACGGCGAGCAGGCCCACCAGGATGGCGGGCACGATCCAGTACAGTTTGGTCCACTTGCTGCGCGAAGCGGCGGACTTGGTCTTCATGGAGGGGGACATGGGGTGTGATTGTCTCTCTGGTAAGGACGGGTGCGTCCGTGCAGGTCTGCTCGGTCAAGGGTATGAACCGAGGATACTCTGAGGCCGGAATATGGCGGAGAGTGGCGAAGTGCGACCTCAGCGCCGCAACGATGACGTAACGCTTGGTCATCCGATTGTCCGGTGACGCCCGATCCGGGCCACGACCGCGACGAGCTGCCTGCCTTGGAGAAGCTGCCGCCGCTGCTGCCGTAACCGGGTGGTGCTATCGGTTGAAGGCGGATCGGTCGGGCATGTCCGCTGTCACAGTGGCGCGGTACGGTGGAACAGATCGAAGCGGAAGGAGTCCGGAGTGTCTTGTTGCGGCACGCCGCCACGGCAGGGCGGGACGGAGGCGGATCGGTTGTCGCCGGCTTCAGCGGTACCGAGGCCGGGCACGCCGGCGGAGCATCAGGACGTCCTGCTGCCGGGTGGAAGCTTCCTGATGGGCGACCATTTCGGCGAGGGCTATCCGGCGGACGGGGAGGGGCCCGTGCACAAGGTAGTGCTGGACAGCTTCCGGATCGATGCGGCTGCCGTGACCAATGAGGACTTCTCCCGCTTCGTCGAAGCCACTGGGTATCGGACCGAGTCCGAGCACTACGAGTCTTCCGCCGTCTTCCACCTGCAGGTGCAGGCCGCAGCCGCTGATGTGCTCGGGGAGGCAGCGGGCGCACCGTGGTGGGTGAACGTCCGCGGTGCCGACTGGGCCCATCCCACGGGCCCGTTGTCGAGCTGGAGGGATATCCCGCAGCATCCGGTAGTACAGGTGTCCTGGAACGACGCTCAGGCATACTGCCGCTGGGCCGGGCGGCGCTTGCCGACCGAGGCGGAGTGGGAGTATGCCGCGCGCGGCGGGCTGGAAGGGAAGCGCTACGCGTGGGGCAACGACTTGGCCGGCCCGGCCGGGGAGCACTACTGCAACATCTGGCAGGGGGAATTTCCGCGCAGCAACACGCTCGACGACGGTTACTTGGGAACCGCCCCGGTCCGCACCTTTCCGCCAAACGGGTTCGGGCTGTACGAGGTCAGCGGGAATGTGTGGGAGTGGTGCAACGACTGGTTCTTGCCGAAGTATTACCGCAATTCGCCATCGCACAATCCGCAAGGCCCGACGATCGGCAGGGGCAGGGTCATGCGCGGCGGGTCATTCTTGTGCCACGACTCCTACTGCAACCGCTACCGCGTAGCGGCCCGTAGTTCCAACGGCCCCGAGTCTGCCAGCAGCAACTGCGGTTTCCGGACTGTGGCGGCACCGGGTGTAGCCAGCAGCCAGCGGCGCTGACAGTCCGGCCGTCCTGGCTCAGCAAATATGCTTCTCCCTCGCCGGCTGAGGGACAGCGGTCCACCGGGACCGAGCCGGCGCACCGCTCCGGGCGATAGAACGTGGTGAGGACCAGAAGGAAGGATTCGGGCTAGCTGGTCTTTGCTGAATCCTGTGCGTAGACGAAGGCGCCGGACACGCTTCGAGCGAGCATGTCAACCAAAGCGGCGGAGCGTTTGGGATCAGGGTCTGCCAGATGCTGCATGCTGATGCCGTCGATGCCCGAGATGAACAGGCGCGCGGCCAGTTCCAGATTGGTGGGCACTTCCTCGCCCGCGTTGGTGGCTGCGGCTTCGAACAGGTCGCTGGTCGAACGGACCCAGCCCTCGTACATCGAGCGGTTCATGGCCAGCGCTTTTGGCTCCTCTTCGGCGTCGACGCGGAAGCGGCGCAGCAGCAGTTCAAAGGTGGTGACCTGTTCGTGGGGTTCCGCCAGCATTCGTTCCCAGACACGGCGCGCGTGCGCTAGAACCACAGATTCGAGGCCGGCATCGGAGGCCGGCACCGGGGGCAGCGCCTGGGCGTAGTCACGGCTGAGGTAGTAGTAGACCTCCTGGAGCAATTCGTCCTTGCTGCGGAAGCAGTAGTGCAGCGATGCCAGCGGAGCCTCTGCTTCAGCTGCGATCCGGCGAGTCGTCGCTGCTGCCAAGCCGTCATGTGCGATGACCTTCGCCGCTGACCGAACGAATTGAAGCCGCCGTTCGGCAGTAGGTACTCGAGCCAATGCATTCTCCTCCAGCTAACTGGAATCCATCCTAGGCCCAGATTGGAGCCTCCGGCTTTCTTGCGGACATGACGGAAATGGGCCGTCTGGAAAAGATTCTAGAAAAAGCTGGTCAATTGACCAAGTCATCCGACATACTGTTCGAGTCGGTAATCCAAGTCACATCAGGAGGTGTCCATGGCTAACGGGGATGCGGTTGGTCTGCTGATCGCCAATGCCACCCTGCCGGAGGGAGCGCGCGCGAATGTCGCGGTTTCAGGAGGCGCGATCCTAGCCGTTGGCGGGGACGAGGTCTTGGAGCTGGTCGGTCCGAGTACCCGCGTGATCGACGCAGACGGAGGCGCTGTACTGCCGGGCGTCAACGATGGCCACCTGCATTTCATTGCATCCGCGATGGCGAAGTTCGGCTACCTCAACGTTGGCGCCTCGGTGGCTTCGAATTGGCGGCATGTCGAGACTCTGCTCGCAGACGCGGCACCCGGAGCGGACGGCTGGATCCGGGCCCATGGCTGGGACGAAGTTGTTCTTGGTCCGGGCGGCGAGGAGGTAGTGCGCGGTCTGCGCCCGGACGCCCCGGTGGTCGTGTTCGACCAGACCGGCCACCAATTGCTGGCCAACCAGACCGCAATGGCGGCCGCCGGCGTGGGCCAGTCCCCGGCCGTGCCCAGCGGCGGTGTCATCGGCCGCACCGCATTGGGCGAGCCGAACGGCTTGTTCGTGGATGCCGGTATGGAATTGATTACCGCAGCCCTGCCTCCCGTTCCCCGCCAGGCCCTGCGCACCGCAGCGCTGAAGTTCCAGCGTCTGCTGCATGCCCAGGGAATCACCTCGCTGACCGAACCCGGCCTCGGCCCGGGCGGCAAAGCGCTGATCGGCGGCGCATGCACCACCGACGCGCTCGAACTGCTCGGGGACCTCGCCGCTGGTGGCGAACTCACCCTGCGTATCAGCGCGCTCCTGCTCTTCGCCGGCACAGGCGGCGTCTCCACCGAGGCTGTCCGCGCCGGTCTGGCTTCCGGGCTGCAGCACCTCTATACGGACCGGGGCATCGATCCGCAGTTGCTGCGTATCGCCGGGGTGAAGGTTTTTGCCGACGGCACACCCCGCAGCGGCACCGCGTGGATGAGCGAGCCCTACGGACGCGAGTGCAACCACGGATCCTTGGTAGTCGCAGGCAGTACCGACGCCGAGCGGGTCAGCGAGCTGCACGAAATCGTTCGGCTCATCCACGAGGCCGGCCTGCAGGCGGGCGTCCATGCCACCGGCGACGCAGCCACGGAGTCCGCCGTGGACGCCATCATCGCTGCACAAAGGGACGGGCGCATTGGCCGGCACTACATCATTCACGGGGCCTTCCGCAGCAACGCTTCCCTCGGCCGGCTCGCCCGCCATGAGGTCGGGTACAGCACGAACCCGGCCATCCGCGCCGCCGCCGGTGACTTGATGAAACGCCTGCTCGGCGAGGAACGCTACGCGCGCCACCAACCGCTCCAGTCGGCCCTGCGGGCCGGAGTCAAACTGAATATCGCCTCCGATTCGCCAGTGACCGACACGGACTGGCGCCGCACAATCGCGGCGGCTGTTACCCGCGACACAGTCCACGCGCTCGGACGCCCCGATGACCCGGGGCGCCTCACATCCGCGCAGGCGCTGCTGGCCATGACCGCCCTTCCCGCGTGGCAGGACCATGCCGAGGATGCCAAGGGCAGCCTGGCGCCCGGCATGGCCGCGGACCTATGCGTGCTGGATGGCCCCTGGCCATCCTCGGAAGCCATCGACGAGCTGGCCGAACGCAAGGTCGCATGGACCATTGCGCGCGGCGGCGTCGTCCACGAACCCGGCTGGGTCACCGCAAGCCGCCGCCCGGCCTGAATCTTCCGCTCCACATACCCGACCTGAAGGAAAAAACATGGGAAAGAAGAATCTCACCGTCGCACTGGCCACCGTAGCTGTCCTTGCCCTGTCCGCCTGTGGCGGCAGTGATGCCGGCAGCAGCGAGGCCGAGGCAGCCGGCGGCACCGGGACGCTGAAGGTGGGCACCATCGGCATCGGCTCGGACGCAGCGATCAAGATGGCCATCGATAAGGGTTATTTCAAGGACGAGGGCCTCAACGTCGAAACCAGCGTGGTGGCCAATCCGCCGGCCGGCGTCGCCGCAGCCCAGAGCGGACAGCTGGACCTGACGTACTCGCCGTCGATCCCGATGCTGAACGCGATGAGCCAGAACGTTCCGTTGAAGATCGTCGCCGCCGCGGATGGCTATGCCCCGAAGGACCAGCAGCCGGAGGACTTGGCGCAGGTCGACGACACGGGCCTCTTCGTGCCCAAGGGCAGCAGCATCACCAGCCCCAAGGACCTGGAGGGGAAGTCCGTTTCCGTGCCGGCCCGAAAGGCCCAAATGGAGGTGACGGTGGCCAAGGCCGTCAAGGATGCAGGCGGGGACCCGGCCAAGATCAACTGGATGGTGCTGGATCCGGCTTCGGCCCTGCAGTCCCTGGACTCCAAGCGCGTTGACGCCGCCGCGCTGGTCGCTCCGTTCACGTCCCAAGCCGAGTCGAAGGGCCATGGGCGCCTGGCCTCTCCGGGCGTTGAATTCTTCCAGGAGGGCGCGGTGGGTCTCTGGGTGGCCGGCGCCAAGACGGTTGAGGAGAAGAAAGACCAGATGGCGGGTTTCGCCCGGGCGATCAACAAGGCCAACGATTATGCCAACAAGAACCTGGAGGAAGCACAGAAGGCGGGTGCCCAGTTGACTGGCGTGCCGCTGGAGACGCTGCAGAAGGGCGCCGAGACGTACTGGCCTACCGAAGTGAAGCTTGAGGAGATCCACCGGGTCAACAAGCAGTTGGCGGAGCTGGGATTTCTGGCCAAGGAAGTGCCGCTGGACCAGGACCTGATCTTCAACGGCCAGTAGGCCAGCCGATCCTATTGGAGCAGATCTCATGAACAAGAATCTGAGGCCGCTGCTGGTCAGCGCCGGCGGCATGCTGGCTGCCCTGGCCCTGTGGCAAGTCACCGCAACTGGCCCGATGGCGGGTGGTCCGCTGCCCAGCGCGGCAGCGACCTTCGTCCAGCTGGCCGGGCTGGTGGCCAACGAAGCCTTCTGGGCCGCGCTCGCCGAAACCCTGGTGATCTCACTGGCCGGCTTAACGTCAGCAGCAGTGGTTGGCGTCGTCACTGGCGTGCTGATCGGCAGCTTCGAGCCGGTCCGGTACGCCACCTTGGCCGTGCTGGAGTTCCTCAAGCCCATCCCGCCTATCGTCATCCTGCCGCTGGTAGTACTGATTTTCGGCCCGACTACGCAGATGTCGTGGTTCCTGGTCTTCTTCGGCTGCGTGCTGCCCATAATCATGCAAACCGTTTCGGGTGTGCACGACGCCGACCCTGTCACCCTGGATACGGCGCGCTCCTATGGGCTGGGCAGGACCGAAATTCTGGCCCGGGTCACCCTGCCGTCGGCCATGCCGTTCATAGGTACCGCCATGCGGGTGGCTGCTCCGGCCGCCTTGGTCATCACGGTGGTGGCTGGGCTGCTCGGCGGCGGGCCCGGTCTTGGCCTCAGCATCTACCAGGCCCAGGCTGCAGGCGACTACCCGGTGCTGTACGCCTATGTCGTCGTCCTCGGCGTGTTGGGCTTGTCTTTCCAAGGTGCCAGCAGGCTGGCCGAGCGCCGTCTGCTCCACTGGCACGCGTCCTACCGTGAGGTGCTACCGGCATGAACCGCAAATTGACCAATTGGGCCCTCGGCGTCGGCACTCCATTCTTGCTGGTAGCCGCCTGGTGGATGTTCTCGGAGAACTCGACCAACACTTTCTTCCCTCCGCTGGGCATGATTCTGGAGCGCTTCCAGGCGCTTTGGCTGTTCGAGCACTTCGAATCGGACGTGATGCTCAGCCTCCGGAACCTGGTCGTTGGCTACGCCCTGGCCACGGTGATCGGGGTTGGCTTGGGCTTCGTCACGGCGCTGATGCCTGTTGCCCGATGGGCGCTGGACCCGCTGATTCACTTCCTGCGCGGCATACCGCCGGTGGCCTTGGTCCCGATCTTCATTTCCCTGATCGGCTTCGGCATCGAGATGCGTCTCGTCAGCATCACGCTGGCGGCGATGTTCCCCACCCTGATTGCCACCGTAGACGGCATCCGCAGCGTCGATTCAACCCTCAAGGACGTCAGTTCCGTCTACCGGCTGACTCGCGCCGAGAAGCTGGCCCAGGTCTACCTGCCTGCCGCCGGGCCGCAGATCGCCTCCGGTATGCAGGTGAGCCTCCAAGTCGCGTTCGTCGTGATGATTGCCTCCGAGATGCTCGGCTCCTCACAGGGCATCGGTGCGATGACTCTGCTGGCCCAGCAGAGCTTCATGACTTCGGACATGTGGGCAGGCATCCTGCTGCTGGGGGTCATCGGCTTCGGCGCCAACCTGGTCTTCGAAGTCATCAAGAACAAAGTCCTGGCCTGGTACGTGGGCTCGAAGAGGCTCGCCCGCTCATGAACCACCTACCGGCCCCGCATCACCATTCCGCTATGGAGAATTCGATGAAACTGCAGGAGAAACCCGTGACAGTCAACAACGCTGCGGCCGTACCGCCGCGGCTCGAAGTGACAGCCTTGTCCAAGACCTACGGCAGCGGCCCGAGCGCCAAGTGTGTGATTGAGGACCTTACTTTCACGATTGGCACTGGCGAAGTTGTCTGCATCGTAGGGCCCTCCGGTGTCGGCAAGACTACATTGCTCAAGTGCCTGGCCGGCCTGCAGCCGGCGACGTCCGGGACAGCTGCTATCGACGGCCGGACAATTGCCGGTCCGCCCGCGGAAATGGCACTGGTCTTCCAGGACTACAGCCGTTCCCTCATGCCGTGGTTGACCGTACGCAAGAACGTCAGGCTGCCGCTGCGCCATCTGCGCCTGCCGGAGGCTGAACTGAACCAGCGGATCAACACGGCACTGGAGGCAGTGGGCCTGGCGCACGCCGCAAACCAGTACCCGTGGCAGCTCTCCGGCGGCATGCAACAGCGCGTGGCCATCGCCCGCGCCCTGGCCTACCGCCCGGAAATCCTGATCATGGACGAGCCGTTCGCCTCGGTGGACGCGCAGACGCGCTTCGAACTTGAGGATCTGTGCCTGAAGATCCGGGAGGACTTCGGCATGACAATCCTGGTGGTCACCCACGATATCGACGAGGCCGTGTACCTCTCCGACCGTGTCGTAGTGCTCGGCGCGAAGCCTGCCAGGGTGCTGGACGTTGTGGACATTGACCTGCCTGCCCCGAGGGACCAGATCTCGACCCGTGCGCTGCCGGAGTTCGCCGAACAGCGCACCATGGTGCTGTCCATGATCCGGAAGCCGGCATGAGCGCGCCGAAGCGGCCCAATGTCCTGGTCTTCATCGCAGACCAACTGCGCGCCGACCATCTTGGCTTCGCGGGGAACTCCGTCGTGTATACGCCCAACTTGGATAGGCTCGCTGCCGAGAGCATGGTCTTCACCGATGCGGCCGTCACCAACCCCACCTGCATGCCTAACCGCGCGAGCCTGCTGACCGGGCGCTGGCCGTCCGCCCATGGAACGCGCTGCAATGGGATACCTCTGGATCCAGATGCCAACAACATGGTTCGCCAGCTCTCCTGCGGAGGGTATCTGACGACGGCGGTTGGCAAGCTCCATCACCAGAACATGGGGTGGGACTTCGAACCGATGCAGCGTACGGAGATCGAGACGACGGATCCGCTGCTGTTGGAGGGAACCGCCGCGGACGCCCGCATTCCGTCCCGGCCGCACGGCTGGGACCGGTGGGAGAACCGCGAAGCCCATGACCAGCGCTTCATCCCCCTGCCCGAGGACTACTACGGCTACCGGCAGGTGGACCTGGTGATCGGCCACGGGGACCGGCCGGGTGGCCATTACGTGCATTGGGCACGTGAACGGGGCGTTGATCCGCTGGCGCTGGGCGGCGCTGAGAACGCCGCGCGCCGCTTGGAGGGGTGGGACCAGGTCTACGAAACCCGCATCCCCGCCGGACTGCACCCGAGCGCGTATGTCGGGGAACGCGCCGTCGGACATTTGGCGGAATTTGCCGACGCCGGTGCACCCTTCTTCATGTTTGTCTCCTTCCCGGATCCGCACCATCCGTTCTCTCCGCCGGAGGGGTACTCCGATCTGTATGACCCGGAAGAGGTGGAACTGCCGATCGGGTTCTGGCAGGACCATGCGAAGTCACCGCCGCACATCCGGCACATGGTCGAACGTCGCGGTGAGCCCAACCCCGACCCCACCATGACCTTCGCCGCAGACGAGACCCAGTACCGCAATGCGGCGGCCGCGCAGTACGGGCTGATCACGCTGATGGATGAGCAGATCGGCCGCATCCTGGCTGCCTTGGAGGAGCACGAGTTGGCCGACGACACCATCATTGTCTTCACGAGCGACCACGGCGACCTCTTCGGCGACCACGGCCTGATGCTCAAACACTTCAGCCACTACCGGGCGGTCACCAATGTGCCGCTGACCATCAAGGTCCCCGGCTCTGCTCCGGGGGTTTCAGATGCGCTGGTTTCCACCGCGGACCTGGCTCCCACGCTGCTGGAACTAACCGGCGCCCGGCACTACCGCGGCATTCAGGGCAGGTCGCTGGTGCCGCTGCTGGAGCGCAAGGCGGGTTCGGTCCGGGACGCGCTGATCATCGAGGAGGACCAGCCCTTCGGACTGCCCGGGTTGCCCGGCCCCGTCCGCAGCCGGTCTGTCCTGACAAAGGAAGGCAGGCTGACGCGGTACTTCGGCTCCGACATCACGGAGCTCTACGACCACCGGCTGGACCGCGAAGAGCTCAACAACGTGGCGGGCGAACCGAAGTTCAAGGAACTGCAGGATTCGCTGACGGCAGCGATGCTTGACGGTATGGCCGCGCTGGCAGAGGAGGGGATTGCCCCGACCGCCGCCGCCTAGGCGTCGGTCGGGGCAGTGCGGTCGAGCAGAACACCCGGCGTGGGGTCAGATATCCAGCACGAGCCGTTTGCCCTTGCAGCGCGAGACGCAGATCATCATGGTGTCCCCGGCTTCGCGCTCCTCGTCCGAGAGCAGGCTGTCCCTGTGGTCTATCTCGCCGGAGATGACGGGGGTTTCGCAGGTCCCGCAGATTCCCTCGCGGCAGGAGTTGAGCACGGGAACGCCGGCGTCCATGAGGGCCTGCAGAATGCTGGTGCCGGCGGGGACCTCGATCTCTTCGCCGTCCGCCGTTTCAACGATGAATTCCGTGTTGTCTGACGTGTCGTTGGCGGTGTTGTTTGACGCGTTCGACGCCGGTGCCTCCTGGGGATCCGATGCGAACCTTTCGAAGTGGTACCGTCCGGGGTCTGTCCAGTCCTCGGCAAGGCGGGCGACGGCGTTCAGCAGCGGGGCGGGGCCGCAGGCGTAGACGTGGACCGCAGGGTCCAGCCCAGCGAGCAGCGGTTCGAGCGGGAAGAGGCCCGCTTCGTCGTCGTAATGCAGATGGACCTGGTCCCCGTACCGGTCGAGCTCATCCACGAATGCCATGGAACTGCGGCTGCGGCCCAGATAAGCCAGCCTCCACCGTGCCCCGGCCTGCTCGGCCTGCCGGATCATGGGCAGGATCGGCGTGATGCCGATGCCGCCGGCGATGAACAGGTATTCCGGTGCCGGCTCCAGCGCGAAGTTGTTCCGCGGTCCGCGCACCTGGACCTTGGTGCCCGGGCGGAGTTCATCGTGGATATAGGCTGAGCCGCCGCGGCCTTGCGGTTCGCGCAGCACGCCGAGGCGCCAGAAGCCGTCTTCCTGCCGGGAACAGAGCGAATACTGCCGCAGCAGTCCGTTGGGCAGCAGGACGTCGACATGGGCGCCGGGTTCCCACTCCGGCAGTGCCTGGCCGCCGGTGGGCTCAAGCCGCAGTGCGGCCACCGAATCCGAGGCCGCTTCGATCGAGGTGATTTCGACGTCGAAAAAATCCTGGCGGGGTCCGGTTCCCATAGGTGCTGCTCCTCATTCAAGGCCGGTGCAGGCCGGCGGTGTTCTACGATTCAGTTGGCCAGGGCGTCCACGGCGGCAAGCACGGCCGCTGATGCCTGCGGGCCGACGACGGTGACGCGGACGCCTTCACCGTCGAAGGCCCGGACGGATACCGACTCGGCCTGGCAGGCGGCTTCGAGTTCGCGTGCCCGGGCTCCTGCCGGAATCCACAGGAAGTTGCCGCCGCTGTCCGGAACGTCGAGGCCGCGGCCGCGGAGGGCGGCGGCGAGGCGCTCGCGTTCGGCGACGATGCCGGCCACGGTTTCCGCGGTCCGGG
>NZ_ANPE02000089.1 GCF_000328305.2 Arthrobacter crystallopoietes BAB-32 | reverse complement strand
CGATCGAATGTCGATCGGAACCCCCGCAGCCGTTAGGACATAGGATCGTAGAGTGCAGGAAAACGTCTCGGACCCGATGGTCGGCGCCACGGTCGACGGGCGCTACCTCATCCAATCACGCCTGGCCCGGGGCGGGATGTCCACGGTCTACCTGGCCACCGACATGCGGCTGGACCGCGAGGTCGCGCTCAAGATCATGTACCCGCATCTGGCCGATGACCCCAGCTTCCTCGAACGGTTCGTCCGCGAGGCCAAGTCGGCCGCGCGCCTCTCCCATCCGCATGTCGTCGGGGTCCAGGACCAGGGCTTCGACGGCCAGGTCGCCTACCTGGCGATGGAGTACGTCCCCGGCCATACGCTGCGTGATGTCCTGCGCGACAAGGGCGCATTGTCGCCTCGGCTGGCGCTGGCCTTGCTGGATCCCGTGGTGGAGGGCCTGGCGGCAGCACACAGTGCTGGCCTGGTCCACCGCGACGTCAAGCCGGAGAACGTGCTGATGTCGTCCGATGGCAGGATCAAGGTCGGCGATTTTGGCCTGGCCAAGGCAGCATCGACGACGTCCAATACGGGAACTCTCATCGGCACAGTCGCCTACCTCGCCCCGGAACTTGTCACCGGCTCCCCTGCCGACGCACGTAGCGATGTCTACTCCGTGGGCATCATGCTGTTCGAGATGCTCACCGGAACGCAGCCCTTCACCGGCGATGTGCCCATCAACGTCGCCTTCCAGCACGTCAATTCCTCGGTGCCGCCGCCGTCGTCCCTTGTTCCCGGGCTCGCGGCAGACCTCGACGAGCTCGTGCTCTGGTGCACGGCGGAGCCTGAACGGCGTCCCATCGACGCCAACGCTCTGCTCGGGGAATTGCGGCACATCCGGACGACGCTCAGCGATGCCGAGCTCGATGGCCGGAGCCCGACAGCACGTCCGCAGACAGCGTCCGCACCGACCGAGGCCCTTCCGGCGGCGGGACCAACGGAAGTAGTGGCGAAGGACCCGAACCGGACGACGGTCATCGCGCCGTCGTACCGGCATACGCAAGCGCTCACGCGGGCACGCCCGACGCCGGCACACCACTCCCCCGCAGCCGCTCCCACCAAGCGCGAAGCGCGCGCCCGGCAGCGTGAACTGGCCCGGCAGGCACGGCGGCCGGAGCAGTCGCTGCGGGCCAACTCCGGCCGTCGGGGTTTGCTCTGGATCATCCTGCTCGCGCTGCTGGCGGTTTTGGCGGCAGGAGCGGGCTGGTTCTTCGGGATTGGTCCCGGGGCGGCAGTCGAAGTCCCTACGGTCTCCGGAAGGCCAGCCGGGGAGGCCCAGTCCGTGCTGGACGGCGAGGGCCTGAACTACCGGCTCCGGGAAACCTTCCACGAGGAGTTCGCAGAGGGTGTCGCCATCGGCACCGAACCGCCGGCTGGAGAGCAGATCCGCAGGTTCGAAACCCTGACCCTTATGGTGTCGAAGGGGCCGGAGCTGTTCGATGTCCCCAAGCTTGAGGGGCTGACGCTCGAAGAAGCGCGAGGCGAACTGGAAGGCGTCGGTCTTTCCCTTGGGGAAGGCGGCGAAGCCTACGACGAAGAAGTCCC
The DNA here is from genome assembly GCF_000328305.2 of Arthrobacter crystallopoietes BAB-32. GTDB lineage: Bacteria > Actinomycetota > Actinomycetes > Actinomycetales > Micrococcaceae > Crystallibacter > Crystallibacter crystallopoietes_A. The sequence goes on along the minus strand of NZ_ANPE02000089.1, from coordinate 19,947 downwards.
CGCCGGTGAGGTGCTGGCGCAGGAGCCGGCCGCAGGGGAACGATTGCGCCGCGGAACGCCGGTCGATGTGACGGTTTCCAAGGGTCCCGAGCCGTTCGACGTCCCGCAGGTCGCCGGTCTGACCCAGGACGAGGCGGTGCAGGCTTTGCGGCAAGCCGGTTTGGACGTGGAGATCGCCCCGGAGGCTGTCTTCGACCGGGAAGTGCCGGAGGGCGGCGTCGCCTCGCAGGCTCCGGCCAGCGGGAGCGTGGTCCGCGGCGACACCGTCACTCTGACTCTGTCCAAGGGCCCACGGCTCGTGGAAGTGCCGGACTTTGTGGGCGAACAGGCTGAGGACGCCCGGCGGGCCCTCGAAGAGCTCGGGTTCGAGGTTGAGGTCAATGAGATCCTTGGCGGGTTCTTCGGCACGGTGCGTGCCCAGGACCCCTCCGGCGAGGCCGTTCCGGAAGGCTCGGTCATCACGTTGACTGTGGTGTAGCCGAGCCTCCCGGACGGTCAGCGCTTGCCGAGCGAGCCGGCAACCAGGAAGGCCATCTCCAGCGACTGCATGTGGTTCAGCCGGGGATCGCAGACGGATTCGTAGCGGTCGAGGAAGGCGTGCTGGTCGATGGGGTCGGCGCCGCCCAGGCATTCGGCGACGTCGTCTCCGGTCATCTCCACGTGCAGTCCGCCCGGGAAGGTGCCCAGCGAATGGTGGACCTCGAAGAAGCCGCGGACTTCGTCGATCACGTCGTCGAAATTCCGGGTCTTGTAGCCGTTCGGCGACGTCACAGTATTGCCGTGCATCGGGTCCGTCACCCACAGCACCTTGGCGCCGCTGGCCGTGACCTTCTCCACCAGCTGGGGAAGCTTCTCGCGGATGTTGCCCGCGCCCATGCGGGTGATGAACGTCAGGCGCCCCGGCTCGCGCTGGGGATCCAGCTTGTCGATCAGCCGCAGCGCGTCCTCGGCGGTGCTGGAGGGCCCGAGCTTGACGCCGATGGGGTTGCGGACCCGCGACAGGAAGTCCACGTGCGCTCCGTCGAGCTGGCGGGTGCGTTCGCCGATCCACAGGAAGTGGCCGGAAGTGCCGTACGGCAGACCGGTGCGCGAATCGATCCTGGCCAGGGCGCGTTCATAATCGAGGATCAGGGCCTCATGGCTGGCGAAGAATTCCACCCGTTTGAGCGCGTCGAAATCCGCGCCGCAGGCATCCATGAATTTGACGGCACGGTCGATCTCGCGGGCCAGCGATTCATACCGGGAGTGGGCCGGGTTCGCGGTGAAGCCTTTGTTCCAGTGGTGGACCAGGCGAAGGTCGGCAAACCCGCCTTGCGTGAACGCCCGGATCAGGTTCAGTGTCGAAGCCGAGGTGTGGTACGCCTGGACCATCCGATTGGCGTCGTGTCCGCGCGACTCGGGAGTGAACTCGTATCCGTTGACCATATCGCCGCGGTAGGCCGGCAGCGTCACGCCATCGCGTGTTTCATCGTTGGACGAGCGCGGTTTGGCGAATTGTCCCGCCATGCGGCCCATTTTGATGACGGGCAGGGACGCCCCGTAGGTCAGCACGACCGCCATCTGCAGGATGGTGCGCACCCGCGCGCTGATCTTGTCCGCCGTAGCTCCCTCGAAGGTCTCGGCACAGTCGCCGCCCTGGAGGAGGAAGGCCTTGCCCTCGGCAGCGGCAGCCAGCCGCTCGCGCAGCACGTCGACTTCGCCGGCGAATACCAGCGGAGGCAGGCTCGAGAGTTCGGAGACGGCGGCCTGATAGACGCCATTATCCTGCCAAGTGGGCTGCTGGACGATGGGCAGGTCGCGCCAGGCGTCCAGGCCGGGGTAATCCACGGCGCCCGGCTGCGGGTTGGCGATGGTTTGGGCTACAGGCAGTTCAGTCACATATCCATGCTAGTCCTGTGGCAGCGCCTGTTCCGCGACATGGCGTAACGCGTCCGACGACGGGCGTCATATATACGACGGCGGCAATCCCCGCAGAAGCCGGGTCCCGGAACGAGGTCAGGACGCGGTCCCGGCGCCGGGCGGCTCGGCATCGGCTGGGCCATTGCCGGCATCGTGTGCCGGCTGGCTGCCGGAAGGTTCAGGCTGTCCGGCCGGAGTCCCCGATTTCCTGCCGACGACGGTGATCGCCCCGGGTGCCTTCGCCGCGGGAGGCTGCCCGGTGCTGTTTTCCGGCAATCCGACGGCGGCGGCCGCACGCTGCTCGGCCTTGGCCGGCTTCCGCGCGGCCAGCCGAGCCTTCACGGTGCTGGCATAGGCGTCGACATATTCCTGCCCGGAAAGCCGCATGATTTCGTACATGATTTCGTCAGTGACGGAGCGCTGGATGAAGCGGTCGTTCTCCAGGCCCTGGTAGCGGCTGAAATCCAGCGGTTTGCCAATGATGGTTCCCACCCGGCGGATGTTTGGAATCCGGCGGCCGATCGGCTGCACCTTGTCGGTGCCGATCATCGCCACGGGCACCACCGGCACGCCGGTTGAGAGCACCAGCTTGGCCACGCCCGTCTTGCCCCGGTAGAGCCTGCCGTCCGGGCTCCGCGTGCCCTCGGGGTAGATGCCCAGCAGCCCGCCCTCGTTGAGCACGTCCATTCCGCCGGACAGAGAGGTTGCCGACGCCGCGCCGCCGGAACGGTCCATCGGCAGCTGGTTGGTCATCCGGAAAAAGGCTGCAGTCAGCCGGCCTTTGAGCCCTTTGCCGTTGAAGTACTCGGACTTGGCCAGGAAAACGACGGGCCGCGGCACCGCCACAGGAAGGAAGATCGAATCAGAAAAGGATAAATGGTTGCTGGCCAGGATCGCTGGTCCGTCAGGGATATTGTCGAGGCCCTTAATCCACGGGCGGAAGAGCAGCCGCACCACCGGTCCGACGAAGATGGTCTTCATCACCCAATAGAACACATGAGCCCTTCCCGTTGAACGCCCGCGCCGGTGCTGCGGACAATCGTCCGATCTACCTTGAGTGACTTTACTCTAGAGAACCGCCCGACCGCGGCAGGTCCAGGCAGCCTGGCCAGCGCAGGCGGCATGGAAGATTCCCGGCCCCAGGTGTCACGATAGAGTCATGACCATGATGGAGCCAGTCCGTCCCTTCGCCAGCGCCGGACACGGGGCCAATTCGCACATCGGCATTGTGCTCAGCCATGGTTTCACCGGCTCCCCTCGCAGCCTCCAGGACTGGGCCGAGTTCCTCGCCGCGCGAGGCTATGCAGTGCGCCTGCCGTTGCTGCCCGGACATGGAACGACCTGGCAGGAACTGGCGCGCACGCCATGGCGGCGATGGTACGACGCCGTCGAACAGGCCTATGACGAACTCGCCCGGGAGCGCACGGTGGTTTTTGCCGCCGGACTATCCATGGGCGGTGCCCTGGCCCTCCGACTGGCGGCCCATCGTCCCGTCGCCGGAGTGGTCGCGGTCAATCCCGGCCTCACTTTCGCCAATCCGGCTGCACGTTTTGCCGGCGTCCTGCGCTACCTCGTGAGGTCGACCCCTGCCATCGCCAACGACATCCGCAAGCCCGGCATGGACGAGCAGGCTTACGCTCGCACGCCAACCGCCGCCGTCCACCAGCTCGGGCGGCTGTTCGCCGATACGGCCGCGGCTTTGCCCCGCGTCAGCGCGCCTGCCCTCGTCTTCCGCTCCGCAGTCGACCATGTCGTCCCGCAGTCCAGCACCGCCCTGCTGCGCCACCGGATCGGCTCCAAGGACATCGAGATCGTTGAACTTGGCAACAGCTACCATGTCGCGACGCTGGACAACGACGCAGAGCTGATCTTCACCCGTTCCGCCGAATTCATTGCGACCGTGGCCGGGAGGAAGCGCGCGAATGTCCGAGCGTGAACCGTCACAGGACGACGCCGTCTGGCAGGATCTCGTCGCCCGGCTCGAATCCACCGAGTCCGCTCCGGATCCGCAGGGCCACCAGGCCCAGGACAGCGGGACCGGGGCAGCCGCGCCCGGCGGCCCGCGCGACTACCTTGAGGCCGAGGACGACGACGCGGGCTACGTTCCACCGGAACCGGCGCCTTTAGGCACAGGCGATCCCTTGGTGGTGCTCGCCTGGTGCGGGGCCGCCGGGGCCCCGCTGGCACTGTTGCTGATGGCAATCTTCTGGCGCAGTGCCCCGTTCGCCGTCATCATCGGCATGGTCGTACTGTTCGTCGCGGGGGCGGCCTATCTGGTCTCCCGTCTCCCCGGGGAGCGCGACCACGGCGACGACGGCGCCCAGGTCTGAAGCAGCCAGCTGCCACCGTTATCGTTTCGTAGGTTACCGCCGAGTACCGACGTGTGATTTAGGTTATAGGCTTAGGTGGCAACCCGTTGCGGTGTGCCCGAACCGAAGGAGCCGACGTGCGCGAATTCAGCGTCCCTGCCATGATCAATGTCCCGCGGCAGTCCAACATCACCGATCTGGTCGTCAAGCAGGCAGCAAAGGCCTCCGACCCGGCGTTGTTCTCGCGTCCGGGCGTTGCCGGCAGCTGGCAGGACGTTCGTGCTTCCGAATTCCTGGCCGACGTCACGGCACTGGCCAAGGGCCTGGTGGCCGCGGGCGCCGCTCCCGGAGACCGCATCGGCATCATGGCCAGGACCCGCTATGAGTGGTCGCTGGTCGACTTCGCCATCTGGTTCGCCGGCTGCGTGTCCGTACCCATCTACGAGACATCGTCGCCCAGCCAGGTTGCTTGGATCCTCGGCGATTCCGGCGCCATCGGAGCCTTCGTGGAGAGCGACCGCCATGAGGACATCGTCCGCCAGGCCGTCCGGAACGAAGGCCTCGAGCACGTCGGGCACGTCTGGCAGCTCGGCGCGGACCAGCTGCAGGCCCTGCGCGAGGCCGGCAGCAGCATAGAGGACAGCCTCATCGAGGAGCGCCGCCAAGCTGCGTCGCTGGAGGACCTCGCCACAATCATCTACACCTCGGGAACCACTGGCAGGCCCAAGGGCTGCGAACTGACCCACGGGAATTTTGCCGAATTGGCAGAAAACGCCGCTGCCGCCCTGCCGGATGTGGCCCATGAAGGTGCGCGGACCATCATGTTCCTGCCCCTGGCCCATGTTTTCGCCCGCTTCATCTCGGTGCTGTGCGTAGCTTGCGGGGCCACCGTGGCGCATACGGCAGATGTCAAGAATCTGCTGCCGGACCTGCAGAGCTACCGGCCGACATTCATCCTCGCGGTCCCCCGCGTCTTCGAAAAGGTCTATAACAGCTCTATGCTCAAGGCGGAGGATTCCGGCAAGGGCCGGATCTTCCATGCCGCCGCCGAAACGGCCATCGCCTGGTCCCGGGCCGAGGCAGTGGGCAAGGTTCCCCTGGCGCTGCGGCTGAAGCACAAACTCTTCGACAAGCTCGTCTTCCACAAGATCCGCGAAGCCATGGGCGGACGCGTGGAGTATGCCGTCTCCGGCGGCGGTCCGTTGGGCGAGCGGCTGGGCCACTTTTTCCACGGCATCGGCCTGCTCGTGCTCGAAGGCTACGGCCTGACGGAAACTACCGCGCCGGTTACGGTCAACACTCCGCAGCTGATCAAGATCGGAACTGTAGGCGCGCCGCTTCCCGGCAATGCCGTGCGGATCGCCGAGGACGGCGAGATCCTGGCCAAGGGCATCTGCGTCATGCGTGGCTACTTCGGGCGGCCGGACCTGACTGAGGAGGCCTTCGACGACGGCTGGTTCCGCACCGGGGATATTGGTGAGCTGGACGCCGACGGCTTCGTGCACATCACGGGCCGGAAGAAGGAGATCATTGTCACGGCGGGCGGCAAGAACGTCATTCCGGCGCTGCTGGAAGACCAGATCCGCGCCGACGCCCTCGTCTCGCAGTGTGTCGTGCTCGGCGATCAGCGACCGTTCATCTCCGCGCTGGTCACCCTCGACACGGAGGCGCTGCCCGGCTGGCTCGACAGGCACGGCCTGCCCGCCGGAACCACCGCAGCCGAAGCCGCCGAACATCCCAAGGTCCGCGAGGCGGTCCAAACCCTGATTGCTGCCGCGAACGAGACCGTTTCCCAGGCCGAAGCCATCAAGGAGTTCCGGATTGTGCCCGAGGACTTCACGGAGGCCTCGGGCCACCTCACGCCGTCACTGAAGATCAAGCGTGCCCAGGTGCTGCAGGACTACGCGGAGATCGTCGAGGAGATCTACGCCGCCTCGCCGTCCCGGCGCTAGCTGGCGGTTGCGGCGCCGGCGGGAGCTTCGATTCCCAGGGCCAGCAGCGCGTTCTCCACGACTTCCATCAGTGCGGGGTGGATCCAGTACTGGCCGCGGGCCATGCTCGGCACATCGAGCCCGAAGGACATGGCTTGGATCAGGGGCTGGATGAGCAGCGACGCTTCATGGCCCATGATGTGGGCCCCGAGCAACATACCGCTGCGCCGGTCCGCAATGAGCTTGACGAACCCAGTGCGGTCCTCCATGGCCCAACCGTAAGCCGTGGTTCCGTACTCCTGGACTGCAGTAACGACGTCGGACCCTTTAAGCTCCGCGTCCTGCCGCGCCTGCTCTTCGGTCAGGCCCACGCTCGCGATCTGCGGCTGGGTGAACACGGCCGACGGGACGAACCGGTGGTCGCTTCGGCGCAGGTTGTCCGGGTGCTCAAGATTGTGCGCCACGACCCTGGCTTCGTGGTTGGCAACGTGCTTCAGCTGGTAGGCGTTGCTAACGTCGCCGAGCGCGTAGACGCCGTCCACCGGCGCGCCGTTGCGCTGTACCCGCTGCCAGGCATCCACCGCGATCCGGCCGTCGGCCTCCAGATCGTAGCCGGCGGCCGGGATGTCCAAGGTATCGGCATTGGTCACCCGGCCGGTAGCCACAAGGACGATGTCGGCGTCCACCGTTTCCTGTCCACCGTCGGCGCCCCGAATGGTGGCCTTCACGCCGCCACCGGCTTCTTCCACCGCAGCCAGGGTCCAGCCCAGCCGCACGTCCCACCGGGAGGCCGCGGCAGCCGTGAACCGTTCCGAGACCAGCGCGTCGGCGGACTTCAGCAGCGGTGCGGAACGGTTGATCTGGATCACCTGGGAGCCGAAGGAGGAGAAGACGGCGGCGAATTCGGCCGCCACGAAGCCTCCGCCGACAATCAATACCCGCCCGGGCAGCTCCGGCAGGCGCATGACGGAGTCCGAGGTGTGTACCTGCGGCAGGTCGATTCCCGGGACGTCCGGCAGCACAGCCCGGGATCCGGCGGCGATGACGATCTGCTCGGCTTCGATCGTCGCGCCGCTGGCCGTGACAAGCGTCTTCGGACCGGTGAACCGTGCGTACTCGGCGTACAGCGAGACGTTGTCCAGCTCCTCGTCCCGGTAGCGCCGCCCACCGTCGGAAATCGCGTCGATCCGGCCGAAGATCCGATCCCGCATCCGGGGCCAGTGCACCTGCTCCAGTGCCATGTCCACGCCCAGCCCAGCGGCTTCCTTCACCGCGGAAGCCAGCTGGGCCGGGTAGGCATACATCTTGGTGGGAATGCACCCGGTGTTCAGGCAGGTCCCGCCGAAAGTCCCGCCGTCGATAATGGCGACTTTCCTGTTGTCCCAAAAGGGCGTGATGAGCGAGTTGCCTGAGCCGGAGCCAATGATTGCCAGATCGTAGAAGGTCACAGCCAAGGATTCTAGCTGCTATTCAATGACCAGCAGCAGATCACCGCCTTGGACCTGTTCGACGGCGGAGATCGCCAAACGCTTCACGGTTCCGCCTGCAGGGGTGGTGATGCCGGCTTCCATCTTCATCGCTTCGATGGTCGCCACAGTGTCGCCGGCCTTGACCGTGTCGCCGACCTTGACCGTGACCGTGACGGCCCCGGCAAACGGAGCGGCCACCTGTCCCGGAACAGACGGATCTGCCTTCTCGGCGACCTTGACGGCGGATTCGACGCTGCGGTCGCGGACCGAAACGTTGCGCTGCTGCCCATTGAGCGTGCAGTGCACCGTGCGCATGCCGCGCTCGTCCGGCTCCGAGATCGCGCCCAGGGTGGCGATCAGCTTCACGCCCTTGTCCAACTCGATCACATGCTCGGCACCGCGCTGCAGCCCGTAGAGGTAGTCCCGGGTATCGAGCACCGAGACGTCCCCGTAGACATCGCGGATCTGCTGGAACTCCTTTGTCGGGCCGGCGAACAGCAGGCGGTTCAGCGTGCTGCGGCGGGACTTCGAGTCCGCGTTCAGGGCAGCCGAGTCCTCTGGGCTGAGCTCCGCGTCGCGTAGTTTGACCTTGCGGCCCTGCAGCGCCTTGGTGCGGAACGGTTCCGGCCAGCCGCCAGGCGGGTCGCCGAGTTCGCCGGAGAGGAAGCCGATCACGGAATCCGGGATGTCGTAGTTCTGCGGGTTCTCCGCAAAGTCCGCCGGATCCACGTTGGCACCGACAAGCTGCAGCGCCAGGTCGCCGACCACCTTGGAGGACGGGGTCACCTTGACTAGCCGGCCGAGGATCCGGTCGGCCGCGGTGTACATGTCCTCGATGTCTTCGAACCGCTCGCCCAAGCCGAGTGCCATCGCCTGCTGGCGCAGGTTGGACAGCTGCCCGCCCGGGATTTCATGCCGGTACACCCGTCCCGTGGGGCCGGGCAGGCCGGACTCGAACGGAGCGTACACGCGCCGGACGGCCTCCCAGTACGGTTCCATGGAACCCACGGCCTCCAGGCTCAGGCCGGTGTCCCGTTCCGTGTTGGCCAGCGCGGCGACCAGCGCCGAGGCCGATGGCTGGCTGGTGGTGCCGGCCATCGAGGCACTCGCTACGTCCACGGCGTCCACGCCGGCTTCCACAGCGGCCAGCAGCGTCGCCAGCTGCCCGCCGGCGGTGTCGTGGGTGTGCAGGTGGACCGGCAGGTCGAAGCGTTCACGCAGCGCTGCTACCAGCTTCGCGGCCGCTGCCGGACGGAGCAGTCCGGCCATGTCCTTGATCGCCAGGATATGGGCACCGGCATCAACAATGCGCTGTGCCAGATCCAGGTAGTAATCGAGGGTGTAGAGCTTCTCGTTCGGATCCAGCAGGTTGCCGGTGTAGCACAAGGCCACCTCGGCGACCGCGGTCCCGGTCTCGCGCACGGCCCGGATCGCCGGCTCCATCTGGGAGACGTCGTTGAGCGCGTCGAAGATCCGGAAGATGTCGATGCCGGTCGCTGCGGCCTCCTGCACGAAGGCTTTCGTGACCTCTTCGGGATACGGGGTGTAGCCCACCGTATTGCGCCCGCGGAGCAGCATCTGCAGGCAGATGTTCGGGATCGCCTTCCGCAGGGCGGCCAGCCGCTCCCACGGGTCTTCGCCGAGGAAGCGCAGCGCCACGTCGTAGGTCGCGCCGCCCCACGCCTCCACCGAGAGCAGCTGGGGGGTCAGGGTCGAGATCGCCGGACCGGCAGCCACCAGGTCCCGGGTGCGGACGCGGGTGGCCAGCAGCGACTGGTGTGCATCACGGAAGGTCGTGTCGGTGACCGCAACGGCCGGCTGCTCACGCAGCGCGCGGGCAAACTCCTCGGGCCCGAGCTCCTGGAGCAACTGCCGGCTGCCCTTGGCCGGCACGGCCTTGAGGACCCCGGTGGACTCCTGTGCCTCGCGGGCGGCAGCCGGCAGCTTCTCGGTCGGGGCAACCGACGCCGTGAGCGGGCCGTTCGGCTGGTTGACTGTCACGTCTGCCAGCCACGTCAGCAGTTTGGTGCCGCGGTCGGCTGAAACGCGTGCCTTGAGCAGTTCCGGCCGTTCATCGATGAACGACGTCGCGACATTCCCGGCGACGAATTCCGGGTCGTCGAGCACCGCCTGCAGGAACGGGATATTGGTGGATACGCCGCGGATCCGGAACTCTGCCAGGGCGCGCCGGGCCCGGCTGACCGCGGTCTGGTAGTCGCGGCCACGGCAGGTCAGCTTGACCAGCATGGAGTCGAAGTGCGGGCTGATCTCGGCGCCGGCATACACCGTGCCGCCGTCCAGCCGGACTCCGGCGCCGCCCGCGGACCGGTAGCCGGTGATCTTGCCGACATCCGGACGGAAGCCGTTGGTCGGATCCTCGGTCGTGATGCGCGACTGCAGGGCGGCACCCTTGATGGAGACGCTCTCCTGGCTCAGGCCAAGGTCTGCCAGCGATTCGCCCGAGGCGATCCGCAGCTGCGCCTGCACCAGGTCGACGTCGGTGATTTCCTCGGTGACCGTGTGCTCGACCTGGATGCGCGGGTTCATCTCGATGAAGACGTGCTGGCCGGCCCGTTCGCCGACGGTGTCGACCAGGAACTCGACGGTGCCCGCGTTGGCATAGCCCAGGGCCTTGGCGAACTTCACGGCATCCCGGTACAGCGCCTGCCGGATGTTCTCGTCCAGGTTCGGGGCCGGGGCGATCTCGATCACCTTCTGGTGCCGGCGCTGCAGGGAGCAATCGCGCTCGAACAGGTGCATGACATTGCCTTGGCCGTCCGCCAGGATCTGCACTTCGATGTGCCGCGGGCGCAGCACCGCCTGCTCCAGGAACACAGTGGGATCGCCGAACGCGGTATCCGCTTCGCGCATCGCTGCGGACAGCGCCTCCGGCAGAGCCTCGCGGGTGTCCACGCGGCGCATGCCCCGCCCGCCGCCTCCGGCCACTGCCTTGACGAAAATCGGGAAGCCGATCTCGTCCGCTTCAGCCAGCAGCTGCTCCCGGTCCGCACTGGGCGCCGAGGACTTCAGGACAGGAATTCCAGCTGCTTGGCAGCCTCCAGCGCGCGCACCTTGTGCCCGGCCAGTTCCAGCACATCTGCCGGCGGGCCCACGAAGGTGATTCCAGCGCCGGCCGCTGCCCTGGCCAGGTCCGGATTCTCGGACAGGAAGCCGTAGCCGGGATAAATGGCGTCGCAGCCGGATTCCTTCGCCACCCGGATGATCTCATTGACATCCAGGTAGGCGCGGACCGGGTGTCCCTGCTGGCCGATCAGGTAGGCTTCGTCGGCTTTCTGCCGGTGGATCGAGTTGCGATCCTCATGGGGAAAGACAGCTACCGTCTTCGCACCGAGCTCGTAGGCGGCACGGAAGGCACGAATGGCGATTTCGCCACGGTTGGCCACCAGGATTTTCGAGAACATAGCGCTCCTGCGTTATTACTGCTCAGTCGGGGTTGTGGTGCAAGTCTCAAGGAGAGGTCCGCTCGATGGCAAGCCAGTGTTGCACAGGTCACCATTTTCCCCGACCGGCCGCGTAATGAACAGCCTGCCAAGGACGACGGCGGGTGGTTCCGGGGCAACGCGGGGCACCGGGGCACGGGTGGCGAATCCGGCTTCGGCGGGCGCGCACCATATGATGGTGGGGGAACAGCCGGGCCCGCGGATGCATCCGGGCCGCTTCCAGCAACTGGCAGCCATCATGACTCGACATGTTAGGTTTTGGTTTTACACGTGCAAGTAGTGAGCATCAGCAGTCTCAAGGGTGGCGTCGGCAAGACTTCGGTCACCTTGGGCCTGGCCTCCGCGGCCTTGGCCGCCGGGATCCCGACCTTGGTGGTCGACCTTGACCCGCACGCGGATGCAACCACCGGACTTGGCGTCAGGCCCAACCGGCAGACCGACATCGGCCGGTTGCTCAAGAATGTCCGGCGAGCGGACCTGGGCGCCAATGTCACCTCCAGCGGCTGGGTGGCCACGGCAACGTCCAACGACAAGCACGGCGTCGGGCGCAAGGTCCTGGATGTTGCGGTCGGCTCGGCCTACACGGGCATCTACGACCGCCCCGATCTCAGCCGCCGGGACCTGCGCCGGCTGGCCACCATCCTGTCCCGGGTCGAGGGCTATTCGCTGGTCCTGGTCGACTGCCCGCCGTCGCTGAACGGGCTCACCCGGATGGCTTGGTCTGCCAGCAGCCACGTCCTCCTCGTAGCCGAACCGAGCCTGTTCTCGGTTGCGGGCACCGAACGCACCATGCGTGCGCTGGACCTGTTCCGGGAAGAGTTTGCGCCGAATCTCGCTACGGCTGGCGTTGTGGCCAACCGCGTGCGTTCCGGCTCCAATGAACATGCCTTCCGGATCGCCGAAATGAAGACCATGTTCGGGGACCTGCTGCTCTCCCCCACGATCGCCGAACAGGCCAACTGGCAGCAGATTCAGGGCGCCGCCCATGCAATCCATCATTGGCCGGGTGAGTCGGCGCGCCAAGCGGCAGGCCTTTTCGACGAACTGCTGAAGAGCGTTACCGATTCGGGCCGGCTGCGGAACCGGGTCCTCCGCCGCTAACGCACCGCTAAACCCAAAACGAAGGGCACCCCTCGGGGTGCCCTTATCGTTCAACGGCCGGCCGCGGCCCTCAGCCGATCTTGCGCGCGGCCCTGCGGCGGCTCAGTTCATCGTCCGGGAAGTCCTGCTGCTCCCCGGCATGCTCACTCGGCAGCTGTGCGAGACTACCCTCGACTTCGCGCCAAACCCGTCCAACGGCGATGCCGAACACGCCTTGGCCGCCTTGCACCAGGTCGATCACCTCGTCCGCCGACGTGCACTCGTAGACGCTGGCGCCATCACTCATGAGGGTGATCTGGGCCAGGTCTTCCACGCCGCGCTCACGCAGGTGGTCCACAGCCGTACGGATTTGCTGCAGCGAGACGCCCGTGTCCAGCAGGCGCTTGACGACCTTGAGTACGAGGATGTCACGGAAGCTGTAGAGACGCTGCGACCCCGAACCCGATGCGCCGCGAACCGCGGGCTCAACGAGGCCCGTGCGAGCCCAGTAATCGAGCTGGCGGTAGGTAATGCCTGCCGCTTTGCAGGCCGTCGGGCCACGATAGCCGGCGTCTTCGTCCAGGACCGGCAGGTCCTCGGTGAACAGCAAACCCTGGGCGCTTGCGGGTATGCCGGCACCCGGTTTGACCGCGCGGGACCCGCCCGCATCACCTTTAGGACTCACGTGAACCCTCCTTGTCGAAGTTCCCTAGGGGGAAGTCGGCACCGCCGGCAACTCAAGGGTCAGCTCTAAGTCTGCCCTCTGATGGCCCCCGGTGCAATGGGAACTGTATTCTTCGACGTTAGAACCACTTGGGCCGGTGGTCAAAGATGCTGGCCGTTTCACAACCGGCGTGTCGGGCGCCGGCTATTTTTCGAAGTCCTCGGGCTCCACGTCGGCAAGGAATTCGCGAAACTCGCGCATCTGGTTCTCGGCATTCTCCTCCGGCGCCGCGCCCTCCTCGTCATCGGCCGCCTCGGCGATCTGCACGCCGGCTTCCTCCATCACTTCTTCGGCGCAGTAGATGGGGCAGGGAACGCGCAATGCCACGGCCAGCGCATCGGAGGCTCTGGAGCTGACGGTAGTGCCGCCGTCGAACACCAATTCCGCATAGAAGACTGTGTCCTGGACCGTTACCAGGCGTACTTCCGTGATGGTGCGGCCGAGTTCGGTGACGACACTGCACAGCAGGTCGTGCGTCATTGGACGCGGCGGCTTGATGCCCTGCTGGGCGAAAGCGATCGCGCTGGCTTCCGGCGCGCCGATCCAGATGGGAATATGCCGCTCCCCGGCCTTTTCCTTCAGCAGGACCAGGGGCTGGTTCGAAGGCAGTTCGATGCGAACCCCGACAACCTCGACTTCGAGCATGGCTCCTCCAATCAGCGGTCCATTCGCGCAATGTGTCCGTGGACCAGTGCGCTGTGCAGGTTCAGGCAGAGGTCGCTGATTTCCTTGGCAGCCTCCGCTGCCCTGGCTTTCGAGGCTACATCCTTCCGGGACGAGAGCGGGGCTACTACGCGCTCGACCAGGCCCATCTCGCGGTCGGCTGCGGACCGGAAGGGGCGCAAGTGCCGGGGCTCGATCCCATGGGCGCCAAGCTGGGCGCAGGCTTTGACCACCTTTAGGGCATGCTCGTCGTAGCAGGCACCGTGGTCCTGGATCAGCCCGAAGCTCAGCAGCTCCTGGATCAGCTCCTCCGACACTCCTGCCGCTTCCCCCAGCTGTTCCAGGGTGAAGGACCGGGCACGCCCGGCCAGCTCCTGGGCCAATCCGTCCGAAACTATCCGCGGGGCAAGGGACATGCCGCCGGGCAGCGCGTCAGGCCGCTCGCCCCGGTCGATGGCGTCCACGTAGTCCTTGATGACCTTCAGCGGAAGGTACTGGTCCCGTTGGAGGGCCAGCACGAACCGGAGCCGCTCGACATCCTGGGCCGAGTACTTCCGGTAGCCGGCCGGAGTCCGCTGCGGGCTGATGAGGCCTTTCTCTTCAAGGAACCGGATCTTGGACGCGCTGATCCCGGGAAAGTCCGGGCTCAGCTCCTGCAGCACTTCGCCGATGTTGAGGACAGTGCTGCGGAACGTGTCCCGCCCGGAGCCGAGAGCGCGCCGTGCCGGCTGCGACGCAGGCACCGCCTAGGCCTGGCCCTTCGCTGCCGCGGCCTCACTGGCGTAGTAGGTCAGGCGGAACTTGCCGATCTGGACTTCGTTGCCGCTGCGCAGGGCCAGGCTGTCCACACGGTCGTTGTTGACGTAGGTGCCGTTGAGGCTCCCGGCATCGACCAAGGTGAAACCGGCCCCGGTGCGGCGGAACTCCACGTGCTTGCGCGAGACCGTGACGTCGTCCAGGAAGATATCCGCCTCGGGGTGCCGCCCGGCCGTCGTCACATCCTGGTCAAGCAGGAACCGGGCCCCGTGGTTCGGGCCGCTGTGGGCGATCAGGAGGGCCGAACCGGCAGGCAGGGCAGCCACAGCGGCCTCCTCCTCGGCCGTCAGCTGGGGCTTGGACCGAGGAGCTGCTGCCATGGGAGGCAAGCCGATCGACGTGGTTTCGGCTGCTGGCGCCGGAGGGCCGCCGGCCTGCCCGGCACCTGTTGCGTTGCGCTCGTCGCCCACCATCAAGAAATGTCCTCCCATGCACTGCGTCAGCAACCGGCCAGCCGCCGGTTGCTCGTTCAAAATCCCGTTCCGGTAGCTCTAGCCTACCTGTTGTTCGTACTCGGAAGCACTGAGCAGCGATTCGACAGCCGAGGCATCTTCGAGCCGGACTTCCAGCAGCCAGCCGTCGCCGTACGGATCGGAGTTGATCAGTGCCGGATCCGATTCCAGGGCGTCATTGCCCGCGACAACCTCGCCGGAAACCGGGGCGTAGATATCGCTGACGCTCTTCGTGGATTCGACCTCGCCGATGACCTCGTTCGCGGTGATTTTGGACCCCGCTTCAGGCATCTGCACGTAGACGACGTCTCCCAAGGCGTCCTGGGCGAAATCCGTAATGCCGATGCGCACGACGCCGTCGGCGCTGGCTTTGGTCACCCACTCGTGTTCGGCGGTGTAGTTCAGGTCGGCGGGAACATTGCTCATGAGTCGGGCCTTTCTGACGTGCGGATCGAATGCAGCCAAGCTATCTCAGGTGGCCGCCGCTGAAAGTATAAGCACAGACTTCCGCCGCCTGCCTGCCTCGGCCGGAGCCGGCGGCACACCCGGCATGGGCACGGTCCGGGATATGCAAAAGTCCCGGCTGTTCCGAAGAACTGCCGGGACTTTTCCGCTGTCGGGTTGACAGGATTTGAACCTGCGACCCCTTGACCCCCAGTCAAGTGCGCTACCAAGCTGCGCCACAACCCGTTGTTCCTTCCGGGCCTTGCCCGGCGGAACCACCTCAAATACTGTACAGCATTTTTTGCGGGGCTTTGACCACCACCGCACCGGCGGGGCGGCTCAGCGCTTCCGGGCCCGCTTTTCCCGTACCCGCATGCTGACCTCGATGGGGGTGCCTTCGAAGCCGAAAGTTTCGCGGAGCCGGCGGGTAATGAAGCGGCGGTAGCCGGGGTCGAGGAACCCGGTGGTGAACAGCACGAATTTAGGCGGCCGTGTGGACGCCTGGGTGCCGAAAAGGATCCGCGGCTGCTTGCCCCCGCGGACCGGGTGCGGATGGGCCGCGACGAGTTCCCCGAGGAACGCGTTGAGCCGGCCGGTGGGGATGCGCCGGTCCCAGGAATCCAGTGCCCGGTCCAGGGCCGGCACGAGCTTGTCCTTGTGCCAGCCCGTACGGGCCGACAGGTTCACCCGCGGCGCCCAGTCGACATGGGCCAAATCCTGTTCGATCTCGCGCTCCAGGTAGCGCCGGCGCTCGTCGTCGAGCAGGTCCCACTTGTTGAAGGCCAGCACGAGGGCGCGTCCGGAATCGATGGCCATCTGCAGGATGCGCACGTCCTGCTCGCTCAAAACTTCGTCAACGGCCAAAAGGACGACGGCGACTTCCGCCCTTTCCAGCGCGGACTGCGTCCGGAGCGAAGCGTAGAAGTCCGCGCCCTGCTGCATGTGCACGCGGCGCCGGATGCCGGCGGTGTCGACGAAGCGCCACATCCTCCCGCCGAGTTCGACCATTTCGTCGACCGGGTCCCGCGTGGTTCCGGCCAGCGAATCCACGACCACGCGGTCGCTGCCGGCGAGCTTGTTGAGCAGCGAGGACTTGCCGACGTTGGGACGGCCGATCAGGGCCACGCGGCGGGGGCCTCCGGCGCGGACGACTCCCCCGTGCGCGGAGAACTCCGGCAGGACTTCCATGACGGCATCAAGCATGTCGGCAGTGCCGCGGCCGTGCAGTGCCGAGACCGGGTAGGGCTGGCCGAAGCCCAGGCTCCACAGGGCTGCCGCTTCGGCTTCCTGGACCATGTCATCGACCTTGTTGGCCGCCAGGATGACCGGCTTCTTCTTGCGCCGCAGCATCCGGACGACGGCTTCATCCGTGGCGGTGGCGCCCACGTTGGCGTCCACGACCAGGAGCACCGCGTCTGCCATGTCCGCCGCGAGCTCGGCCTGCTCCGCAACCCGGGCGTGGATGCCCTTGGCATCATGTTCCCAGCCGCCGGTATCCACCAGCGTGAAGTTGCGGCCGCTCCAGTGCGCCGAGTAGGACACCCGGTCCCGGGTCACGCCCGGAGTGTCTTCCACGACGGCCTCGCGGCGGCCGAGGATCCGGTTGACCAGAGTGGACTTGCCGACGTTCGGCCGGCCGACGATGGCCAGCACCGGGTCCGGCTTGGGCGGCGCCTGGAGCTCGGGTTCCTGGTCCAGGCCGGCCAGCAGCGCGGCGTCCTCTTCGTCCAGTTCGTAGTCGGCGAGCCCGGCGCGCAGCGATTCGGCACGCTGCTCCGCTTCGTCGTCGTCAATGAGCTCCAGGCGCTCGGCGATCCGGTCCTCCCCCGCCGGCTCGTACTCGCCGTCGGAGTAGGCGTCGCCGGTCGGCCCGTTGCCGGAGGATGTGGCACTCATCGTCAATGTCCTTCGTGTGAAGCATGGGGAGGTTCTGCTGGCGTGTCCATTCAAACACGCGCAGGTCTTGCGCAGGTTGTCCGGGCCGGAGAGCCCGGGCTGTGCCCGGGCCGGCTCAGTGCGCGGCGCGGCGGACGACGGCCAGGACCGCCTCGATCGTCTCCTCGAAATCCAGGTCGGAGGAGTCGATGGTGAAAACGCCGTCGGCCGCTTCGTGGAAGCTCACGACCGTGGAGTCCTTGGCGTCGCGGCCGATGACCTGGTTGTGCAGGTCCTGCTGGCTCTGGGTTCCGCCCAGCTGGAGTCCGCGGCGGCGCAGCCTGGCCTCTTCGCTGGCGGTGAGCAGAATGCGCACCTCGGCGTCCGGCGCCACGACCGTGGTGATGTCACGGCCTTCCGCCACGATCCGGCGGCCGGAATCGGCAATGATCTGCTGCTGCCGGCGGATCAGCTCTGCCCGGGCACCCAGCGTGGTGGCGACGGCACTGACGGCGCTGGAAATCTCCGGCTCGCGGATGGCCTGGGTGACGTCCGTCCCGCTGACTGTGACCTGCTCGTGGTCCGGATGGGTACTGATCTGCAGATCGACTTCGCGGGAGGCTTTCTCCACTTCCGCCGCTTCCTGCATGGCCACGCCGGTCTTGAGGCAGTACCAGGTCACGGCGCGGTACATGGCGCCGGTGTCCAGATAGGCCGCGTGCAGGCGACGGGCCGTCTCACGGCTGACGCTGGACTTGCCCGAGCCGGACGGGCCGTCGATCGCCACGACCAGCGGCTTGCCCAGCCGGTACGTCTTCATGTCGGTTGCGGCCTCAGTGGCAGCCGGGGTCATTGCAGCACCTTCCATCCGTGCGAATCCAAGTAGTCGATCAGTTCCTGGCGCCTGCTGGGCAGCACCGAAATTTCCACCATGCCCTTGTCCTGCCCGGAGGAGTGGTCGAGGCGGAGGTCTTCGAGGTTGATGCCCACCGCGCCGATCTCCGTCAGCAGCTGCGCGATCTGGCCGGGACGGTCATCCACCAGCACGGTCAGCCAGGCATAGGACTGCGGCGGGGCGCCGTGCTTGCCGGGAATCCGGGCCTGGCCGGCGTTCCCTTCGCTCATCAGCTGGGCGAGGTCCAGCCGCGCACCGGCGGCCTCCGGCTCCTCCAGCGTACCGATCAACCGGTTCAGGTCCTCCCGGACACCATAGAGGATCTTGACCAGCCGCGAGGCGTTCGCCCCAAGGATCTGGACCCAGAGCGAGGGGTCGCTGGCCGCGATCCGGGTCACGTCTCGGAGCCCCTGGCCGGCCAGGGCCAGCGCATGCGGCTCGGTATCCTGCAGCCGGCTGGCCAGCAGCGATGACATGACCTGCGGCAGGTGCGAGATCAGCGCCACGCTCTGGTCGTGCTCCTCCACGGACATCCGCGAGACCACGGCGCCCAGGTCGATGGCCAGGGCCTGCGCGGTTTTCAGCGCCTTGGCGTCGGTCAGCTCGTGCGGGCACAGCACCCACGGCATCGAAGTGAACAGTTCCCCGCGGGCAGCGACCGGGCCGGCCTTCTCGCGGCCGGCCATCGGATGGGTACCGATGTAGCGGGCCAGTTCGGCCGGGCCCAGCGACTGGTCCTGCTGCAGCTCCGCCAGGACCGAAGCCTTCACACTGGCAATGTCAATAACGACGGCGGCAGGGTAGTCCCGCAGGGACTGCGAGACCAGGCGTGCGGTGACGTCAGGAGGCGAGGCGACGACCACCAACTGCGGGGTGGCTGCCTGCCCGGCTTCGAGCACGCGCCCGGCACCGATATCCTGGGCCACCGCCTGGGCGGACGGCGACAGATCCGAGAGCAGTACTTCGATGCCCCGGGCCCGCAGGCCGAGCCCTATGCTGGCGCCCAGCAGTCCGGTACCGATGATCAGCACCGGTCCGGACAAGTGGGTGGCCTGGAGATGAGTCGGGTTCAACGGCTACATCCCCACCAGCGCCAGCAGATGTCCGGCCTCGGTCCGGCCGAGCGCACGGATGGTTCCCTGCCGCTGGTCGCCGAGCCGGATGGGGCCCACCTGCGTGCGCACGAGCCGTTCCACCGGGTGGCCGACGGCGTCGAACATGCGGCGCACGATGCGGTTCTTGCCGGAATGCAGCACGACTTCGACCAGCACATGGCCTGGCGTGGAATCGACCAGGCGGAAGGAGTCCACCTTGGAGACACCGTCTTCGAGCTCAATCCCGTCCCGCATTTGCGCGCCGACGCCGTGGGCCATCGGACCCCGGACCTGCACGAGGTAGGTCTTGGGCACCTCATAGGAAGGATGGGTCAGGCGGTTGGCCAGTTCGCCGTCGTTAGTCAGCAGCAGCAGGCCCTCGGTCGCCTGGTCCAGCCGGCCCACGTGGAAGAGCCGCTGGTCCTTGTTCTTCTTCAGGAAGTCGCTGACGCAGGGGCGCCCCTCGGGGTCCTCCATCGTGGAGACAACACCCTTGGGCTTGTTGAAGACGTAGTAGACCAGGGTCTCGTCCGTCTGGATCCGGATGCCGTCCACGTGGATAACGGCAGTTGCCGGATCCACCCGGACCCCGAGTTCCGTAACCACGGCACCGTCCACTTCCACGCGGCCGGCAGCGATCATTTCCTCGCACACCCGGCGTGAAGCAACCCCGGCCGAGGCCAGCACCTTCTGCAGGCGGACGCCGTTGGGATCGTGCAGTTCCGCCGTGCTGGCGCCGCCCTGCCCGGCCCGCTGCGGGCGGGGACGGTTGCGGACCGGCCCGAGGTTCTGCCCGAAGCGCTCCTTGCCGAACGGACGCGGACCGGCCGGCTGC
>NZ_ANPE02000090.1 GCF_000328305.2 Arthrobacter crystallopoietes BAB-32 | reverse complement strand
ACGCGGACAATCCCTGTTGCCGAGACAGCACGTCATCCCGATGCTGTTTGTCGTTACGCAACACTATTGGAATCGCGACTTGATGGAATGAAGAACCAGGGATGCGATTCTTCAAGCTGTTCAGGCGGTGGGGCCGCCAAACCGGGACACCGGCCGGAAGGCACCACGGTCCTTTCCGGTTGCTGAACTGTCACGGGTGCGATGCGATTTTGCTGTACTCTGCATTCGGCGGCCCGCGCCGGTGATCGGAGGAACACCGACGCCGGCCGTCATCCTCCGAGGACCCCAAACAGTGCCACGTGACGCGCAGCGGCCACTACCCATACCATCTCCGCCCAAGCGCAGATACCGATAACGGCGCATATGATGGCGGCGCAGCTGAGCTGCCTCGGCTGGAGGAACCGTTACAGGAGGGGTTGTCGAGACGCCACAACGGCGGCTGGCGCTCCAGCACCACACATGGACAGCTCATGTCCTTCCGGTTTACTGGCCTTGCACCACCGCCCCGTTGGCGGGGAGATCCCTGAAGGAGCTCCCCGTATGGCCGGCCGGGATGGCTTGGACTTTGTTTAAAGAAGGTTCTTTCACTGCAGGGCAGGCAGGTCTGGGGGGGACGGACGTCGGCTGGGTCGAGTTCCGGACGGGGCACCAACTATGGCAGGACTTGCCGGAAGGACCGTCCGGCCTTAACGGGGTCGGGGCGGAGACTGCGACAACGAGGGGCTCGATGCCGATCCTGAAGGTTTCCTCCCTGACCGGCAGAGCGTGGGATCCGTGGGCTGATCGCGGCCGACGCGTCCGCCGCTATTCCATTAGTTGAAGAGTGTCCCCGTGCTCAGCGATGTCCCCGGGTTCGATGATTACGTGCTCTGCATCGTGATTGCGCGCTGCTGCCTGGCCCAGGATTAGGGCTTGGTCACGGGAGCCGCCGTACGCAAAGTGCCAGTCGGCTCCGCGGTGGCGGCTCTTCCACACGCCGTCTTCCCAGTAGGTCTCGACAGTCCTAGCGCTCAATGGCCACCTCCTCGACAGAAACGTGATGCACGTCTCATTCTAGCCTGCCTCAAACTCCCAAGGGAGAAATGCCCGCTGGCACGAGCAAGCGCCGACAACGGCGCGCATGTCCTGACCGACGCGGAGGCAGCAACGACCTCCGTCGGCGCACAGGAAAAAGGTCGGACGCAGACCACGACCAACTGAAATAATTGCGTTTTCTGAACATATTCAGAATAATGGAGTCATGACCGTCATCGCGCACAGCCGAACAGCGAGCTCTTCGGACCTATCCCGGAATCCGGCACAGGTCTTCCGCGCCGCAGAAGAGGGTCCCGTAACAATTACGCGGCGCGACGGAGAGCCGCTGACGCTGGTCCGGTCCAGTTCCGTCGAGCGGGAACATGAGGCCCTACGCCTGGCAGCCAGCCTTGTGGCCGCATCCCTTGCCCCCGGTGACTCCAGCTTCGCCGAACGGCTCCTTGTTCCATTCCCCTGGCTGGGCTTCTTGTCGACTCACCAGCGCGAGCAGTTCGCAACCGAAATTGTTGAAGTCTCCCGTGCCTGCGCCTCCATCTCCAGCTTTGACAGACTCTTTGTCGTCCTGGCCGAATGGAGATCAACAGCCGAGGCGATTGCGGCCGGCTACAGGCCCGATGATGAGCTCGACTGGCTGGACGAGCGCGAAACCGTCGATGATCCACGAGCCGGAAGGTGACACCGAAGAAGGAGACAGTCCACCGTCCACTGCGCCGCAGTGAGTACGAAATCATCTTCGGGACCTCTAACTCCCGGAAGGGCTGGATAGACGTTCTCGCCGTGCAACGAAATACCGTCGTCCAAGCCTGGGAGCGGCTGACCCTCGATCCCCTCGCTGACAATCCGATATGTCATGGCATGAAGGGCGATCTCGAGTTCGTCACCCACAAGGGAACAAAGCACCGCCGACGGCAGTACGAGTTGACCCATGGCGCCAGAATCTGGTTCTACGTCGACGGGCGCTCCGTTGTACTGATCGACGTCCACACCCACCACCACAATGCCACAAATAGGTCGAACGCCGATAACGGCGCTTCTGTTCGGTGCAGTACTGAGGTGAAACCAGGATCCGTTGGCGCAGCCCTTACTGAGCGACTAGGGCGCACTTCCCCGGCTAATGCTGGAATTACCGGGTACGCAAGCATTCCAAGCAATCCCAACAAAACAAGGATTCATTGCCCTGCGCCACTGGGAGGACGGACATCGGCCACGTTGAGTTCAGGACGAGACCTGAGGAATCGGAGGGTGTGGCGGAAGGATTGCCCCGACCAGGCTGTGTCGGCTGACACCTCGACGACGATGGGCTCGATAAGGGTCAGCACCGTTTCGTCCTGGCCGGGGTTGAACCTGTCGAGGGTGGTGGATTTGATTCGTTTGGGCCATGGGTGCTCCCCTGCCGACGGCCGGAGCTGGGCGCCCAGCTGTTTCCCGGCCGAGGGTTTGAGCATGGCGGATCGACCGACGATGCGCAGTTCGCCCTCTATGGGCAGGCCGGCCACGACAGCTTCGGGTCTGTCGATCGGGCCGATGACCGCTGCACAGACCACTTCAATCGTTTCTCTGTGCTTGACCTTCAGCCACTGGCGCTGGCCGCCTTCGTAGGGCTGGGCTCGCCCCTTGACCACGAGCCCTTCGATCCCGGTGGCCGGCAGCTCCTCGAACCACCGTGCGGCGGTCTCCGGGTCAGCGGTGACCGGGGAAAGCTCCAGGACTTCGGTCCAGTCTTTGGCGAGTTCTTCAAGCAGCTGCCGGCGGACGTGCAGGGGCTGGTCGCGGATGTCGTGTCCGGCGACGGCGAGCAGGTCGAAGGCCACGAAGTGGGCCGGCACCTGCCGGGCCAGCTGCGTCAGGGCCTTGGTTGCGGTGCTCAGACGCTGCTGGAGGGCGGAGAAGTCCAGCCGCTCCCCCGACCAGACCACGGTTTCCCCGTCGAGTACGCAGCCGGACGGCACCTGCTCCGCGGCCGCGGCGACGAGATCGGGAAAGTAACGGGAGAGGTCTTTGCCTTGCCGGGACCAGATGGAGGCCTCTTCCCCTTCACGGCTCAGAACTGCCCGGTAGCCATCCCACTTGGGTTCATAGACCGAGCCTCCGGGCAGGGCGTTTAGGCGCGGGATCTTCTCCACGGCGCGGGCCAGCGCCACCTTGACCGGCGGGCGCAGGCCGTGCGGGAGCCCGGAGCTCATGCGCCCACCATACAAGCCTCTACGCGGTTCAGAGCCGAGAGGCGATCAGAAGAGAGGATCCATCACCCTGGTCCTGGCTGCACTTCTGATCTTCGGCCTCCTTCGCTTAATTCGAATATGTGTTCTATTTTTAACGCTATGGATCGGGAGGCGCTGGCGCGGCTGGCGGCCCGTTACGCGAGACGGGCCAAGCCGGTGTCGCTGACGCTGGAGGAGCTGGATTTTGAGCACCATCCGGTCACGCGGGTGGTGCCCGGTGTGCCGGTGTGGGCGTGGATCCGGTTCCCGGGTTCGGCGGAGCTGGTGGCCGGCGAGACGTTCGGGTGGACGTTGCGGGCGGTGCAGGTGTGCTGGACGCACGGCGGGATCCGGCGGACGACCTGGGTGTGGGCGTCGGCGGTGTCGCGGCGGGACGATCCGACGGGTAAGACGGCTTTGGGAGAAAGGACGGTAAAAGGGCGATGACCGCGGTACAGGAGCCGGCGGCGCAGCGGACGCTCAATGAGCCGGTCGAGGTCCGGTTCACCCCGCAGGGCGTACCGCTGGCGGTGCGGTGGCGCGGGCGGCTCTGGCCGGTGGCTGCGGAGCCGGTGCACTGGTTCAGCCGGTGGAACTGGTGGGAATCCGAGCTGCCGGCGGGGCCCGGACGCGGGCAGCTGATCGAGATCGAATACTGGCGGCTGCAGGTGCGCGCGACGTCCACGTCCCCGCCGCGCACGCTCGAGGTGCGCAGGCATCCGGGCTGGGAGGGCTGGCACCTGATCCGGGTATCTGATGAGTGACCGGTTTTGGGATAAGCCGTACGGCGCGGCCCTGTTCGAAGAGCGCGCGCTGGCAGGCGGCTGGCGCGCCCGGATCACCGTCCTGAGCCGGCAAAGTGTGGACCCGGGTATCCTCGCGGCGATCCTGAACCAGCCCGGACTGCAAGGCCAGGTTCGGCCGGCCATCACCGGGCGCCGGGACGCGACCGTGGAACAGCTGGAATTCCTGGCACAGCGCACGGGCTCTGCGGTCGTCATCAACAGGATCAGTCGGCCACCTTAGGGCACCGGCCGAGCCGGTCGAGGCCATCCGGGATAACGCGCTCACTCTCGAAGGCAAGGTCTGGCACGAGGTCGTCGAATACGCCGGCCGGGTCCTCGCGGCCCTGGAGCAGGAGATGCGCGGGCGGCAGGGTGCCGGGTGTTAAGTGCGCGGGAGGCCAACCCTGGGGTTGGCCTCCCGCTCTTTCCCCTCGCCAAAAGGGAATTTATGCCGGTCGACGCCGGGAGGTTTGGTGGTGATGAGCTAGTGGTTGTCCGGCGTTTCTTTGGGCAGGCCGCGGGCGACCATCTCTTTGGTCCGGCGGTAGCCTCGGCGATGTACGCTTCGAAGACGTCGGCGCCCACCCGCCATTGGCCGCGGCCGCCGATCTGGATGGCCGGGAGTTCGCCTGAGCGGACCAGGGCGTAGGCCTGGTCCTGGGAGATGTTCAGTTCCTCGGCGACATCGGTGAGTTTGAGGAACCGCCGTTGGGCGGGCGGTGTCGGGTTGGTCATCGTTGTTCTTCCCGTGTGCGTTGTCCGGGGCGCAGGGACCCGGGCGGGGCCGGTTCCCATTTCCTGCCCTGATTGTATTTGCGGGCCAGCCGGCGCAGTTCGCGCAGGGTGGCCGCTTCGATCAGTTCGGAGACCGAAGCGTAGCCCTCGGCCTTCCCGGCGGCCAGGAACGCGGCCCTGACCTGCCCTGCGTCTTCCTGCGTGAAGTACGGGGTAAAGGAAGCCGGCTTACTGGTGCTCATGTACCCTCCTCTCTTGGCCCGGCCGGGCATCTCCCCCCTCGTGTTTCCCCGAACCGCTGGAGCCGGCCGGGGACCTGCCCCTTCTCCCCCGCCGGTGCTGCCGCCGTGGCGTTGGGGGCCGGCAGCCGATAATGCTCCCCCGGGGGAGAGTGTTCAGTCTTGGTGGTCGTCTGCCTGTTCGCCGCCGCCGGAGGCGGTATCCGGGGTTTCGGGCGGTGTGATGCGTTGGAGCAGGGCGTCGATGGTCTGCTGCAGGGTGGCGGTCCTGGCTTCGGCCGCGGCGAGTTCGGTCCTGAGCCGGTTGTTCTCCTCGCGGGCGCTGTCGGCGGCCCGGAGCGCCTCGGCCGCGTTGGCCTCCGCGCCTTCCAGGCGCTGGGCAGCCGCCTGAAGTTCCCTTGCCAGGCGTTCGAGTTCCTTATCTTTCTCGGCCGTGGTGCGGTCCAGGTCGGCGACCAGTTCGGCCAGCTCCTGATCCTTTTCCCGGCGTTCCCCCTCCCACCGGGCCTGCACTGCGGCGTGGCGCTCATCGGCCATCCGGGCTGCTTCCGCCCACACGGTGCCGGCGAGCCGCGCGGCGTGCTCGAGCACCGCCTGCGGGGTGGCGGCGATCTGCGTGCCCGCAGCGGCCTTCTCCTCGCGCCACTGCTTCAGGTATCGGGTGGCGTCCGCATTGGACACCCCGGCCGCTTCACGCACACTGGACACCGTGGGGTTCCGGTCGGCGCTGATCCGCTCCGCCGCCGCATACACCCGCTCTTTTACGGCTTCAGTCACCGCTAACCTCCTGACCGATAGTAGGAATAGTAATAATCCTACTACTACTCCTCCTACTGTCCGTGCTGCCCGTGTGTTTTCGCGGACGGCAGCTCCTCCACCTTCGCAGGTAAGGGCGAAGGGCCGGCGCTCCCAGCCCAGCCCCTTGGATGCGGGTGAGGCAGCCCGGCACCCGGCTCCAGGACGCCGGGCAGCTGCCCCCGCAGCGGGGGCAGCAACCTCCGTGGCCGTCAGTGTTCCTGGCGCCGTGCGGTGGTCGGGGACAGTGTCCCGGATGGCAGTGCCAGTCCCTTGAAGACGGGCTCTTCCGCCGGCGGGTTCCCGGTCTTCTGGCTGTCGGGGATGATCCGGCCGGACGGGTTGGCTTCGATCCCGAACCAGGCGTCTTCGGAGTACTGGTTGGGTGGGAGCCGGAAGTCGTCGGCCGGGTGCGGGATGCTGCCTTTCGCGGGCTGGCGCTGTTGGCGGTGGACGGTGACGGGGTGGTAGCGCAGGGAGGCGCCGAGTTCCTCGACCTCGAGCTCGATGACGGTTCGTTTCTCCCCCGCCCGGGTTTCATACGTGCGGGGTTTCAGGGTGCCGTGGGCGACGACGCGGGTGCCTTTGGTCAGGGATTCGGCGGCGTGTTCGGCCGCTTCCCGCCAGATGGAGGCGCGGAGGAAGAGGGTTTCTGCGTCCTTCCATTGGCCGGTCTGGCTGTCGTAGGTCCTGGGGGTGGAGGCGATGGTGAAGTTCGTGACGGCGGAGCCGCTGGGGGTGAAGCGCAGTTCGGGGTCGGCGGTGAGGTTGCCGATGACGGTGATCATGGTTGTCCCTGACATGGTTTCCGGGTTTCCTTCCTGACGTGCCCTTGCGGGGGCTTACTGGCCGGGGGTGTGCTGGGTGAGGGTTGCGATGGCGCGGTCGATGCAGCCGGGGTTCAGGCCCGACCAGTGGAAGTTCTCGTCGATCACGACGATGGGCGCCTGGGAGTAGCCGAGGTCTTCGGTGACGTACTCCAGTGCGGCGGGGGTTTGTATGAGGTCTACGATCTGCGGTTCGATGCCGGCGGCCTGGAACTTTTCGATGGTCTTCCGGCAGGGGAAGCATCCGGGCTTGGTGTAGACGGTGATGGTCATGTTCAGTCCTGCGTTTCGTATCAGTAATGGTTTCGTTCGTCTGGGGTGACCTTGTGCTTCCATTCTACCTTTCATTCATCTGAATGACCAGCGTTTTGCCGCTTATTTGCAAGGTTTCATGAGAGAATTTAGGTGCGTCCGGGAGCCCGAGGGGGCTGGGGTGTTCGGTCCGGTTAGCCTGCTTGTGAAGCCGGCCCCGCACTCTGGGGAGTCTCCGGTACGGTGGCTGTTTCCGCTGGTGCCCTGTGTCGTCCCCAGCCAAACATTTCTTGTTGTGTTCGCGGTTCACCTCGGGCCGGCTGGCCCGAGGTGATGGGTTGTTTTAGCGGTCCGTGAGGACGGAGAGCAGCTGCCAGCCTTCCGTGACCTGGGCCTCCAGCGCTTCGCGTGCTGCGGCGTAGTCCTCGCCCTCGGCTTGGATCTCTCTGATTTCCATGGGGCGGATGGTGCCCTTCACCTTCACCACGCACCTGATCCTAGAGCTGTTCCCGGCACCGGGCCGGGTTTCGCCGCGTGTTCCCTTGGGCACATTGCCGCGGACTGGCTGGCTGGTCCGCCCCTAGATCCGGGGCGGACCAGCCTACGGATCCGGTTAGTCGAAGGCGGGCCGGTAGGGTCCGCGGTAGCGGGCGGGCAGGTCGGCGGCGGTCTCGGGCAGGTCGGTCGGGCCGTGGGCCTGCCCGTTCTTCCACGAGTAGAAGGCGTGCTCGGTGATCTTCTCCCATTGGGCCGCCTGGGTGCGGTAGAAGGTGCAGGTGACGTCGCCCTCGCAGTAGGAGGCGACGCCGAACAGGTCGCCGATGGCATCGGCGGTGCGGATCGCGGCGATCATGACGTAGGGCCACTGGCCCAGGTCCCAGCCGTCGCAGCCCCAGCTGCCGAGCACGCTCCAGCCCTCGGCCTCGATGGCTTCCATCCAGTCGTAGCCGCCGTTGATGTGGTAGTCCCGCAGCACCGGCAGGTCACGGATTTCCTCGTGGGTGTCGGCGGTGGTCACGGTTTCGATCGCGATGGCGTTCATGGTTTGTGTCTCCTTTGGCGAGGTGGCGGGGAGTCGGGCAGCGGATCTGTACCAGCCGGCTTGTGCCCTTTCCCTCCCCCGTTGTTTTTTGCCTGCTGGCGAAGCAGCGCGAAGCTGTGGCCGTCGGAGCACTGCTCAACCCCGGCAGGGGCAAGGGCACGGGGCATTTTTGGGAGGAAATAAGCGACGAAGGAGCGCCGGAGAAAAATCCCGGGCCCGCAGCCGGGCGCAGCCCGGTTGACGGTGCGCAGCGGGCACGTACGATCCGAAGGACAGCAGCAAAAAAACCAAAGAACGCTTTGACAGTCCGAGCGCAGCGAGGCCCGCTCCCCGATGCGAGCAAGCGAGCATCGGACCCCTCGTCCGGGCCGGCTCCGTCCGGCCCGGACAGCACGCCGCCGGAAGAAACCCGAGCGCTGACCTGGTCCGCGGCTCCTGCGCCGCGGTGAGGGCGGTTAGCCGGCGCCGGGAAGGTCCCGGATGCTCTCGGGGATCCGGATGAAGTCGACCCGGCCCGGCGCTGCCGGATGGTGCGTGGCGGTGCCGTTGAGCATCGCCTCGGCGATGCTGTCGGTCCTGCTGTCCGTGGTTGAGTGGAGGGTGAGAGCAGGTTCGGGCAGGAAGTCCGGGGTGTTCATGCTGTCCTTTCGAAAGCCTGTTCAGTGCGCCCTCTCACTGTATTGGCTGACCTCTGCCGCTTGTGGCATGCAGGGGCTGCGCCCGCGCCAGCGTGTTGGGCCGGCGGCCGGAGGAGCGCAGCGGAGGAGGCCGCCGG
>NZ_ANPE02000091.1 GCF_000328305.2 Arthrobacter crystallopoietes BAB-32 | reverse complement strand
ACCTGGCTTCGCCGCCGCCGGGGGCGACGTCGTCCGCGGCGCCCAGCGCTGGGACCTCGAGCGCCAGGTCCGCATGGCCGCCGGTACCCTCGTCGTCGGCGGGCTGCTGGCCGGAAAGTTCGTTTCCCCCAAACTGCGCCTGCTCGCCGGCGCCATCGGCACCGGCCTGACCTTCTCCGCAGCCACCAACACCTGCGCCATGGGCAAGGCCCTGTCCAGGATGCCCTGGAACAGGACCGCGGCCGAGCCCACCGCCGAGACTGCGATCGGCCGGATCCCTACCGTGAAGTAACACCGCCTCCCCGGGTTTTCCCGGTCCCGCACGGGGAAACCCGGGGAGCCTCGCATCCAGTACCTGATCCGAGAGAAGCAGCAAAGATGAGCGAAATCGACATCCATAACGCCGACCGGCGCCGCACCCGCGACCAGGTCCTCGACGTCCGTGAAGACTTCGAGACCGCCGAGGGCATGATCCCCCAAGCCCTGCACATTCCCATGGGCGAGCTGAACGCCCGGCTGGCCGAGCTCGACCCCAGCCGTCCTGTCATCGTGGTCTGCCGCAGCGGCA
This sequence comes from Arthrobacter crystallopoietes BAB-32, assembly GCF_000328305.2. Taxonomy (GTDB): domain Bacteria; phylum Actinomycetota; class Actinomycetes; order Actinomycetales; family Micrococcaceae; genus Crystallibacter; species Crystallibacter crystallopoietes_A. Next base: position 22,715 of record NZ_ANPE02000091.1, on the reverse strand, counting down.
ACCGCAGCGCACGCGTCGCCGACGCGCTAAACCAAGCCGACTACACCGCTGACACCATGACCGGCGGCATGATCGCTTGGCAGGCCGCCGGACTGCCCACCCTCTAAACCACAGCCCGCCCACCGGACCAGAGAAGGACTTGCCCGCATGAGCCTTGCCCTCACCGCCACGCTGCTGCTCTCCGTCGTTATCGGACTTTCCCTCGGCTTGCTCGGCGGCGGAGGCTCCATCCTCACTGTCCCGATCCTGACCTACGTCGCCGGCCTCGACCCGAAGGAAGCCATCGCCGCATCCCTCTTCGTCGTCGGCGCGACCTCGGCCGTCAGCGCGATCGACCACGCCCGCAAAGGCCGCGTCAAATGGCGCACCGGCCTCATCTTCGGCGCCGCCGGCATGGCCGGTGCCTTCGCCGGCGGCTTGCTCGGCGGACACATCCCCGGCACCATCCTGATGATCGCCTTCGCCCTCATGATGGTCGCGACCTCCATCGCGATGATCCGCGGACGCAAAAACAAAACCACCGAAAGCCGCGACGGCGAACTGCCCGTCCTCAAAGTCATCCTCGAGGCCTCGTCGTCGGCCTGGTCACCGGGCTGGTCGGCGCCGGCGGCGGGTTCCTCGTCGTCCCGGCCCTGGCCCTCATCGGCGGCCTGGCCATGCCGGTCGCCGTCGGCACTTCCTTGGTGGTGATCGCCCTGAAATCCTTCGCCGGACTCGGCGGCTACCTCACCACCGTCAGCCTCGACTGGGGCATGGTCGCCGCTGTCACCGCCACCGCCATCCTCGGCTCCGTGCTCGGCGCCCGCCTTGCCGGACGCATCCCCGAAACGGCCCTTCGCAAAGGCTTCGGCCTCTTCGTCCTCGTCATGGGTGTTTTCGTCCTCGTCCAGGAACTCCCCGCACCGGCCGGCATGATCCTGGCCATCACCGCAGCCGCCCTGGCCGCCGCGGGGGCCGTCTGCTGGTTCACAACCCCCCGGTGCCCGCTGCGCAAAACTCCCGTCCCGGCCGGCTCTGCACATGCCCGCTAACCAGGCTCGCATCCACGGTTTTTCGTGTCTTCTTGCCTCGGAGCCCATTCTGCCGCTGAGGCTGCCGTGGGAGGATGAGGTCATGGGGAACAGGCTCGACGCCATTCCGCCGTGGCTTCGCCGAGTGGGCATCGAGTTGCTCGGCTGGCTCCTCATCGTGGTGGGAATCGCGGCACTCGTATTGCCCGGCCCGGGTCTGCTGGCCATCGCGGGCGGCTTGGTAGTGCTCTCAGTGCACTATGTTTGGGCCAAGCATCTGCTCGTCCCCATCAAAGTCCAGGCGCTCAGGATAGCGGCGAAGGAAGTACAGACGTGGCCGCGCATCATTGCCGGCGCCTTTGGTGGGTGCGGCTTAATTGCCGCAGGAGCCGTCTGGGCCGCCAGCCCGCCGATGCCTGGCTGGTGGCCCTTTGGCGAGCAATGGTGGCTACCGGGTGGCCGGGTCGCCGGGCTGACCTTGATTGCGTCCGGACTAATCGCGCTGCTCCTCCTCGCCTATTGCTTTCACCGGTTTCGCCTGCGGGGAACCGCCTGGCGGCGCAGACGCTCAACCCCCAGACGACGGCGATGAAAACTGCCCGTGCCAGGGTGCTCCGCAAACAGTCCGTCCCCGGCCCTCGCGGCAACTGCTTGTGCCGGTGGCTCCGCAACGCATAGCGTTACGTCAGGACGATGGGAACGGGGCGCCGGAACGGGGCCCGCAAAGCTGTCCGGGTACGAAAGAGCACAGCATGGCAACAGGTACGGTCAAGTGGTTCAACTCCGAGAAGGGGTTTGGCTTCATCGCCCCCGATGACGGAGGCCAGGACTTATTCGCCCACTTCTCGGCGATTACCGGAGGCGGATTCCGTTCCCTCGAGGAAGGGCAGAAGGTCGAGTTCGAGGTCGTCGAAGGACCGAAGGGGCTGCAGGCCTCGAATATCCACGTGCTCTGACACCGGCAGGCCGCAGTTTCGGACCCCTGTCCCGCTGACTGCAGCGGCCTTAATCAAAAGAGGATGGAAACCAGCCTCGTGCATAGTGGCTGGTTTCCATCCTTAAGGTCACCTTGAGAGCCGGGCTAGCCGACCGGCTACGGGGCTGCTACCCCATCTCCTTGGGGTTCCTGGTTCGACGCCGAATCCGCAGGGGCTTCGACGGCGGGAGCAGGTTCCAGTTCCGATTCCGGCGCCGGCACAGGTGCCTGTTGGTTGCTGGTTTCTTCGGGCAGTGTTTCGCCCGTCTCGCCGGAGCCCGGTTGCATGATCCCGGTGCCGCCGTCCTCGGGGACTTCCGGAACGGTCCCGGTACCGGTGTTGTCCTGGGTTCCGGTGCCCTCGTCGACCGGTGTATCGCTGGGCTCGGTGTCGACCGGCTGTTCCGCGTCGTCCGGGTTCTGGTCGGTGCTGGTGAACGCTGCACCGAAAGTCGTCCGGGCACCGGTGTCGCTGGCGCTGGTCGTGCTGGCCGTCACCAGGCTTGAGATCGGCTTGTTGGTACCGAACTCGAATGCAGTGATGCAAACCATGGCGACTGCGAAGGCTGCGGCACTCGCGGAGGCGATCTTGATCCACGTCTTGGGTGTGAGTTTCCGGAGCTTATCCTTTTCGGCCGCCACCGCGGTTGCGACTGCCAGTGGCGCCTCCTCCAGAGGTTTCTCCGTGGCTTCCTGCTGCGCGCCGCCGCCTTGGCGAGCCCGGCTGATCCTCCGTTTGGCCGCGCCGGCAGCCGTGTCGAGGGTCCGCGCGTAGAGCGCCGCAGCAATTGTCGCCACGATGGATCCGAGGGCGGCTCCAATGAGTGTTCCGGCTACGCCGAGGAAGGAACCAACAACTGCGGATGTCACCGCCGCAAGGGCGGATCCGATGGTTTGGGTGCCGCTCAGCCCCAGGAGCGGCTTCGGCTTGTCGTCAGCGGTGGAGTCGTCAGCCATACTGATTCGCTTTTCATTTGGGAAGAAGTTACGAATAGATAACGGCACTTCGCGGCCGGAGGTTCCGCGAACCTGAGCCTTAAATTGAGAGACTACTCACACAGCCGACCACTTGGAGACGCACTGCCGGCGACAGCGAAAAGGCCCGGACCAAGCGGTCCGGGCCGGAAATGGTGCCGGGTCGAGGCGCCGGAAGGGCTAGCCGTGGTCCGAGAGCCCTTCGTTGCCTGCGAGTTCCATCGCCTCGGGGACGGTCGGCCCGCCCCAGCGGGTCGTCCCCAGCCGGCGGATCACCGTCGCGAGCCGATCGCGCAGCTCATCCGCCCCCGCGTCGCCCCCGGGAGTGATATTCCGCTCGAGTTCACGCGACGATTCAAGGGCCTGCCGCCCCAATTCGGAGATGCTCGCCAACTGCGAGCGCCGGTCCGATTGGCTTCTGACACGGGTGATGTGCCCATGTGCTTCCAGGCGTGAGAGCGTCTTCCCCATGGTCTGCGCCTGAACACGCACCTTCGCGGCAAGCTGCGCCTGGGCCATGTCACCCTCGGCGTCGAGGACCTCCAACGCAATGACCCCCGCGTGGGTCAGACCCAGCGAGGCGAGCTTTTCGTTCCATGCGTGTTCAACCAGACGTGCTGCGGTTGAGAGCAACCGAGCCGTAGGCCAGTTTTGTAAATCCGGCATTATCTAATTATAACCAGTAGGCTTGCGGGTCGGAGAAGAATGACAAAATCGGCAGCAGCCTTTTCGGCGCTCCCGGACCAACATCAAGGAGCCTACTCATGGGACAGCGCCTGGCGACCGGCGATACCGCCCCGGATTTCACCCTGCAGGATTCGACCGGCCAAGACGTGTCTCTCTCGGACTTCCGCGGCCGGCACGTGGTGGTGTACTTCTACCCGGCTGCTTCCACGCCAGGCTGCACCAAGGAAGCCTGCGATTTCCGTGACAGCCTCGCCTCGCTCAAAACGGCAGGCTACGAGGTTGTCGGCATCTCCCCCGATGCCCTGCCCAAACTCGTGAAGTTTGCCGAAGCCGAGAGCCTGAACTTCCCGCTCCTGTCCGACGCGGACCACGCCGTCGCCGAGGCCTATGGTGCCTGGGGAGAAAAGAAGAACTACGGCAAGACGTATGAAGGCTTGATCCGCTCGACCGTCGTGGTGGACCCGGAGGGCAAGGTCGCCTTGGCCCAGTACAACGTGCGCGCGACCGGCCACGTTGCCAAACTCCATCGGGACCTGGGCTTGGTGCAGCCGGCGGGCAAGTAGCCGCGGGGCGATTCGCAAAACAGGTACAATTGAGTCCGGCCCGCGGCAGCGCGGGCCGGCATGCGCGAGTGGCGAAATTGGCAGACGCGCTGGATTTAGGTTCCAGTGTCTTCGGACGTGCGGGTTCAAGTCCCGCCTTGCGCACCAAAAGAGGGAGCTGCGGCATCAGCCGCGGCTCCCTTTTGTCCTCTCCAACGCAATATCGGCGCCTGAGCCGGGCCCCGCCGTCGTTATGGTCCCAGCTCCACTGGCGTAACCGGATTGTGATGTATTTCCTTGACAGCGCGGGTGTGAAGCGATGCTTTCCGGCCTTGATGTGACTAGGCTCTCATTCAAGCGCAGGCGCCATCCGTGCCGGTGCCCGGGCGTGCCGCACCCCGCACGGCCCCGCCATCACTCGTTGACGAGGAGCAATTCATGTCATTCAGGGGCACTACTGCCGTGCGGCGCCGGCCGCGGAAGATTGCCGCCATCACTGCCGGCCTCGCTGCCGGGGCGCTTATCCTGACCGGCTGCGCGGAAAGCCAACGCGGCGATTCCGAAGGGTCCGCGGACGGATCGGTGAACTCGACCTTCATCTTTGCGGCTTCCTCTGACCCGAAATCGCTGGATCCAGCCTTCGCGAGCGATGGCGAATCCTTCCGCGTGAGCCGCCAGATCTTCGAAGGGCTTGTCGGGGTGGAACCGGGAACGGCCGATCCGGCACCGCTGCTGGCCGAGTCATGGGAGAGCTCCGAGGACGGCCTGTCCTATACTTTCCAGCTCAAGGACGGCGTGAAGTTCCACGACGGCACGGACTTCAACGCCGAGGCCGTCTGCTTCAACTTCGACCGCTGGTACAACTTCGAAGGGCTCCAGCAGTCCGAATCCGTGGCCTATTACTACGGCTCCCTCTTCCGCGGTTTCGCGGACAGCAAAGACACCGCAGTGTACGAGTCCTGCGAAGCCGCCAGCGACACGGAGGTGACCGTCAACCTGGCTAAGCCCTTTGCCGGCTTCATCGCCGCACTGTCGCTGCCCGCCTTCGCGATGCAGAGCCCCACGGCCCTGCAGGAGTTCAACGCCGACGAGATCGGCGGTTCCGAAGAAGCACCCGTGCTGAGCGAGTACGCCCAGGGGCACCCGGTGGGTACCGGACCGTTCAAGTTCGACAGCTGGGAGGTAGGCCAGCAGATCGAGGTCTCCGCGTTCGCCGACTACTGGGGCGAACAAGGCCAGGTCCAGAAAGTCATCTTCCGCGTGATCGACGATCCGCAGGCCAGGCGGCAGTCCCTGGAGTCCGGCGACATCGACGGGTACGACCTTGTCGCGCCGGCCGACACCAAGGCACTGGCCGACGCGGGCTTCAAGATCGTCAACCGCGATCCGTTCACGATCCTCTACCTGGGCATCAACCAGAAGAACGAGGCGCTGGCCGACCCCAAGGTCCGCCAGGCCCTGGCCCATGCCATCGACAAAGAGGCGCTGGTCCGGCAGACGCTGCCCGAAGGGACGGAGGTTGCCAGCCAGTTCATTCCGCCGATCGTCAACGGCTACAACGAGGACGTCAAAACCTACGACTATGATCCCGAGCGGGCCCGCCAACTGCTGGAGGAGGCCGGGCACGGCGACGGCCTGACGCTGCAGTTCAACTACCCGACCGGCGTCTCGCGGCCCTACATGCCGACGCCGGAACAGGTCTTCACGAACCTGAGCGCGCAACTGGAAGAAGTCGGCATCACCATCGAGGCGCAGCCGGACAAGTGGTCTCCGGACTACCTGGACCGGGTGCAGGCCACCGAGAACCACGACATCCATCTGCTGGGCTGGACCGGCGACTACAACGACACGGACAACTTCGTTGGCGTCTTCTTCGGCCACGAAAAGCCCGAGTTCGGGTTCAACAACCCCGAACTGTTCAGGGCCCTTGAGGAAGCGCGCCAGGAGAGCGTGCTGGAGGAGCAGACGCCGCTGTACGAGCAGATCAATGCGGACATCGCCGAGTTCGTTCCGGCGATCCCGCTGGCCCACCCGGCTCCGTCCCTGGCCTTCGCTCCCCGAGTGGTTTCCTACCCGGCGAGCCCGGTGAACGACGAGGTCTACAACATGGTCGAACTCAGCGAATAGGCCGGTTGCGGCTGCGGCTGTACCCGCCAAGCGGTGCAGCCGCAGCCGCACCGCGTCCGGCACGAGGAACTTCGCCAGGCGAAAGGACGCTGTGTTACGAGTCATCGGCAAGCGCATAGTGCTGCTCATCCCCACCCTGCTGGGACTGTCCGTCCTGCTGTTCCTCTGGGTGCGGAGCCTGCCCGGCGGTCCGGCAACTGCCCTGCTGGGTGACCGGGCTACACCGGAAGCTGTCGCCCGGATCAACGAACTCTACGGATTCGACCGTCCGCTGATCGAGCAGTACTTCATCTACATGGGCAAACTTCTGCAGGGCGACTTCGGCACGTCGCTGCTGACCGGGCGGCCCGTTTTGGAGGAGTTCACCACCCGCTTCCCCGCGACGCTGGAACTGACCGCCGTGGCGCTGGCGTTCGCGATCGGCCTCGGCATTCCGCTGGGCTACTGGGCAGCCAAGCACTACGGCCGGTGGCCGGACCACAGTTCCGTGGTCCTCAGCCTCGTCGGGATCACTATCCCGGTGTTCTTCCTCGCCTTCATCCTCAAATGGCTCTTCGCCATCAAGATCCCCCTGCTGCCCACCGACGGGCGGCAGAACCCGCGGATCAACGCTACCCATGTGACCGATTTCTATGTGCTGGACGGCATTCTCACCCGGGAATGGGATGCAGCGTGGGACGCTTTCCTGCACCTGGTCCTGCCCGGAATTGCCCTGGGCACGATTCCGCTGGCCATCATCGTCCGCATCACCCGGGCGTCCGTCCTCGAAGTCCAAAACGCCGACTACGTGCGCACGGCCAAGGCCAAGGGCCTGCTGGAGCGGACCATCCGCAACCGGTTCATCCTGCGCAACGCCATGCTGCCGGTGACGACCACCATCGGCCTCCAGCTGGGCCTGCTGATCTCCGGGGCGGTCCTAACCGAAACCGTCTTCGCGTTCAGCGGGATCGGCCGCTTCCTGCGCGACGCGATCTTCAACCTCGACTATCCCGTCCTCCAAGGCTTCATCATCTTCATCGCGATCATCTATTCGCTGATCAACCTCCTCGTCGACGTGACCTACAGCGTTATCGATCCAAGGGTGCGTGTCCAATGACCACTACGCTTCCCCCTGCCAGCGGATCCACCGCGCCGAGCCCGGACCCGGAAACTCCGGGTCCCGCCGGAACGAGCCTCTTTCGGGACGCGTTCCACCGGCTGCGGCGCAACCCGCAGGCCATCGCGGGCGCCGTCATTGTCACCCTGTTCCTGCTCGTGGCCCTGCTGGCTCCCGTCCTGGCGCCCTATGGCGGCGAAGAGCTGCCCGGCCGCACGCACATCACCCCGACGCACATCCCCGGGCCCGGCGAACTCCCCGACTTCGTCCTCGGCCTGGACCGCTTCGGCGGCGATCTGCTGAGCAAGCTCATCTGGGGCGCCCAGGCCTCGCTGCTGATCGGCGTCATATCGACGGCGTTCGGCCTGGTTGGCGGGATGCTGTTGGGCATCCTGGCCGGCGGTTTCGGCGGCTGGGTGGACAACGTCATCATGCGCCTGGTCGACATCCTGCTGTCCGTGCCGAACCTGCTGCTGGCGGTGTCCATCGCCGCGGTGCTGGGCCAGGGTCCGTATGCCGTCATGATCGCGATCGGCGTCGCCCAGGTGCCGATCTTCGCCCGCCTTCTTCGCGCGTCGATGCTCTCCCAGCGCAGCGCGGACTACATCCTGGCCGCGCAGACCCTGGGGCTGAGCCGGCGGACCATCACGATGAGCCATCTGCTGCCCAACAGCGTCGGCCCGGTGATCGTCCAGGCCACACTGACACTGGCCACCGCTGTGATCGACGCGGCGGCGCTGTCCTTCCTGGGCCTGGGCGGCGGCAGGCCGCAGACGGCGGAATGGGGCCGCATGCTGACCTACGCACAGAACGAACTCGGCATCGCGCCGCAACTGGCGTTCTTCCCCGGCCTCTGCATTGCCATCACGGCCCTGGGCTTCACCCTCCTCGGGGAGTCACTGCGCGAGGCACTGGATCCGAAATCCCGCCAGAAATAATGCGGGAACGACGGCGGCGGGTCCCCGTCTGCGCTTTCTTCGGGAAAGCACGACGCCGGGTCATGCCGGCGGCGGGTCGCTGTGCGGGCGGTGGCGCTTGCGTGCCATGTGGACCATGGCGGCAAAGCCGGCAATGAACAACAGTTCCAGCGCGGCCAGGGCCAGCAGGTAGCCCCAGCGCCCCTCATTGACCAGGATGACGGCGCCGACTGCCAGCAGCGCCGTGCCGAGCACCAGCACGAACACGGCGAAGCCGAGGGCGACGGCTTCGCTGCGCACTCCGGTCCGGAAGCCGAAGCCCTGCGGCTCCGGCGTTTCGTCAGGAGGCGATGTCGGGGTCCTCATCGTAAATCTCCAGTTCGTTCCCGGGGATGGAAGCCAGCAGCCGGCGGGTGTAGGGATGGCGCGGGTTGGTGAACACTTCCTCAGAGGATGCTGCCTCGACGAGCTCGCCGTCCTTCATGACGCAGACATAGTCGGAGATCAGCCGGACCACGGCCAGATCATGCGAAATGAACAGATAACTCAAGCCCAGTTCGGCCTGCAGATCCGCGAGCAGCTTCAGGATCTGGGCTTGGACCAGCACGTCCAGCGCCGAGACTGGTTCGTCGCAGACCAGCAGTTCCGGTTTCAGCGCCAGCGCCCTGGCGATCGCGACGCGCTGCCGCTGTCCGCCCGAAAGTTCGGAAGGATAGCGCCGGAGCATGCTGTGCGGGAGTGCCACCTGGTCCATCAGTTCCCTGACCCGGGCAGCACGTGCCCGCGAATCGCCGCGTTTATAGGTGCTCAGCGGCTCCTCGACAATGCGCCCCACAGTGAACATCGGGTTCAGCGACGAATAGGGGTCCTGGAAGACCGGCTGGACCCGCTGCCTGAAGTCGCGCAGCTGTTCCTTGCTGAGATTGGCAACGTCCATCCCATCGAACGTCATGCTGCCGCTGGTCGGCTCGATCAGCTTCAGCAGCATGCGGGCGGTCGTCGTCTTGCCGGAGCCCGACTCCCCCACGATGGCCACCGTGCGTCCCCGCGGGACATCCAGGGTGATGTTCCTGGCCGCATAGAAATCCTCGGAACGCCCGCGGATCTTGTAGGCCTTGGTCAGGTCCCTCAGCTCGACGATGTTGCCGGTGTCCTCCGCCGTCGAGGCCGAATCAGCTTTCGCGGCAAAGGCCTCTTCGGCATGCCTGGCACGCTCATCCGGGCTGGCGGCGAAGGCACCGGGCTGCAGCCGGACGGCGGCGACGCTCGGTGCGGCCTTCACCAGCGCACGGGTATAGGGGTGCTGCGGGTCTTCCAGCAGCTGCGCCGCGGGTCCGGTTTCCACCACCTTGCCGCGGTGCATCACCACCAGTTGCTCGGCACGCTCGGCTGCCAGCCCCAGGTCATGGGTAATCAGCAGCACGGCGGTGCCCAGTTCTTCGGTCATCCTCCCGATCTGGTCCAGGATGGTCCGCTGCACCGTAACATCCAGGGCCGACGTCGGCTCGTCGGCAATCAGCAGGCGGGGCCGGCAGGCCATGCCGATGGCAATCAGGGCACGCTGCCGCATCCCGCCGGAGAACTCGTGCGGATACTGTTTGGCCCGCTCCGCCGCATCCGGCAGACCTGCAGCTTCGAGCGCTTCGACCACCTTGACATCGACGTTGCGGGACGTGGCCATCCCGTGCACCAGCAGCGTTTCCGCCACCTGGGTCCCGATCCTGGTTACCGGGTTCAGGTTGGACATCGGGTCCTGGGGAACCAGGCCGATTTGGCGCCCGCGGATCCGGCGCAAACGGTGCTCGGGCATCCCCACGAGCTCCTCGCCGTCGAACAGGATGCTTCCGGAGCTCACCCTGCCGTTGCGCGGCAGCAGCCCGATAGCGGCCATCGCCGTCGTCGATTTGCCGGACCCTGACTCCCCCACAATGGCCAGCGTCTGCCCCTCGGCCACACTCAGGCTGGCGTCCTGCACGGCGGAGACGTTCCCGTACGTTGTCCGGAAGTCGACCGCGAGATTGCGGATCTCGAGCAGCGGCCGGGGAATTTCGCTCATGGGACTATCGTGCCCCATGACGAAGTGATCTTGGCCACCCCCGGCGAGGGTTTCGCGTTCTTTCTGCCCGGGCGGTCCCTTAGACTAGGGATTTCCGGTTTCCCCGCAGCCTCCAGGAGCACGAGTGCAAGATACGCCCGCGCGGCGCACGTTTCTCAAAGCCGGTGCAGCAGCGGCTGCCCTCCTGCTCACCGGCTGCACGGGAGAACCTGCTTCACCGGGCTCGGCGACACCGGCACCGACGCCGTCCCTGCCGGCGGATCTGACCTTCACCATGGGCACCGCGGCCGATCCCGTCAGCCTGGATCCGGCCCTCGTCGTCGACAGCGAATCCCTGCGCGTTACCCGCCAGGTCATGGAGACGCTGGTCGGGGTGGACCGGGAGACCGGGGTTCCCGCCCCTGGCCTGGCGGTCGAATTCGAAGAGCAGGACAATGGCCGTGCCTACGTCTTCAAGCTGCGCGAAGGCGTTACCTTCCACGACGGGACGCCCTTCGACGCCGAGGCGGTGCGCGCCAACTTCGAGCGGTGGTTCCGCCTTCCGGAAGCCATCCGCCCGGCGGACGGAATGCTGCCCTACCGGGCAGTGTTCGGCGCTTTTGCCGACGAGGACGGCGAGTCCCTGTACCGCGGCTGCGACGTGCTGGGCCCGCTGGAGATCAAGCTGGAACTGAACCGCCGGTACTCCGGCCTGGTAGCGGCGCTGGCCATGCCGGCGTTTGCCATCGCTTCGCCCGCGGCGCTGGAAGCGAAGACCGCCAACGAGCTGGACCAAGAGCGCAACGGCGTCCGGATCTCCGTCTTCGGCCTGCACCCCGTGGGAACCGGCCCCTACCAGCTGAAGGAACTCTCGGACGGCCAGGTTGTCCTGGAAGCCTTCGACCAGTACTGGGGCCCGGCCGCCCAGGTAGGCACGGTCATGTTCACGACCCTGGCGCATCCGGCCGCGCGGCTGCGGGAACTGCAGAGCGGCGACATCGACGGGTATGACCTGGTCACGCCGGAGACCTACGCCGGCCTGGTCCGCGGCGGCATGCAGATCCTCCAGCGGGACCCGTACGCCGTGTCGTACCTGGGCATCAACCGCGAGTTCGGCCCACTGTCGGATGTCCGCATCCGGCAGGCGATTGCCCACGCCGTCGACCGGGACCTGCTGCTGAAGTCCTTCTTCCTGGAGGGCTCCGTCGAGGCCAAACAGTTCGTCCCCCCAAGCCTGGGCGTGAACAACGAGGACATCCCCTATTACGAGTACGATCCCGACCGGGCCAGAGAACTGCTCGCGGATGCGGGGTACGACGGCGGCGCCTTGCCTTTCTACTATCCGCTCAACGTCACGCGGGCGTACTTGCCGGCACCGGAGAAGATCTACGCCGAGTTGAGCCGGCAACTGACGGCAGCAGGTTTCAACATCCAGCCCAAGCCTGTGGACTGGAACGACGGCTACCTGCAGAAAGTGCGGGACAACCAGGACCGCGCGCTCCATCTCGGCGGCTTGAACGGCAGCTACCGCGATCCCGACAACTTCCTCGGCACACTGTTCGGCCGCAGTACCGGCGAGTTCGGGCTGGACAATGCGCAGCTCACCAGCCGGATAGCGCGGGCACGGACACTGGAGCCGGGCCCGGAACGGACCACGGCGTACCTGCAGATCAACGAGCAGCTGGCGCGGCTGCTGCCCGCCGTGCCGCTGGCCTTCCCGGTCTCGGCCGTGGCGATGGGACCCCGCGTGGAGAGCTATCCGGTCAGCCCCATGCTCGATGAGCGCTTCAACCTGATCCGCCTGCGCACCGAGGCCTGATCCGCCGGCGCCCGCATGATAGCGGCTGCGACGGCGCCGGTCTGTCTTTCCGGTCACATCCGGACCGCGCAATTTTCGAGTCTCAGGCGGGGCGGGGTAACCTTCTAATCGCTGGCGAAGCTGCTACGGGAGATTGAAGTTGACTGCTATTACCCCCTCGGGATCATCCACAAACATCGACGTTGCACTGATCGGCGGGGGTATCATGAGCACCACGCTCGGCTCCCTGCTCAAGCAGCTGCAGCCGACCTGGAGCATCTCCCTGTTCGAGAACCTCGCCCAGGCCGGCTTGGAAAGCTCTGACCCTTGGAACAACGCCGGCACCGGCCACGCAGCGCTGTGCGAACTGAACTACACACCGGCGGCCGCCGACGGCTCGGTTCCGACCGCGAAGGCCGTCGGCATCAATGAACAGTTCCACATCTCCCGCCAGTTCTGGGCCCACATGGTCTCCGAAGGCCACATCGGCTCGCCGAAGGAATTCATCAATCCGCTGCCGCACATGAGCTTCGTCTGGGGCGATGCGCATTCGGACTACCTCAAGCGCCGCTATGAGGCCCTGCGCGCCGAACCGCTCTTCGAGAAGATCGAGTTCTCCGAGGACCATGCCGAGCTCGCGGACTGGGTGCCGCTGGTCATGGAGGCCGCGACCCCAACCAGCGGGTAGCAGGTTCCCGCGTAGCCGCGGGCACCGACGTCGATTTCGGTGCCCTGACCCGCAAGCTGGCCGGGTACATGGATGCCCAGGGAGCCGAGCTGCACTACGGCCACAAGGTCCTCGACGTCAGCCGGGCCAGCAACGGCCGCTGGGACCTGAAGGTCAAGAACAACTCCACCGGCCAAACCAGCACCGTTTCGGCCCGCTTCGTCTTCGTCGGCGCCGGCGGCGGGGCCCTGCACCTGCTGCAGCGCTCCGGCATTCCCGAGGCCAAGGGTTTCGGCGGCTTCCCGGTCTCCGGCCAGTTCCTGCGCTCCACGGACGAAGCCGTCATCGAGCGGCACAACGCGAAGGTCTACGGCCAGGCCTCCGTCGGCGCCCCGCCCATGTCCGTACCGCACCTGGATACCCGGTTCGTCGACGGCAAGCGCTCCCTGCTCTTCGGCCCCTACGGCGGCTTCTCCCCCAACTTCCTGAAGTCCGGCTCGTTCCTGGACCTGCCCCTGTCGGTCCGCCCGCACAACTTGGTCCCGATGCTCGCGGTCGCCAAGGACAATATGAGCCTGGTCAAGTACCTGATCACCGAAGTCCTGAAGAGCCGGCCGAAGAAGATCGCGGCGCTGCGCGACTTCTACCCGGAGGTCGTCGGCGACTCGTGGGAGCTCATCACCGCCGGCCAGCGCGTGCAGGTCATCAAGAAGGATCCGAAGAGCGGCGGCGTGCTCCAGTTCGGCACCGAGGTCATCACTTCCGCCGATGGCAGCATCAGCGGCCTGCTCGGGGCGTCCCCGGGAGCCTCGACCGCCGCGCCGATCATGATCCAGGTGCTGCAGCGCTGCTTCCCCACGGAGTTCAAGAACTGGGAGCCCAAGCTGAAGGGCATGATCCCCGGGTTCGGCGCCAAGCTCAACGAGAACCCCTCGCTGCTGGCCGACGTCACCGCGGACACTGACCGGGTGCTGGAACTCAGCTAGCCTGAGGCATGCACAAGCTGGCGTCGCTCTCGCTGGGCAATCGCGCCCTGATCGCCCTCATCACGGTGTTTGCGGCGGTCTTCGGTGTCATCACCATGGGCTCGCTCAAGCAGGAGCTGATCCCCTCGCTGGAGTTCCCGCGCATCACCGTTCTGGCGGCGATGCCGGGCGCTTCGCCCGAGGTGGTGGACAAGCAGGTCAGTGAACCGCTCGAGTCCGCGCTCAACGCCGTCGAGGGCCTCGAATCCACCGATGCGACCTCCCGGACGGGCCTGTCGACCGTCAACCTGACCTTTGCCTACGGCACCAACCTGGACCGTGCCCGCAGCCAGGTGGACCGCGCCATCTCGAATGCCAGCCAGGCGCTGCCCGAGGACGTTTCGCCGCAGTCGATCGCCGGCAGCGTCAATGACTTCCCGGTCGTCTTCCTCGCGGTCTCCTCGGACCTGGAACTGAGCGAGCTCAACACCGAGCTCAACCGGCTCACCGTGCCCGGGCTGCAGAAGCTCGAGGGCGTGCGCAGCGCCGACGTCTCCGGCGGCGCGCAGCGGCACGTCTCCATCCTCCCCGACGAAGAGGCGCTGTCCGAACGGGGGCTGGCCGCCGGCTCGATCGTTGACAGCCTGCAGAACAGCGGCGCCCTGGTTCCGGCCGGCACGGTCGAACCGGACGGCAAGAGCCTGCCGGTACAGATCGGCAGCCCGCTGGACAGCCTCGAAGCCATTGAGTCGCTGCCGCTGGCACCGGCGGAAAGCACGACGGCGGAGCTACCGTCCGCACCTGCGTCACCGCCGGCAGCGGGTCAGGTCCCTGGGCAATTCCCCGGCGAATCGCAGACGGCGCCGCCGGCGGTGCCCCAGCCCGGGGAACCTTCCGACCGGCAGCCGCAGCGGCCGTCAGCTGAACCTGCTGGCGCCCCCACGGTTATCGGGGACGTCGCCACCGTGCGCATCGAGGACGATGAACGCACCTCGATCACGCGTACCAATGGCGTTGAAACCCTTGCGCTGGCCATCACCAAAACACCGGACGGCGACACGGTGGCCATCTCGCACGCGGTCGCGGACCTGATTCCCCAGCTCGAAGCCGAGCTGGGGAACGGCGCGAAATTCACTACCGTCTTCGACCAGGCACCGTTCATCGAAAAATCGATCAAGGACCTCACCACCGAAGGGCTGCTCGGCCTCGGCTTCGCCGTGCTGGTCATCCTGGTCTTCCTGCTCTCCATCCGCTCGACGCTGATCACGGCCATCTCGATCCCGCTGTCGCTGCTGGTCACGTTCATCGGGCTCTCTGCGTTCGGCTACTCACTGAACATCCTCACTCTCGGCGCCCTGACCATCGCCATCGGCCGCGTGGTGGACGACTCGATCGTCGTCGTCGAAAACATCAAACGGCACCTGGCCTACGGCGAGGACAAGCGGACCGCCATCCTGACCGCCGTGCGCGAAGTCGCCGGCGCCATCACTGCCTCCACGCTGACCACCGTGGCGGTCTTCCTGCCGATCGCCTTCGTCCAGGACCTGGCCGGCGAGCTCTTCCGGCCCTTCGCCATCACCACGGCGCTGGCCCTGCTCGCGTCGCTGCTCGTGTCACTGACCATCGTTCCGGTCCTGGCCTACTGGTTCGTGCGGCTGCCCGTGCAACCGCAGGATCCGGACGAAGTGCGTGCCCGGGCGACCGAGGCCGAGAAGCGTTCCTGGCTGCAGCGCGGCTACCTGCCGGTGCTTGCCTCCACGCAGCGCCATCCCGTCATCACCTGCACGGCCGCAGTCCTGCTGCTGGCCGGAACCGCGGCGATGGTACCCCTGATGCAGACGAACCTGCTGGGCGATTCCGGCCAGAACAGCTTCAGCCTGAAGCAGGAAATGCCGCCCGGTACCAGTCTGGCCGCCACGGACCAGGCTGCCCAGGCAGTCGAGGACGTGCTCGCCACGGCCGACGGCGTCGAGGACGTACAGGTCACCATCGGCAACAGTACCGACGGCATCGGCGCGTTCCTCTCTGCGGGCGCTTCCGTGGCCCAGTACACCGTCATCACCGAGGAAGGCGCAGACCAGGAGGCCCTGCGGGCGGACGTCCGCACCCTGCTGGCGGACCTGCCGGACGCTGGCACGATCACCCTGAGCACCCAGGGCGGCGGTTTCGGCACCTCGGGCACCGTGGATGTCGAACTGTCCGCCTCGGACCAAGCGGAACTCCAGGCGGCCTCGGACCAGCTGGTGGAGGCGCTGCAGGGCGTGCCCGGCGCGGCCGAGGCAGCGAGCAACCTGGCGGCGTCCGAACCGGTGGTCCAGGTCTCCGTGGACCGCGCGAAGGCGGCAGAGGCCGGGCTGAACGAAGAGCAGGTCGCCGCGATCGTCGCCTCCAGCATCAGTCCCCTGCCCGGCGGCACCGTCCGGATCGGCACCACCGACTACCCGGTGCAGGTCGGCGAGGGCACACAGCTCTCCGGCATCGGGCAGCTGCGCGACGTCCAGGTTCCCACCGCCTCGGGTTCGGTGCCGCTGACCGATCTGGCCACGGTGGAAGAAGCGCAGGTGCCGGCCTCCATCACCGCCTCCGGCGGGGAGCGGACGGCCGTTGTTTCCGTCACGGCGGCCGGAGACGACCTCGGCGCCTGAGCCGGGAAGTACAGGACGTGTTGGACGGGCTGCAGCTGCCGGCCGGCGTCGACGCCACCCTGGGCGGGGCGGCCAGCCAGCAGGCGGAGTCCTTCGAGCAGCTGGGCCTGGCGCTGCTCGCGGCCGTGGCCATCGTGTACGTCATCATGGTGGCTGCCTTCAAGAGCCTGCTCCAGCCGCTGATCCTGCTGGTCTCTGTGCCGTTCGCGGCCACCGGCGCCATCGGACTGCTCGTGGCCACGCAGATCCCGCTGGGCCTGCCGTCGCTGATCGGCATGCTGATGCTGGTCGGCATCGTCGTGACCAACGCCATTGTGCTGATCGACCTGATCAACCAGTACCGCCGGCCGCATGATGGCCGGGCCGGGCTGCCCGTGGCGGAAGCCATCGAAAACGGTGCCCGCCAGCGCCTGCGCCCGATCCTGATGACAGCCCTGGCGACCGTGTTCGCCCTGACCCCGATGGCCCTGGGATTGACCGGTGAAGGAGGATTCATCGCCCAGCCGCTCGCCGTCGTCGTTATTGGCGGGCTGGTCTCCTCCACTGCCCTGACGCTCATCCTGGTCCCCGTCCTCTACCGGCTGGTGGAAGGACGAAGGGAACGCCGCGCCCTGGCGCAGGAGCAGGCCGTGGAGCACGTGCGCGAGCCCGCCGGCGTCTGACTCTCCGTACTGCCCCGGAAGGGGATTCCCGGCCCGGGAATGAATCCGGGGCACGACTGGTTGGCTAGGTAGATGCAATTGCATGTATGATGAATCAAGCCCCACCGGCAACTTGGAGAGGACCACCATGGAAATCGGCGTATTCAGCGTTTCGGACATCACCCGGGATCCGACCAACGGCAGCACGCCCACGGAAGCGGAACGGATCAAGGCCTCGATCGCCATCGCGAAGAAGGTCGAGGAGATCGGCATGGATGTCTATGCCATCGGCGAGCATCACAACGAGCCGTTCTTCTCCAGCTCTCCCACTACCCTGCTGGGCTACATCGCGGCGCAGACCGAGCGGATCACGCTGTCCACCGCCACCACGCTGATCACGACGAACGACCCGGTGAAGATCGCCGAGGACTTCGCGATGCTGCAGCACGTGGCGGACGGCCGGGTGGACCTGGTGCTGGGCCGCGGCAACACGGCTCCGGTGTACCCGTGGTTCGGCAAGAACATCCAGGATTCGCTCGAGCTGACGGTGGAAAACTACGCACTGCTGCGCAAGCTCTGGGACCAGGACGTGGTCAACTGGCAGGGCAAGCACCGCACACCGCTGCAGAACTTCACTTCCACCCCGCGCCCGCTCGACGGCGTTGCACCCTTTGTCTGGCACGGTTCCATCCGCACGCCGCAAGTGGCCGAGCTCGCCGCCTACTACGGCGACGGGTTCTTCGCCAACAACATCTTCTGGCCGAAGGAGCACTACATGCAGCTCATCGGTCTCTACCGCGAACGCTACGAGCACTATGGCCATGGCCGGGCGGACCAGGCCATCGTGGGCCTCGGCGGGCAGTTCTTCATGCGCAGGAACTCGCAGGACGCGGTCAACGAATTCCGCCCGTACTTCGACAACGCCCCGGTTTACGGCCACGGCCCGTCGATGGAGGATTTCACTGCCCAGACGCCGCTGACCGTTGGCAGTCCGCAGCAGGTGATCGAGAAGACCTTGAGCTTTGCGGACTACTTCGGCGACTACCAGCGCCAGCTGTTCCTGATCGACCATGCCGGCCTGCCGCTGAAGACCGTGCTCGAGCAGCTGGACCTCTTCGGCGAGGAAGTCCTGCCGGTACTCAAGCGCGAGTTCGCCGCCCGCAAGCCGGCCCATGTTCCGGATGCCCCCACCCATGCCAGCCGCAAGGCCGCCCGCGAAGCCGAAGCCGGAGCGGTGGCCAATGGCTGAGCAACCGCAGGTTCGCACCACTTCCCAGGCCTGGGAGTCCCTCTTCCGGACCCAGGTGGCGGTGATGCGCCGGATGCAGCAGCTGCCCGAGTTCCGGAAGCTGGCCATGCGCGAATACGACGTGCTGTTCAACCTCAGCAACTGTCCCACCGGCTGGACCCGGCTGAATGAGCTGAACGAAGCGCTGCTGATCAGCCAGCCGAGCCTGAGCCGGATGGTGGAGCGGCTGGAAGCCAAAGGGCTGGTACAGCGGCGGACCGCCGAGTCGGATCAGCGCGGGATCGAGATCTCGCTGACCGACAAAGGTGCCGAGCTGCAGCGCGAGATCGGCAGGGTCCACGTCCGGCACCTGCACGAGATGCTCGCCCCACTGCTCAGCGAGGCGGAGTTCCAGCAGCTGCAGGAGCTGACGGACAGGATGCGGGCAGGGCTGAAGGAGCGCCCCGCCCGCTGACCGGTTCCGCCCGGGCGACAGGGCGTGGCTGGCCTCCCGGCCTCAGCCCAGCCTGACCGGCGCAGCCGGATCTTCCTGGTCCGGAAAGCCATCGGACTCGGCGGTCACGGCGATTTCCTGCAGCCTCAGGCTCCCGCCCACCGTGGACAGGAACGCCGTGTCCGCCGTGTCACGGCCGGTGGAAATGCGCAGCATCGAGGTGCGCGGCGCCATCCCGGTGGCGTCCACCACGTGCCAGGCGCCGTCGACATAGGCCTCCGCGACGGCGTGGAAGTCCATCGGATTGAGCCCGGGAGCGTAAACGGCAGCGAGCCGCGCCGGCACATCCTTGGCCCGCAGCAGCGAGATCACCAGATGGGCGTAGTCGCGGCAGACCCCGCGGCGGGCCAGCAACGTCTCCACGGCCCCGTCGGTGAAGCGCGAGGATCCGCTGACATAGCTCAACTCGTCCGCCACCCACTGGCGCACGTTCCGGAGCAGCTCCGTGCCCTGCTGCGAGCCGAACTCCGCATAGGACGTCGGCAGCAGCTTGTCCGATTCGCAGTAGCGGCTGGGCCGGACGTACTTGATCAGCGCGGCCGGTTCAGCCGGCGCCGGCACTGCCTGCCCCAGCACGGTGGCGCGGTAATCGAGCTGCACGGTGGACGGCTCGGCAACCTGGAGTGTGTGCAGCCTGCCGCCATGGTCAACGGCCAATTCCCGGGGCTGCACCGGCTCGCCGTTGACCGTCAGCAGCAGCTCCTCCTGGCATTCCGCGAAGCTCTCCGGGCGGGCCACGGCGACGGCGAACACCAGGGACGTGTTGGCGGCGGTTTTGGCGACAAGGCGGGCCGAGACCGCTCGTTTCATGAAGGCTCCTGGCTGTGGGACGGGGTCTGCTCCAGCCTATCCGTTCCCGGCGGCGGAGATCTGCAGCGACGTGATGACCTGCTTGACCGTCTTGAAACGCTTGCTGTCCGTGAACTTCTCCGCCTGCGCGATCAGGTCGAAGGTCTCCAGGGCGCCGAAATCGCCATCCGCGGGAGGGGTGCCATGCCGTGCCGCGTTGGAGAACGAGTAGGTTCCCACCGGTTTCGGCCCGGTCACGGTGTTCTCGATCGTGCAGGCCTGGTTGCCGATGCCGGCCTCCTTGTCGGTCAGTCCGAAGGAGCCGAAGTACTTGTAGCCGAGGATGGTCCGGAAGGCGAAGACCGGCTCGATCCGGTCACCGCCCGGCACCGCCGGCACGTCCGCGGGCTCGCTGAAGACGACGGCGTATTCCCGCACTTCGCCCGGGGTGCACTTATCCTTGGGCAGCTTGAGCCGGGTATGCAGCTCGGCCGCCAGCTTCCCGTCGGAGTCGCGCACATCCAGGTGGACGCCGCCATCCGCGGGCTCGCTGGGCTTGACCTGGCGCTGCACCACCCAGTCGCCCGGTACCTCGAAGCTCAGCACCCGGTCCGGATCCGTATAGACCTTCCACCCCTTGGCCGAGGCCTTCCGCAGAGGCTCCCGGGTTTCCGCCGCGCCCGGAGAAGCGGACGATCCCGTCCCGTCCGCCACCACAGGCGAGGCGCTGGCGCCTGCCGGGGACGCGCCGTCGTCCGTGGCTTCCGGACTTCCGCAGCCGGCCAGCAGGAGGAGGCACAACACCGCCGCCGCGCTGCGGCCCGCCAAGCCTGAGTGTTCCACCATGGCCCATCCCCTCCCGCGCTCCGGCCTCGAGTGCGCCCAGCATACCGCCGGCATCGCCGGATGCGTCGGCGTGTCGAGGCCTCAATTTGCTAACGGCGCAGGCTCTGGACTTCCTGGACCGCGGCGGTGATGGAGCGCGCCGCGAGGGCGATCTCGGACTCCTTGACGGCCAAGTTGAAGGTCAGCCGGACGGCGGTCTGGGCGACGGCAGGGTCGATGCCCATGGCAAGGAGCACGGCGGACGGCTCATCCGAGCCGGCGGCGCAGGCCGATCCGCTGGAGCAGACCACACCGCGCCGCTCGAGCTCGAGCAACACCGCCTCGCCGGATGTGCCGGGGAAGCAGAAGGACGCGCTGGCCGGCAGGCGTTCCGTGCGGTGCCCGGTGAGCAGCGCCCCCGGCACCGCCTTGAGCACGGCGCCGATCAGGTAGTCGCGGTAGCCGCGCAGGCGTTCGGCTGCCTCCGGCCGCTCTGCCTCCGCCAGCGACAGGGCCGTGGCGACGGCGACCGCTCCGGCGACGTTCTCGGTGCCGGAGCGGCGGCCGCGCTCCTGGCCCCCGCCATGCAGCAGCGGTTCCAAGGGCAGCCGGCCGGAGACATACAGCAGCCCGCAGCCTTTCGGCGCGCCCAGTTTGTGCCCGGAGATGCTGATAGCGTCGGCTCCGGTTTCTGCGGGAGCGAGCGGCAGCCAGCCGGCAGCCTGGACAGCGTCGGTATGGAATGGCACGCCGGCGGCGCGGCACAGTTCGGCGATTCGTGCCAAGGGCTGGACGGTGCCGACCTCGTTGTTCGCGTACATCACCGTGCACAGCGCCGTCTCCGGCGTCAGCGCCGCCGCCAGCTGGTCCAGATCCACCACGCCGTCCGCGTCCACGCCGATCCGGGTCGTCCGGAAGCCGTGGAACCGTTCGAGGTATTCCGCCGCCTCCAGCACGGAAGGATGTTCGACGGCGGAAGTCACCAGGTGCCGGCCGCGCGGGTTTGCGAGGCTGATGCCCTTGATCGCGAGATTGTTCGACTCGGTCCCGCCGGAAGTGAAGACGACCTCGCCCGGCCTGCAGCCCAAGGCATTGGCCGCCGTCGTCCGTGCATACTCCAGGGCGCGGGCAGCCGCCTCGCCCACCGTGTGGTGGCTGGAGGGATTGCCGAAGTCCTGGGTCAGCGCCGGCCACATGGCTTCGAGGACTTCGCGCCGGACCGGCGAAGTCGCTGCCGCGTCGAGGTAGATCATGCGATGCTGATGTCCAATCCCAGGTCGAGCGAGCGCACGCTGTGGGTCAGCGCGCCGGAGGAAATGATGTCCACGCCGGCGGCGGCGATGCCGGCGACCGTCTCCAGCCGGACGTTGCCGCTGGCTTCCACCAGGGCGCGGCCCGCTACCTGGGCCACGCCGGCACGCAGCTCGTCCACGCTGAAGTTGTCCAGCATGATGGTGTCCACGCCGGCGGCCAGCACCGGCTCGATTTGCTCGGCACGGTCCACCTCGACCTCGAAGTGCATCGTGTGCGGCAGCCGGGCCTTGGCTTCCCGCAGCGCTTCGGTCAGGTCCCGCCGGCCGCCGTTGGTGATCACGGCCAGGTGGTTGTCCTTCGCCATCACCGCGTCCGAAAGCGAGTACCGGTGGTTGTGCCCGCCGCCGCACCGCACGGCGTAGCGTTCCAGCGGACGCAGCCCGGGAGTGGTCTTGCGGGTGTCGGCGATGCGCGCCTTGGTGCCCTCGGCCTGGGCGACGAACGCGGCGGTCAGGGTGGCGATTCCGCACAGCCGCTGCAGCAGGTTCAGGCCCACGCGCTCGGCCAGCAGGATGGAACGCGCACTGCCGCTGGCCACGGCGAGCACCTGCCCGGCCTCGAACCGCTCGCCGTCCTGGATCTTGAGCTCGACCGCGACGGCGGAATCCACCTGCCGGAACACCGTCCGCAGTACCGGTGCCCCGGCGAAGACGCCGGACTCGCGCGCGGTGAGTTCCGCCGTCGCACTCACTTCCTCGGGGATCAGCGCGTTCGAGGTGACGTCGCCCCACGGGGCGTCCTCGGCGAGCGCGGCGGCGACGATGCGCTCCACAGCGGGCTGGTCGGGCGGAAGGATGGTGCTCATGCTTGCTCCTGGAGATGGCGGCGCGCGGCCGCGTTGACGAAGTGCAGGTGGTCCGTGCCGGCCGGGGGCTGGCTGAAGTCGGCGCGGTAGTGCGCGCCCGCGGAGTTGCGTCGCGCGGCGGCGGCAGCGACGACCAGGCGGGCGTTGGTCAGCAGGTTC
>NZ_ANPE02000092.1 GCF_000328305.2 Arthrobacter crystallopoietes BAB-32 | reverse complement strand
GGGACGATGATCTGGCTAAAGCTTCTCGACCGTGATGTTCCGGATGACAACGTCTTCCAGCGGCTTGTCGCGCATGTCCGTGGCCACGTTGTTGATCTTATCGACGACGGCGCGGGAGGCTTCGTCCGTCACGTCGCCAAAGATGGTGTGCTTGCCCTGCAGCCAAGTGGTGGGGACAGTCGTGATGAAGAACTGCGATCCGTTGGTGCCGCGGCCGCCCTGGATGCCGGCGTTGGCCATGGCGAGCTTGTAGGGCTCGGTGAAATCGAGGTCCGGGTTGATCTCGTCGTCGAACTGGTAGCCCGGACCGCCGACGCCCTGACCCAGGGGATCGCCGCCCTGGAGCATGAAGTCCTTGATAATGCGGTGGAAGATGACGCCGTCATACAGCGGCGCGTTGGACTCTTCTCCCGTCGCGGGATGCGTCCATTTGATTTCACCGGTGGCCAGTCCGGTGAAGTTCTTCACCGTCTTGGGGGCGTGGTTGCCGAAGAGGTTGACCACGATGTCGCCGTGGTTCGTATGGATAGTGGCTTTGGCTGTAGGAATTGCAGTCATAGGCTCATTCTTCCACGCCCCTCTGACGAAACGCCCAGAGCAGCAAGGTTCCGCGTTCAGTGAAAATCCTGAGTATTCCTTGAGAGGCATAGCACGCCCGGAGGGCACAAAGTAGGCTGTGGGTGGACCGTTACCATCTCCGGGAGGTAGTAGTGAAGAAGACCGAACGAATTACCCGTGATCTTGAGGCAGCCCGGGCGACCGGTGTTGCCGGTGCGCGTGGGTGGGCAGCACCGCGGGTGGTGGCGGCGAAGGAATGGGCCGTCCCGCGGATCGAGCGAGGCATCGAGAGCGCGTCCCCGCGCATTCAGGAAGGCATCCAAAAGGCTGCCCACGAATTGTCGCTGGGCGTGGCCACAGTGACCCCGAAGATCCAGGAAGAACTGGAGAAGATCGCCCCGCGCATCTCCCAGATCGTCGATGATGCAGCGCCCCGGCTCCAGGTGACGCTGGATAAGGCTGCTCCGGCCCTGACCCACGCCAAGGAAAGGGTGGTCGGAGACTACATTCCGACCCTCTCCACCAAGCTCGGATCCGCTGCCGACACCGTCACCCGCAGCCTGGACAAGAGCGCTTCAGGAAAAACCGAGACTGCTGCCATCCAGCTGACCGGTTCCAAGAAGGCCGTCCGGCAGGCCCAAAAAGCCGCTGCAGCAGCAGCGAAGCAAGCGGCAAAGGAACTGCAGAAGAAAGAGAAGTCCGGCAAGGGCAAGGCCTGGCTGGTCATCGGAGTCATCGGCGCTGCCGTGGCCGCCGGTATTGCCGCCTGGCGTGCTGCACGTCCCGTCGAGGACCCGTGGAAGACACCGGTCACTCCCACCCCGGCCGCTGCGCCCAGCACTTCGGCAACCGCCACTGGCGAAACAGCCAAGACCGTCGGCCTGACGCCGGCTTCGGAAACCAGCTCGGCGTCCGCGGGTGGCACAGCGCGACACGCTGCCGACGTTCCCGAGGACGCAGCCAAGAGGGCTGCCGAGGCCGCCCACGATGCCAGCGGAGCCTCTACCAAGACCAATTCCGCCGCTGAAGGTGCTGCTCGCGTCGCGCGGGCAACATCCAACGATGCGGAGAAGGCCAACGAAAAGCAGAACGGCAAGGACACCTCTCTGTAGGGTTCAGCCGGTCCGCCATAGGGGCTCCTGCTTTGGCAGGGGCCCCTTCTTGCTGTCGGCCGGTCTTGGAGCACGGAGGCTGGTAGATTCAGGGCGTGGAGACAGCCAAGCCGAGCATCTCGATTGTGATCCCTGCCTTTAATGAGGAGTCGGTAATCCGGCAGTGCCTCTTCGCCGCGCATTACCAGTCCGTGCCAGCGGCCGAAATCATCGTCGTCGACAATATGTCCACGGATCGCACCGCTGAACTTGTCCGCCAGGTCCAGGGCGAATACCCGGATGCCCCGATCAAGCTGCTGCACCAGGACGAGGAGCAGGGCCTCATTCCTACCCGCAATTTCGGCTTGGACCAGGCCACTGGTGACGTCATCGGGCGGATCGATGCCGATTCCGTCCTCGAGCCGGACTGGGTTGAGCAGGTCCAGAAGGCTTTCATGGACCCCGAAGTCATGGCCGCCACCGGCCCGGTGCTGTACTACGACATGCCGCTCAGGCGCTTTGGCCTGCAGGCCGACGACCGGATGCGCCGGTTCGTCCTGAAGCTGGCCAAAAAGCAATACCACTTCCTGTTCGGCTCCAACATGGCCCTGCGGCGCGGTGCCTGGGACATCATCCGCCAGGACGTCTGCCGGGACGAAGCCGACGAGATGCATGAAGACATCGATGTGTCCGTCCATCTGGCCGACCACGCGCTGAAGATCCTCTACGTCCCGGAAATGGTCAGCGGAATGTCGGCGCGGCGGCTCGAAGACTCTCCCAAGGACTACCGGTACTACGTGACGCGTTTTGACCGGACCTATGCGAACCACAAGATCAAGAACCGTGTGCTGCAGGTCCCCAGGCTCATCTTCATGGGCGTGTACTACCCGGCCAAGCTGTTGCGCAGGGTCCACCAGGCCCGCACCAAGCAGGTGGCGCCGCGGGGCGGGATCTAAGGTTCCGTCCCGTGTCGTGGGGGAGTCCCCGGTAAAGCAGAAGATCCCGGCCTGTTATGGCCGGGATCTTCTTTCGGTGGAGGCAAGGGGACTCGAACCCCTAACCCCCTGCTTGCAAAGCAGGTGCGCTACCAATTGCGCCATGCCCCCGAAGGGTTTGAGCTAATCGACCTTGTCGGTCGCCTTGCTCCAAGCGGATTTCTCCGCTTCGGATTCCTGCCACTTCTTGTACGCGAGGGCGCCTGCGACCGCCGCTGCCAAAACCAGCAACTTCTTCACAGTGTCCTCCCGGTGATCGGAACAGGATTTCCGTGGGCGTACCAGGACTTGAACCTGGGACCTCTTCGTTATCAGCGAAGCGCTCTAACCGCCTGAGCTATACGCCCTCTTGCCTCTCGGGCCGAAATAAGACTTTACAGCACACAGCCGCGCAACTTCAAATCGGGCCGGGGCCGCTGTCGTGACAGCCGGTCCCGAAGGCGGAGAAAGCCCCTCTCCGTACGGGAGAGGGGCTTCCTGCTTGGTGTGTCAGTCGTCGGTCAGCGTCACGCCGATGCCGCCGACCAGGGTCGCGGAGATGTTGTAGAGCACCGCGGAGAGCATGGCCAGTGCGGTCAGCAGGACCACATTGACGACGGCAATAATGGTTGCGAAGGAGGCGACCTGGCCCAGTGAGGCGTAGGCCCGAAGGTCGAAGGCGCCGCCCTCGGTGCCGGCTATCTCGGTCAACAGGTCATTGACCCGATCGAAGATCCCTGTGATGTCCAGCGTGGTCCACAGCACGATCGATGCGACGACGGTGACGATGCCCAGTGCAACGGAGAGCAGGAAGGCCATCTTCAGCACCGACCACGGATCCACCTTGCTGACCAGGAGCCGGGCGCGGCGGGCCTTAGCTTTCGGAGCCGGCCGCACCAAGCCTGGCCGGCTATTCTGGCCGCTCGGGCGCTGGGCAGGCCGCTGCGGTGCCTGACGGCCGCTGGGGGCGGGTTTCTGTGCCGCCCCGGCTGACGGCCGCTGGGTCGGTTTGGCTGGAGTGGCACTGCGAGCTGCTCCCGCCCGTGGGGCATTTGCCGGCCGGGTGCCCGACCGTGGCGTATTAGGCGTGCTCACTCGTTACCTCCGTCTTCGGGCGCCTGCTCTGAACCTTCGGCCTCAACCGGCGTCTGGTCTGCATTCAACGGTACTTCATCGGCGGGCGGCTGCGCAGATTCCAAGGCCTCCCCGTTTGCAGCATCGGCATCATCCGCGCTGTCCTCGTCGTCGCCGTTCCCCAGGTTCCGCTCGGTATTCCGGGCGACGGCGATGATCCGGTCCTTCTTGTCCGGCTTTGCGAAGATGACGCCCATCGTGTCGCGCCCCTTGGCCGGAACGCCGGTCACGCTGGACCGGACCACCTTGCCGCTGGCCATCACGACCAGTACCTCGTCTTCCTCTTGGACAATCAGTGCGCCGACGAGATGTCCGCGCTCCTCCTGGTACTTGCCGACCTTGATCCCCAGGCCACCGCGGCCCTGGACCCGGTACTCCTCGACCTTGGTGCGCTTGGCGTAGCCGCCCTCGGTCACAACGAAGACGAACGAATCGTCCGTCACGACATCCGCGGCCAGGAGTTCGTCGCTTTCGCGGAACTTCATGCCGGTCACGCCGGAAGTAGCCCGGCCCATCGGCCGGAGTGCTTCGTCCGTGGCCGTGAACCGCAGGGACTGGCCCTTGCGCGAAACCAGCATCAGGTCATCCGACTCCGACACGAGCCGGGCGGACACCAGCTCGTCGCCGTCGCGCAGGTTGATGGCGATGAGGCCGGACGAGCGGTTCGTGTCGTAGTCCTCCAGCCGGGTCTTCTTGATCAGTCCGCGCTTCGTGGCCAGGACGAGGTACGGCGCCTGCTGGTAGTCCCGGAGATCCAGGACCTGGGCGATCCGTTCGTCGGGCTGGAACGCCATCACGTTGGCAACGTGCTGGCCCTTGGCGTCACGTCCGCCTTCGGCGAGTTCGTAGGTCTTGGCGCGGTAGACCCGCCCCTGGTTCGTGAAGAACAGCAGCCAATGGTGCGTCGTCGTCACGAAGAAATGGTCGACAATATCGTCGCCGCGCAGCTGCGCCCCGCGGATGCCCTTGCCGCCGCGCTGCTGCGAACGGTAGTTGTCGCTGCGGGTGCGCTTGACATAGCCGCCGCGGGTGATGGTCACGACCATCTCCTCTTCGGGAATGAGGTCCTCGACACTCATGTCCCCGCCGTAGCCCATCATGATCTGGGTCCGCCGGTCGTCACCGTACTTGTTGACGATTTCGCCCAACTCGTCGCTGACGATGCCCCGCTGGACCTCTTCCGAGGCCAGGATCCGGTTGAACTCTTCGATCATGCGCTCCAGTTCCGCATGGCGGTCCTGGATCTTCTGGCGCTCCAGTGCAGCCAGGCGGCGCAGCTGCATGTCCAGGATGGCGCGCGCCTGGTCGTCGTCGATATCGAGCAGCTGCTTCAGTCCCTCCCGGGCCTCCTCCGTGGTGGAGGACGCGCGGATCAGGGCGATGACCTCGTCCAAGGCATCGAGCGCCTTGAGCAGGCCCCGGAGGATGTGTGCTTCCTCCTCGGCCCTGCGCAGGCGGTAGCGCGTACGCCGGACGATGACTTCCAGCTGGTGGGCAACCCAGTGGCGGACGAAGGCGTCCAGCGTCAGGGTCCGCGGCACGCCATCGACGATCGCCAGCATGTTCGCGGCGAAGTTCTCCTGCAGCTGCGTGTGCTTGTAGAGGTTGTTCAGGACAACCTTGGCGACGGCGTCGCGCTTGAGCACGATGACGAGGCGCTGGCCGGTGCGGCCGGACGTCTCGTCCCGCATGTCCGCAATGCCGGAGATCTTGCCGTCCTTGACCAGCTCGGCGATCTTGATGGCCAGATTGTCCGGGTTCGCCTGGTAGGGCAGCTCGGTCACCACCAGGCATGTACGGCCCTGGATCTCTTCGACGTTGACCACGGCGCGCATGGTGATCGACCCGCGGCCGGTGCGGTAGGCGTCCTCGATGCCCTTGTGACCCAGGATCTGGGCTCCGGTCGGGAAATCGGGGCCCTTGATCCGCTGGATCAGCGCCTCCAGCAGCTCTTCGCGGCTGGCGCCAGGGTTCTCCAGGTACCACTGGACTCCGTCGGCGACCTCGCGCAGGTTGTGCGGCGGGATGTTGGTGGCCATGCCGACTGCAATGCCGGAAGAGCCGTTGACCAGCAGGTTCGGGAACCGCGCCGGCAGGATCGTCGGCTCCTGGTTCTTGCCGTCGTAGTTGTCCTGGAAGTCGACGGTCTCCTCGTCGATGTCCCGAACCATCTCCATGGCCAGCGGAGCCATCTTGGTTTCGGTGTAACGGGGAGCCGCCGCCCCATCGTTGCCGGGCGAACCGAAGTTGCCCTGGCCGAGGGCCAGCGGATAGCGCATGGTCCAGTCCTGGATCAGGCGGACCAAGGCGTCGTAAATGGCCGAGTCGCCGTGCGGATGGTACTGGCCCATGACTTCGCCGACCACGCGCGCGCACTTGTTGAACGCGCGCTCGGGCCGGTAGCCGCCGTCGAACATGGCATAGAGAACCCGGCGGTGCACCGGCTTCAGCCCGTCACGGACGTCCGGCAGGGCACGGCCGACGATGACGGCCATGGCGTAGTCGAGGTAGGAGCGCTGCATCTCGGTCTGCAGGTCCACCTGCTCGACCCGGTCCGTCAGCACCTCCCCTTCCACGGGAACGTCCCCGCCGGCATTCTCCGGCAGATCGGGAGTCTCTTCGTCGCTCATTAATCAGTTCCTTCTGTGAAAGTCTGTAGCCGCCAGGGCTGGGGTGCGGTCTTCCGGCCGGACTAGATGTCCAGGAACCGCACGTCCTTGGCGTTCTGCTGGATGAAACTGCGGCGCGACTCCACGTCTTCGCCCATCAGGACGGCGAAGATCTGGTCCGCGGCCGCGGCGTCTTCCATGGTGACCTGCAGCAGCGTGCGGTGGTCCGGGTCCATCGTGGTGTCCCACAGCTCCGTGTAGTCCATCTCGCCCAGGCCCTTGTAGCGCTGGATGCCGTTCTCCTTCGGCAGGCGCTGGTTGTTGGCCAGGCCCTTGCGGACGACCTCATCCCGTTCCCGGTCGCTGTACACATAATCGTGCGGGTGGTTCGACCACTTGATGCGGTACAGCGGCGGCTGCGCCAGGTAGACGTAGCCCTCTTCGATCAGTGGCCGCATGTAGCGGAACAGCAGGGTCAGCAGCAGCGTGGTGATGTGCTGTCCATCCACGTCCGCATCCGCCATCAGGACGATCTTGTGGTACCGGGCTTTTTCGACGTCGAAATCCTCGCCAATGCCCGCGCCGAACGCGGTGATCATGGCCTGGACCTCGGCATTGCCCAGGGCACGGTCCAGGCGGGCCCGTTCCACGTTGAGGATCTTGCCCCGCAGCGGCAGCACCGCCTGGGTCTCCGGATTGCGCCCGCGCACGGCGGAACCGCCCGCCGAGTCACCCTCCACAATGTAGATCTCCGACTTGGACGGATCCTTGGAGGAGCAGTCCTTCAGCTTGCCCGGCATGCCGCCGGACTCCAGCAGGCCCTTGCGGCGGGTCGACTCGCGTGCCTTGCGCGCGGCCAGGCGGGCCTGCGATGCCTGGATCGACTTGCGGATCACATCGCGGGCCAGGTTCGGGTTGCGCTCCAGCCAGTCCCCGAGTTCGTCGGTGACGACGCGCTGGACGAAACCCTTGGCCTCCGAGTTGCCCAGCTTGGTCTTGGTCTGGCCCTCGAACTGCGGCTCGCCCAGCTTGACCGAGATCACCGCGGTCAGGCCCTCGCGGATGTCGTCGCCGGTGAGGTTGTCGTCCTTCTCCTTGAGCAGGTTCTTGTCCCGCGCATAGCGGTTGATCAGCGACGTCATCGCAGCGCGGAAGCCCTCTTCGTGGGTGCCGCCCTCGTGCGTGTTGATCGTGTTGGCGTAGGTGTGGACGCTCTCCGAATAGGAGCTGGTCCACTGCATCGCCACCTCGAGGGAGAGCTTGCGTTCCGTATCCTCGGACTCGAAGGCGATCACGTCGGGGTGGATGACGTCCACCTTCTTCGACGAGTTCAGGTGCGTGACGTAGTCCAGCAGCCCGTTGTCGTACTTGTACACAACCTGGCGGTGCTCCGGCGTGGTCTCCACGTCCGTGACGGGAGCGTCCAGGTTCACGTCTTCGTCGGGGGCAATGTTGGCTTCGGGATGCCGCTCGTCCGTCAGGGTGATCTTCAGGCCCTTGTTCAGGAACGCCATCTGCTGGAAGCGCGCGCGCAACGTCTCGAAGTCAAACTCGGTGATCTCGAAGATCTCCGGGTCCGGCCAAAAGGTCTGCATGGTGCCGGTTTCCTCAGTCGGCTCGCCCTTCCGCAGCTGTCCCACCGGCTTGCCGCCGTCAGCAAAGGACTGATGCCAGGTGAAGCCCTGGCGCCGGATCTCGGTCTCGACCCGTCTGGAAAGCGCGTTGACCACGGAGATGCCCACACCGTGGAGCCCGCCGGACACCGCATAGCCGCCCCCGCCGAACTTGCCGCCGGCGTGCAGGATGGTCATGACGACTTCGACAGTCGGCTTGCCCTCGGTCGGGTGCAGGTCCACGGGAATGCCGCGGCCGTTGTCCTTCACGCGCACGCCGCCGTCGGCCAGCAGCGTCACATCGATCGTGTCGCAGTAGCCGGCCAGGGCCTCGTCGACCGAGTTGTCGACCACTTCGTACACCAAGTGGTGGAGGCCGCGCGGCCCGGTCGAGCCGATGTACATGCCCGGACGCTTGCGGACAGCTTCGAGGCCTTCAAGGACGGTGATGTCGCCGGCACCGTATCCAGGGGCCGTTGCGCCCTCTTGCTCCGGGGATTCCGCGCCGGGATTTGCCTGCTCGTTGTCCTGCGCCACAGTGTCCGTCGACTCCTCAAGTTCCGTCTCATGTACCGGCGCCCTCCCGAACGGGAAAGGCGCCGCACCCTCAATTCTACCGTGCCGCAGGGTCGAATAATGCCTTAACTGCCTCTAAACGGGCAGGAACATGCCATTTGGCGCATTCCGCGGGTGGCCGATGGGGCCCGGTATGTCCGGCGGCCCCTGCTGCGCTCTACACGCCGCCTGCGCATCCGGCAATAGCCGGAACGCCGGTTGGGGACATCAGCCGTACGTATCACGCGGGCCGCGGCCGCCGGCGCTGCGTTTGCCCTTGCGCCAGTTGGGAGCGGCGGGCGCCAGGACGTGGATTTTGGTAACGACGCCGGGGCCCAACGCTTCGTCGAACCGTTTCAGAAGGGGGGTGGTCAGCAACCGCAGCTGCGTTGCCCAGGCCGTCGAATCGCAGCGCACCTGCACGGTCGAATCCTCGAAGCTTTCCGGCCGGCAGTGCGCGGCGATCTCGGCCCCCACCAGTTCGTCCCAGCGGGAAATCACCGATCCGACGGCAACCGGAGAGGCCCATCCACGCGTCTGGACCAGCCGGCCGAACACCGTGCCGAGTCCCTGCGGATCCCGCCCGCCGCCATGGGACGGGGTGCTTTCGGCATTGTTCTTGCCGGAAGTACGACGGCGGTTCCCGGCGCGTGAGCGCATCTCGCCGCGGTTCGCGGCTGCTTGCCGGACCCGGTTCAGCATCGCCTTGGCGGCATCGACGTCGTCGTTTTCTTCCGGACGGCGGTCCTCAGTTGGCACCGGCGGTGACACCTCCCGGCACCACCACCAGCTGTGCCCCTTGGAGCGCGGCCGGGATGTCCTCGGCGACCGCGGCTGTGACGATCACCTGCTCGGCGCCGGCGACTACCTCTGCCAACCGCTCCCTGCGGCTGGTGTCCAGTTCGGCAAAAACGTCGTCCAGGATCAGCACCGGTGTGGCACCGGGCGCGTGGTCGTCCTCGCAGAACACGTAGTACGAAGCGAGCCGCAGCGACAACGCCATCGACCAGGTCTCCCCGTGCGATGCGTAGCCCTTGGCCGGCGCCGGCCCCAGCAGCAGTTCCAGTTCGTCCCGGTGCGGACCCACGAGCGATACCCCGCGCTCGACTTCCTTCTTGCGCTGGCGCTTGAATGCCTCCAGGTACTTTTGCGCCAGTTCGGGAACGCTCAGGTTCTCCAGCACCTCAGGTGAGACGCCGCCGTCGTTCTCTATTTCCCCGTCATCCGAGAGCTGGGTGTCAATGGTGGACCGGTAAACCGCCCGCGCTGCCTTCGAACCGTCGGTCAGTGAGGCGTAAGCCGCTTCCAGCTGCGGCCGGAGCAGCCTCACCACATCGAGCCGGCCCCTCAGCAACGCCGCACCAGCCTGGGCCATGTGCTGGTCCCAGACCTCAAGGGTCGATTCGTGCGCTGCGGTGAAACGGCCGCTGGCCCGGGCCGACTTGAGCAGGGCGTTGCGCTGCTTGAGCACCCGCTCGAAATCGCTGCGCGTCGCGGCATGATGCGGCACCAGGCTCGAGAGCAGTTCGTCGAGGAAGCGCCGCCGGTTCCCCGGATCCCCCTTCACGAGGGCGAGGTCCTCCGGCGCGAACAGCACGGTGCGCAGGATGCCGAGGGAATCACGGGCCCGCACGGGGTTGGCCCGGTTGATGCGCACCCGGTTGGCCCTGCCGGGATTGAGCTCAAGCTCGAGCGAAGTGGACTGGCTGCCGCGGGCCACCTTGGCCCGGACCAGTGCCCGTTCAGCCCCGAAACGGACCAGCGGTGCGTCGGAACTCACGCGGTGGGAGGACAGCGAGGCCAGATAGCCAATGGCTTCGACGATGTTCGTCTTGCCGATGCCGTTGGCCCCGACAAAGACGGTCACGCCGGGCCGCAGCGCAAGGTCCAGCTGCGGGTAGGTCCGGAAATCGGTCAGGGATAGATACTCTACGAACAACTCGAAACGGCTACTTCTGGTCGCTCTCCGGCTGGCGCTGGCCGGGCGCACGGACAGCGTGTCCGCCGAACTGGTTGCGCAGCGCGGCCACCATCTTCATGGCCGGGGCGTCCTCCTGCCGGGAGGCGAACCGGGCGAAGACCGCGGCGGTGATCGCCGGAGCGGGCACGGCATTGGCGATGGCTTCTTCCACCGTCCAGCGGCCTTCGCCCGAGTCCTCGACGTAGCCGGCGATCCTGCTCAATCCGGGATCTTCCTCCAGCGCCTTGACCATCAGGTCGAGCAGCCAGGACCGGACAACCGTGCCCTTCTGCCAGGCACGGAAGGTCCCGGGAACATCCTTGATGATGTCCTTCGCTTCGAGCAGTTCGTACCCCTCGGCGAAGGCCTGCATAAGCCCGTATTCGATGCCGTTGTGCACCATCTTGGCGTAGTGCCCGGCGCCGATGTCACCGACATGGACGAAGCTTTCCTCGCGGGGGCCGTCCGGACGCAGCGCGTCGAACAGCGGCATGGCCGTTTGGATGTGCTCCGGGTCTCCGCCGGCCATCAGCCCATAGCCGTTGGCGAGGCCCCAAACGCCTCCGGACACACCGACGTCGATGAAACCGATGCCCTGTTCCGCCAGCAGTTCCTGGTGCTTCCGGTCCTCCGTGAACCGCGAATTGCCGCCGTCGATCACCAGGTCACCGGAACCGAGCTTGCCGGCGAGTTCGGACACTACCGAAGCCGTAACGGCGCCGGCCGGAACCATCAGCCAGACAATCCGCGGCGACGGAAGAGTTGCCAGCAGCTCGTCCACGCTTTCGACGTCGGTCACTTCCGGTTTCCGGTCATAACCGGTTACCTGGATCCCGCCATCCCGCAGGCGCTGGCGCATGTTGAAGCCCATCCTGCCAAGCCGATCAGGCCAACATGCATGGAAACCACTCTTTCAAGTCGTGATGGGACGGTCAGGCGGCGGATTCACACCGGATGTTACTGGTTGGGCAGGCGTACGGGCATGAGCAGGTAACGGTAGTCTTCTTTGTCTTCGCCTTCAAGGTCGTCCTGGGCAGAGAGCACGGCCGGCTTCGGCGGTGTCGTGAAGGAGAACCGGACATATTTGCTGCTGAAGGCGTTCAAGCCTTCCGACAGGTAATGCGGGTTGAAAGCCACGGTGATTTCATCGCCAACAAGTGCTGCTTCCAGAGCCTCGGAGGCCTGGGCGTCCTCGCCCGTGCCCGCATCCAGGGCCAGCTGGCCCTGGATGAAGGCCAGACGTACCGGGGTATTCCGTTCGGCTACCAGCGAGACGCGGCGCACGGCTTCGGTGAGGACGGAGGTTTCCACAGTTGCGTGGATCGGCGTGTTCTCCGGGAACAGCGACCGGATCTTGGGGTAGTCCCCATCGACCAGCAGCGACGTGGTCCGGCGGCCGCCGCTTTCGAATCCGATCAGCTCGCTGTTGTCGGAAAGCGCGATGCTGAGGTCCCCTGCGCCGCCCAAGGTCTTGGCGACTTCATTGAGCGTTTTGGCCTTGACGAGTGCGCTGGTGGAAATGCCGGGGGTGGCCGGCCGCCAGCTGAGCTCGCGCAAGGCCAGCCGGTAGCGGTCCGTTGATAGCAACGTGATGAGGTCGTCTTCGATCTCCATCCGGACGCCGGTGAGGATCGGCAGGGTGTCGTCCCGGCTGGCGGCGATGATCACCTGGCTGATGGCTTCGGAGAAGGCATCGCCATCGACGATGCCGCTGGTTTCCGGCAATGCAGGCAGTTCCGGATAGTCGGCGACCGGCATGGTGGCCAGGTTGAAGCGGCTGCTGCGGCAGGTCAACGTGATCTTGGAACCGTCGGTCTCCACGTCCACGGGAGCGGAGGGCAGGCTGCGGGAGATGTCCGCAAGCAGCCGGCCGGACACCAAGATGGTTCCTTCTTCGCTGACGTCAGCTGGAATCTGCAGCCGGGCGGAGATTTCGTAGTCGAAGCTGGCGAGGCTGACCATGCCGTTTTCGGCTTTGATGAGCAGGCCCGAAAGCACGGGAACAGGTGGCCGGGGAGACAGCGAGCGGGCTGTCCAGGTTACGGCTTCAGCCAGGACATCCCGATCAACTCTGAACTTCACTGAAGTGTGCCGCCTTTCGCAACGAACATGCCGGGGAAGGTCATTGGCTCACACGGCCGGCCCCTGGCGGGGCGGCTCGGCAGCAGAAGGCCAATGACAACAATTCTCTGTGCAAGCTTAGCCGCCGCGGCGTAGTTCGCGCATCGGAGCTTGTTGTCCTGTGGGATCGGGCCGGGAAAGCCTGGAGGGGGGACCAGATGTTATTTGGCAAGAGCCAAAAAATGTGATTCGTAGTGTTAATAACTTCTGTGGATACTGTGGATAACTCGAATTGGCGCGGTCAGCACGCGGAAGTGGGCTGTTTACAACGTGTGCATGGCTCCGTTGTGTAATTCGATACCGGTTGTGGAGGAAAATCCGCGTCTTTATGGGGATCCACAGTACCCCCTGGAGTTATCCTCCCCTGAGCGCGGGTTCTCCACTTAAGAATCCACAGGTTTGTCCACACCTGTTAATTTCAGCGTGGAACCGGCATCCACAGGGGTTGTGGAGAGCTCAGCCGTCCCGCTGTTGCTGCTTGATCAAGTTGGTCAGCTCCGTGACCTGGTTGTAGATCGCCCGGCGCTCGGCCATGAGTTCGCGGATCTTCCGATCGGCGTGGATCACCGTCGTGTGGTCGCGCCCGCCGAGCTCCTGGCCGATTTTCGGCAGCGACATGTCAGTCAATTCACGGCACAGGTACATTGCGATTTGGCGGGCGGTAACGAGCGTGCGCGTCCGGGACTTGCTCTTGAGTTCTTCCAGACTCAGCTTGAAGTAGGCGGCAGTCTGGCCAAGGATCGTGGCCGATGTGATTTCCTGTGCACCGTCGTCGGTAATCAGGTCCTTGAGCACGATCTCGGCCAGCCCCATGTCGACGGCCTGCCGGTTAAGGCTGGCGAAGGCGGTGACGCGGATCAGTGCACCTTCGAGCTCACGGATGTTTGTCGAGATCTTGGACGCGATGTACTCAAGGACCTCATCGGGTACCGACAGGCCTTCGCTGATCGCCTTCTTCCGAAGGATGGCGATCCGGGTCTCCAGCTCCGGCGGCTGGATGTCCGTGAGCAAACCCCATTCAAAGCGTGAGCGCATCCGCTCTTCGAAGCCGGACAATTGCTTGGGCGGGAGGTCGGACGTGATCACGACCTGTTTGTTGTGGTTGTGCAGTGCATTGAAGGTGTGGAAGAACTCTTCCTGCGTGGCGTCCTTATTGGCCAGGAACTGGATGTCGTCGATCAGGAGGATGTCGACATTCCGGTACAGCTGCTTGAAGCTCGCGCCCTCGTCGTCGCGGATCGAGTTGATGAAGTCGTTGGTGAACTCTTCGGAATTTACGTAGCGGACCCGGATGCCGTTATAGAGATGCCGCGCGTAGTGACCGATCGCATGCAGCAGGTGGGTCTTGCCCAAGCCGGAGTCACCGTAAATGAACAGAGGGTTGTACGCCTTGGCCGGCGCTTCGGCGACGGCCACAGCTGCTGCATGCGCGAACCGGTTCGACGAACCAATGACGAAGGTATCGAAGATGTACTTGGGATTGAGCCGGCCGAACTCCTGGGAGTTGCTGGGCGGGGACGGCTGCGCGCGCAATTCCCCGGCGGCCGGTGAGCGCGTCGGAACGGGAGCCGGTTCCGCTTCGGGCTCGGGCTCGGACACCATCATGTCGGTGTCCACTGAGAAGGCGCAGAGAATCTCGTCTTGGAAAACTTCCCTTAGCGCATCCTGCAGGGGCCCCTTCAACTGCTGGGACTGGTAGACCTCGCGGGTGAGCTCGTTGGGGACGGCCACCAGGAGCGTCGTCCCGATCAGCCCTTTCGCCTGGGCAAGACCAACGAAGCCGCGGTTCCTCGGGCTGATCCTGTCATCGCGCTCCAAGGTCCGGACGACCTTACGCCAGGAACTCCCGACGTCGTTGATCTGGTCCGTATCCACTAACACCCCTCAATAACTGTCGTGCATTAACCTCCACGTCCGGTTGTACCGGATTCGGGGCCTTCATCCACAGAGTTATGCACAGACAGTGGATAAAGTGCTCTTGCAAGGTTAGATGATGATTCCAGTAGAAGATAGCTGGAAAGTTTCCTTGGGAAACGAGTCCGTGTGCCACCGACAGGCGCACGTATAGTGCAAGTTGTCCACAGCTGTTAATCCACCGGTGGATAAACGCTTGTGGAGTGCCCGTTTGACGGATAGGCGTTGGAACCCCTAACGTTGCATAGTCCTATGTGTCTGTTTCGGGCGCTCGTTCATGCCTTTTGCGAGCCGGCGAATCAGATGCCCAATAGAGCGTCTGCCTGTTCTTCCCCCTTGTGGCAACGGGTCCGGCGCATCTGTCGATCGTCTTGGAGTAACCACCGTGAGCAAGCGGACTTTTCAGCCGAATAACCGCCGTCGTGCCAAGAAGCACGGCTTCCGCCTTCGCATGCGTACCCGTGCCGGCCGCGCCATTCTGGCCGCACGCCGCAGCAAGGGCCGCAGCGAACTGTCGGCATAACTAGCGGCAGGTTTGTCGAATCGGGCTGCGGCATCCTACAGCAGCCGGGCATCGGATAGGCGGTAACGGCCGTCATGCTTTCCAGCAGGAACCGGATGCGCCGTTCGGCAGACTTCTCCCATACTGTACGTTCCGGCGCCCGATCTGGGCGCCGGAACTTAGTGTTATATGCGGCAGCTTCCCAGCCGGACCAGCCCTCGGCCTTTGGATTCATCGTGTCCAAAGCCGTGGGGAACGCCGTCACCCGCAACCTCGTTAAGAGGAGACTGCGGGAGATCGCTGCGCGGATTCTGGAAGAATATCCTCGAGGGCTCTCAGTTGTCGTGCGGGCACTTCCGCCGTCGGGCGGAGCTGATTTCTCTGCCCTCACTAAGGACTTCCGCAAGGCTTTCTCTACAGTAGTGTCGAAGGCCGGACCAGCCGTGCTGCCAGATGAACAGAAGGGATCCGCTGAATGACCGTTTCAGGCCATTCCCCGGAGAGCGTGCCTGCCGGCAGGCTGGCCGCCCGATTCGTCTGGACGCTGCCGCAGAACATCCTCATCCTTTTGCTGAAGGGCTACCGCAAAGCCGTCTCACCGCTGTATGGGCAGGTCTGCCGGTTTTTTCCCTCGTGCTCTGCCTACGCCCTTGAAGCGGTGACGGTCCATGGTGCTGTGAAGGGAACCTGGCTGGCGGGCAGGCGGCTAGCGCGCTG
The DNA here is from genome assembly GCF_000328305.2 of Arthrobacter crystallopoietes BAB-32. Lineage (GTDB taxonomy): Bacteria > Actinomycetota > Actinomycetes > Actinomycetales > Micrococcaceae > Crystallibacter > Crystallibacter crystallopoietes_A. The sequence goes on along the minus strand of NZ_ANPE02000092.1, from coordinate 13,667 downwards.
CCATCCTTGGAATGAAGGCGGAGTGGACCATGTTCCTTCCTCGCCCGCGTTCGAGGAAAAGCTTCGGGAGGACCCCTCGCTGACCCCACGGATATTGGTACTGAACCACCCGGTGATTCCGGCTGATGACGATGGCCGCGCCGCGGTCTGAGGAGCTAAAGAGAGATCATGGACTTCATCAACGCGATACTGACGCCTTTCACATGGGTCGTGTCCTGGATCATGTGGGCGTTCCACGAAGGCTTCAGCTGGCTCGGCATGGATCCGGCCAACGGCTGGACCTGGACCTTCTCCATCATCGGTCTCGTGCTGGTGATCCGTGCTGCACTGATTCCGGTCTTCGTCAAGCAGATCAAGGCTCAGCGTGGCATGCAAGCGCTTCAGCCGGACCTGCGCAAGCTGCAGCAGAAGTACAAGGGCAAGACCGACCAGCTCTCGCGCCAGGCGATGACGCAAGAGCAGATGGCCCTGTACAAGAAGCACGGAACCAACCCGTTCTCGGCCTGCCTCCCGCTGCTGATCCAGATGCCGTTCTTCTTTGCGCTCTTCAACGTGCTGAACAATACGGCCCGGGCCAGCGACAACAACGAGGGCATTGGCGCCCTTACGCCCGAGGACATCCGCCAGTTTGATGAGTCGTCGATCTTCGGCGCTCCCCTCTCGGCATCCCTGCTGCACGGAGGTGGCGGCGAAAACCAGGTCGCCGTCGTCGTTCTTTCCATCATCATGATCCTTGCGATGACTGCCTCGCAGTTCATCACGCAGAAGCAGATCATGGCCAAGAACATGTCCGAAGAGGCGTTGGCCAGCCCCTTTATGAGGCAGCAGCAGATGATGCTGTACATCCTTCCCCTGGTCTTCGGCATCGGCGGCATCAACTTCCCCATCGGTGTGCTGATCTACTGGACCACGACCAACCTCTGGACCATGGCACAGCAGTTCATCGTGATCCGCCGCATGCCCACACCGGGTTCTCCGGCAGCGAAGGCGCTGGCTGAGCGTCGCGCCAAGAAGGGATTGCCCATGGTTCCCCTCCTCGGTGAAAAGAAGACCGAGGAGCCGGCCGTCGAGGCCCCCGCTGGTCCCAAGGTCCAACGGCAACAGCCGCAGCGTAAGAACAGGAAGAAGAAATGAGCACTGAAAGCGTCTCGGAAGCTTCGGCTGAGCCGATGGATACGGAACCGCAGGCTGAGGAAGCCACTGGTACTTCTGCGGCAAGTCGTCTTGAGGAAGAGGGCGACGTCGCCGCGGACTACCTTGAGGAACTGCTCGACATAGCGGACATCGACGGCGATATCGATATCGAAGTCCGCAACGGACGCACGTATATCTCCATTGTTTCCGAAGAGGATGGGAACGATGCCCTGGAAGCTCTCGTTGGGCGCGACGGGGAAGTCCTCGAAGCACTGCAGGAACTGGCTCGCCTGGCCGTCCTGACTGCTACGGATAACCGCTCCCGGCTTGTCCTGGACATCGGTGACTACCGCAAGGACCGCAGCGTCGAATTGCACCGTATGGCTGAAGAAGCCGTAGCGAAGGCCAAGGAGTCCGGCGAGGACGTTGCCTTGGAACCGATGAGCGCATACGAGCGGAAGATCGTCCATGACGCAGTGGCTGATCTGGGTCTCATTAGCGAGTCGGAGGGCGAAGGCGCTAACCGGCACATCGTTGTTTCGCTCGACTCCTGACCTTTAGATCCGCTTTACAGGAGAAGTCTGCAGTGGTCGAAATTACGGCTCAGGAAAGATCTGCCGCTGAGGCAGTATTCGGCGATCGCTTTCGCCTGGCCGAACGTTATGTGGAGCATCTGGCGACGTCCGGCATGGAACGGGGGCTTCTTGGTCCGCGGGAAGTACCCCGTCTGTGGGGACGGCACGTACTCAACTGTGCTGTCGTCGCCGAGCTCATTCCTGCTGATGCTTATGTTGCTGACGTAGGCAGTGGTGCGGGGCTCCCGGGGCTGACTTTCGCCCTGGCCCGTCCGGACCTGAAGATCACGTTGATCGAACCACTGGAGCGGCGGGTCAATTGGCTTAACGAGGTTGTAGAGGACCTGGGCCTGGAAAATGTGACCGTCCTGAGGGCCCGGGCAGAAGCTGCCGTGGGCGAGGTCAAAGCCGACGTTGTCACCGCCCGAGCGGTGTCGGCGCTGAACAAGCTGGCGCCTCTGACTATCCCGCTGCTTGGGGGTAAAGGGCAGGTTCTTGCCATCAAGGGCCGGAGCGCTGCCGAGGAAGTCGAGAAGTCGGCCAAGGTCATTCGCAAACTGGGCGGGCTTGAGACCACGGTTGTCACTGTTGGTTCCGCACTGCTTGAGGAGCCGACGACGGTTGTGCGCATAGTGGTTGGCCGCTGAATACCGTTGTTCTGAGATGACTTGGTTTCGGGCTCGCGGCGCGCTGGAACACCGCGGCCGAGATGTGCGGATAGGCTAGAGACACTGAGGCCACGAGAAAACGGAAGTGAACGGTTCGGGTGCAATACCAGTCGACTAAGTCTGATGCTGCCAGTCAGTCGTGCGCTAGGGCTTCCAACTCTCATGATCAACTAATCGAGGTTGCTAGCAGTGAATGACTTTGCCGTTTCACGTGAAACACACGACGCCGGCCATACACAGACAGCAGAGGTAACGGTTACCAACGTTATGGACACGATCGACGAGAGCACTCCACTGGCACGGGAACTCGCCAACGAAACCCGTCGCCGGGAGAGGCTACGTGGTCGTGAGCTGCCCCGGCCCGTAAAGACACGTCTGCTTACGGTCAGCAACCAAAAGGGCGGCGTCGGTAAAACGACCACGACTGTCAACTTGGCAGCTGCCCTCGCTACCGCGGGTCTCAACGTCCTGGTCGTCGACATCGATCCGCAAGGAAATGCGTCGACCGCCCTCGGTGTCGAGCATCATGCGGAAGTCGACAGCATATACGACGTCCTCATTAACGACTTGCCTCTCGCAGAGGTTGTTTCTCCCTGCCCTGACATCAAGAACTTGATCGTTGCCCCGGCGACAATCCACCTCGCAGGAGCTGAAATCGAGTTGGTGTCGCTGGTCGCGAGGGAACAGCGCCTGCGCCGCGCCATCGAGGTATACGCCCGGGAACGCGAAGCAGCCGGTATGGAACGTCTTGACTACGTCTTCATTGACTGCCCGCCGAGCCTTGGTTTGCTCACGGTGAACGCATTTGTTGCTGCCCAGGAAGTGCTCATTCCAATTCAGTGCGAATACTACGCCTTGGAAGGCTTGAGCCAGCTTCTGAACAATATCGAAATGATCCAGAAGCATCTGAACGCAGATCTCGTCGTCTCGACTATCTTGCTGACGATGTACGACGGGCGCACCAACCTTGCCGCACAGGTTGCGGCAGAGGTACGGGAGCACTTCCCGAACCAGGTACTCAGCGCCGTCGTTCCTCGATCCGTCCGAATTTCTGAAGCGCCCAGTTACCAGCAGACTGTCATCACCTATGACCCTTCTTCAAGCGGCGCCTTGTCTTACCAAGAGGCTGCTGCCGAAATCGCAGAACGCGGTGCCTGAGTTCCAGTTGGTCAGCGAGTGCGGCCAGTAGAATTGCTGCTTAGGTCGCAACGATGCACAACCACAGTTGTGCATTTAGGAAGGATCCTTGATGAGTGAGAAACGCCGCGGTTTGGGCAGGGGCTTAGGCGCTCTAATCCCCAATTCGTCTGTCGCCACGGAAGAGGCGGTCGAATCTGAAGGGGCAAAGCCTAAGGGGCGTCCCGTTGATGTTTTCTTCCCCGCGGCGGCTCGTCCTGTCTCTGATGAATCGGAAGCTGGGACTACAGCGCGAAGGGGAGCCTCCTCGGCTTCCCAAGTGGCTGAGGTTTTGCGAGCCCCCCGAAAGCCAGCGGCGCCGACACGCAAAGGCGCGAGCCAGAACGAGGGATCGGGCGGCAAGGATCCTGTAAAGAGCAGAAGTGCGGGCAATGGGAAGAAACCGTCAAATGTTGAGGCTCCAGCGGCGATTGCCGATGAGGTAGCAGCAGAAGGGGCGATGACCGCTGTCAGCGATACTGCCCAAAGTGACCCGTTACAGCAGGCGGACGACGCTGCTGTTTCACGTGAAACTCTCGTCGAGGTGCCGGGAGCGCGGTTCGCCGAAGTCCCTGTCGGCTCTATCCATCCGAACCGCAGGCAGCCTCGAACCGTGTTTGACGAAGAGGACATGGCGGAGCTTGTCCACTCGGTGCGCGAGATCGGGATCCTTCAGCCTATTGTTGTGCGCCCTTCCTCTGAGCAGAACGACCATGATTATGAGCTTGTCATGGGTGAACGGCGTTGGCGCGCAGCTCAGCAAGCAGGGCTGGAAGCAGTTCCGGCAATCATTCGGTCAACTTCGGACGACGATCTCCTTAGAGACGCCCTGCTCGAAAACCTCCACCGTAGCCAGCTGAATCCGCTCGAAGAGGCCGCCGCGTATCAGCAGCTCTTGGACGATTTCGGATGTACCCATGATGAGCTGGCGGATCGGATCGGCCGTTCGCGTCCCCAGGTTTCCAACATGATCCGCCTGATGAAGCTACCGCCCTTGGTACAGCGACGGGTAGCCGCGGGCGTTTTGTCCGCTGGTCATGCGCGCGCGTTGCTAGGGTTGGCCGATCCCGCGGAAATGGAAAAGTTGGCACAAAAGATTGTCGCCGAAGGTCTTTCGGTGAGGGCAACTGAAGAGATAGTTGCGCTGAGCGATGGCCTCCGTCGGCCCAAGCGCGAGAACAAGCCTCGCTTGGGGGCGCGCCACGAGCGTCTAGATTTCTTGGCAAACTCACTTTCCGACCGGTTGGACACGAGCGTCAAGATCACGCTCGGCGCCAAGAAGGGGCGGGTTAGCATTGAGTTCGCCAGTGTCGATGACCTAAATCGGATCATGGGCGTACTGAATCCTTCGGAGAACTGAACGAATACAGACCTAGGGCAGACCTGGGGGTGGGACCGTAACGGTCCCACCCCTTTTCTGCATCTAGTCTAGGTGGACCAGCGCTTGCACGGTCTACCCTCGTTTCACGTGGAACGAGACCGGTTGCAGAACGAGCGGTCAATCCTTCCTTCCGCAGGTTATTCGACTGCCCAGACAATGAATAGCGACATTCGCTAGGTACGGGCCCGATTTGGCGACCAACCCCGTGCGAAGGACCAGATGGGCTATCTATAGGAATGAGCAGGCCTTGGATTCTTTGTAGGTGTAGTCGAGCAAGCGGTGTAGCTGGTAACGGTGTTCCGTGGAGCTGGTGCGGGACTGGTAGCAGTTGCCTGGTTGAAGTCTTGGCTGTTCCGCCGGTGGTTTCGGTACCGACTGTATGGGTATCCAGTGTCGTAAGAGTCAACGTCCAAGAAGTGTCGAGGTCCGGTGTCCATGATGTAGCGAGACAGCACACCACCTCGTTACACAGTACGCTACGGAGAACCCTGATTAACGCTCGGGCGCTACCAGTCTAAATTCTTTGATCGCGTTCACCGCCGGCTACTCGGAGTAGTGACAACAGTGGCGCGCAGTCGTGGTCTCCGCGCAGGCTATACATACTGACACGTCTGAGATTGATTGTTCGGGCCTTGTGCGTGGACCGATTGTCCAGAGAGTCGGCTACGGCGCGGCTCGTGAGGCTGTGGGCTCAATAGTGGGCACGACTCGGCCGCGATCTCCGGTGGGACCGGTGGTTGTGGTTTCACCAGGTTCGCGTACAGGTGGGTTGTTGACTCGGGATAGATGCCGACGGGGAGGAGTCACCGATGATCAGCAGATCGACGTTGTAGAGCCTGTCGAGTAGGGTTTTTGGGCGGTCCCGTCACAGCAGGTGATAAATGGCCGGCGGCGAAACCCCTTGGGGTTCTCCCTGGAGCTTGGTGTCGTGCGGACCAGGGGAGCGACCGACCGACAGAGTTTCGCGTCCATGAGTCGGTTACAGGTGGCTACGGCTAAGGTGCGTGAAAATGATGTTATCGCGGTTTGGTCTGTCTCGACTTACGTAGAGATGTACCTCATCAGAGACGGAGAATCGGAGGTGCGTTTCGTGCGTTGCTGCGGAGCGATCTGAACCGAAGCGTCCAGATTCGGCGTTCGATTCCGTGGCAGTACCTGCAACAGACGGCCAATTGCTGCGCTGGCAGACCCGCAGTCTCCGCAACTCTCATCGTTCCTGAACAGTCATCCGTGCCCCTATAACGGACGTGGGGCAACAGGAGTCTCTTGCGCGCTGGTGCGGTTCCACGTGAAACAGCGGTGGTGACGCCACTGAATGCTGAGGCATCCCGGACTAGCTCAGCCCTGGTTTTGGATGTCGTACGGAGCACAACAAGCTCGCGTGAGGGCACCGGAACCCCCATCCCTCCGCCTCACCAGTGCCACCCAGAGCCAAGCTTATTGTGACTCCTTGGTCGTTCAGCCGCTTTCGTCCATATTCCGTAATGTGCAAATTGGATAAGGCGAGAGGATGCGCCTCTGAATGGTTCCTCAAAACAGGGTTGGCCCAGAGCGGCGTCCCGTACAGGTGCGCCTATAGGATCTGAACCATTTGGAACGATGATGGCCACGGTAGCTAAAGAGCGCCGCGTCTCGGAGCGATGATATTTGTCTGGTGTGGACACATTCTTTGGGGCATGATCCATGCTCTTCGCAGTCTTATGGTGGTTCGGCTTGAAGGGCGGGTGAGTAGCGAGAATTGGTGCATGGACCCGTGTCGGTTGGCAGGTCCTGTTCGGGCTGTTGTTTCACGTGGAACCGACGATGAGCAAGGAACTTGTGGTTCTCTTCATTAGTCACTTACCCGGTCCCGGCTACCTATTTTGTCCTGGCTATACGCCCGAAGATGACCCGACGACGCTAGATACTGAGAACTGTCCAGTGGCACCATCAGACCCTCGGCGGCTGGGAGCCAGCGCGGAGCGTCTCCAGACTGGCGACTAGCGCCTGTTGGTAGCGGTAGTCCAGGTGCGTGGCGATTCTCAACGTCCACGAAGTGATGAGGTCCGGAGTCCACGCGGTAGCGTCAGCCGACCAACAACGCAGACTAGCGTTATCATTCCCCACTATTCGGCAACAGAGAGTTTCGTAAGAAGAGAACCGCGATGAGTCTTGGCAAACCCGATTCGGCAGTTTGGCGGTCAGAGGCGGCATGAATGTCTCGGCTATGCCCAAGCGCCTACAAATATCGAGTGAACAGGTCAAGTGATACTGGATGCCGGCGGCACACGCCCGGTTGAGTGGGTGCGCGTCGGACGCCTGGATGGTTCCACGTGAAACAACGATCCCGGCCTTGGCCGTACCTGAGCCGTGGTGGCGGTATGAGACCTTCGAATCGTTGCCGGACTTCGTACGATCAGGAGGATAAGACTGGCCGGGCAATCGGCTTGGGCTCAACGTCAAGCCCTCCTGGCCCGGTCCCAATTTCGCAGGTTCATGGGTTCGCCGAAGTGAAATGCAGGACGTTGACCCAACGCTCAGTTTCACTCTCTTTCGGAGGAATTTTCCGATGATTATCCGAATTGGAGCCCGCGTCTTTCGGGTACGGGCACTACGATATTGACCGCAGCGAACCTCGATAGTGTGCCTTGCACGGAGGTTGCGGCCGCTGCGCCGGGAGTGATTTGCGGGGAGCACAGGCTGACGAGAGGGTCCCGCCAGGGCGACCATAGTTCCACGTGAAACAGCGCTTGCAGGCGGCCGAATCATTATTGGCCTTTGTGTACTGACGTGCTGGACATCTCCAAACTACCCAGATCCATGAAGAGAGCTCGTTCATATTTGTCAGGAAGCCCCTACCGATGTCAGCAGTTCGCTACTGGCAGCCGAACCGCCCCATATCTGTGCCGGCGGGCCGTCCCCGCCGCGGGAATTTGTAGAGAGGACGTGACTGCTTGCGGTGTTTGTCTGGTACGCCTCCGCCTTGTTAATTCATCGTTGATGCGGCCAGTTCCTGGCGTAGTGCTGCCAAGGGGGCAGTGCACAGTGTGGAGTTCGTCGACAGAGGGGTTTCAGCAACACTGAGTTTCCGTCTCTCCGTGTTTATGGACTAAAGCTGTCAGCCTGTCTGCTTGGCAGCATGCAGTTCTAATCCACCGCTCATTTCATATGCGGGTAGTCCGGGCAGCTGAGCCGGGCTGATTTTACGACCGTACTGCTTCAGTTCATCCCAGGGCAGGGCCTTGACCCGGTCTGCAGCAACTACTCGCTGCTTGAACGTGTATCTGGCGCGGAACGGTTCCACGTGAAACTCTCGGGAATGGATGGCAGTTTGCAGCCGTAGACGTGCCGGATTGTACTGAACCAATTGGTATGGTTCGCCAGGAAGCCGGATCATTCTCCTTGAGAACCGCTGTCGTGCCGGGGAGCCGCGAACGGTTGAGATTGGGCGCGCTGCTAGTTCCATCAAGGGTAAAGCTCCATTGGGAGGTGTGCGTTCGCGCGTATCCCCCTATGAGCGCAGGCGGCAGGCACTGGGGACGATGGGAGCCTCCAAGTCCACTCATCCGCGATAGGGCTCAGGCCTCGGCTAACGTTCCCCGTCCGTCGACGAGGGCAATGTTTCACGTGGATCATCGGTCAGCCGTAAGTACAGGGGTCGTGATTCTCTAACAACGGTATAAACAAGCGGCTGTACGGGTTCGACGAGGACGTCTGCTAGGCAGGTACTGGCGCTCGAATATCTCTGTCTCATCCGCGGCGTAGGATCGATGTCGTGTCGGCCTGATTTCCGCTGATTCGCCTACCTAAGTGGGACGCAAGCCGGCCGCGGTTGTGCCTATAGCTTCCGAATGCGTTCCCAGCCAAGTGGAATTTTGAAGTGGGGCTAGCGCAAGACCACGAGCGCGGCTTGCATGTCAGTGGATCCGAGACCCATGGCGACGGGTGGGAAGTCCGAAGACCTGGGTGTATCTGCCGAAGACTTTGGGGAGTCGAACATCGTGGGCCGAGCCGGTTTCGCGGCGGCCAGCGGGCCGAGATGGGGACGGGTAGTTCGAGGACCAAGCTGGCTACTGCTGTCACGGACGATTGTTCACTTATACCTGGTGTTGCGTTCTTGCGTCGTTGAAGACGGCTGGGGTTGCCTGCGAAAATTGGGAAACTTGAGGCATGATGCGGTGTACCATTCGTGGTTCTGCAGGCTAGTCACCGTGTGGTCGTTTCACGTGGAACCGCCAGGATTTGAGTCGTGGACGGTGAGTTCTGCGTGGTGATATGAGCGCACTCAGTACTACGGCTATCAGAATGATTGGCCGGAGGTACCGGCCTTCCGGTCCTGCTCCTGCACAGCCCCTCGTGGTCAGGGCGGGTGATCTCGCAGGTTGTCTTTTGAACGCTCTGCTGCTGAAACGCTTGGCGTTCCGCCCACAACTACTCATCGATTCTGGTTCAATCGCGTGGATGTTCAAACCCCTACTCCGGGAAGAACTGCTGGCTGGCGGCCTGTGGGCAAGACCTAATGACCGTTGACTCTCCGGTCCTTCTGCCTGCCGAGTCGATCGGCCGCAAGGGGCCAGCTAGTGATCCGGTAGGTGTGCTTACGCCGACGCGGAATTCTTCGTCCTCTTGGTGGAGTGTCCGGGCAATGTAGCGGTGCTCCGTCAATGGGAGCTGGCAATCGTGAGCGTACGCGGTCTGGTTCCAACCCGGCGTCCTACCGAGGCAGTTGGATTTCGCCTGAGTGGACATTCGCGAACAAATGGGAAGAAGAATGTCGCCGTCTGCTACGACGGGTCCTTTGGGTTGCGGTATGAAATCCCCGTGGCTGCGCGCTAAGCCGCCCATGACTGGAGGCCAGCCCACGAATGTGCCGATCTACCCACCTTTTGGCTCAGGAAAACGTGCCTGGCAGGACGTGGAGGTTTCTCGGCCTGCCGGCATCTGCGCGACGATTCGGTGCCGTTCAGGATGCGCACTCTCCTTGTAGAAGCAGTTGCAGCTGCGCCCAGACTGGGGTTGCCGACGTGCCTAAGCGCGTGCCTCCTCCTCGGTTGTTCCTCGTGAAACAGCGGTAACGGCCGGACAGGGAATGCTATAGGGAGGTCTAGGTTTCACGTGGAACCCTGCGGTGCACGGTGAAAATCAAAGGCCTGGGTTGAAGCGCAGGACGTCGTCCAGTGCCAAGGTGCCGGTCGGTTCGTCTTCCTCTTCCAGAAGATAAAGCCGTTGGACAGCGATGACGACAGCGTCTGCGAGGACCTGGCGAAACACAGGATCGGCAAGTCTCTCGCTGTCTGCAGGGCTGCTGAGGTAACCGAGGTCCACTTGGATGGAGGGAACGGAGGTGAGCCGCAGAATGTCCCAGCTACGGCCGTGGAGGCCCAAGTCGGTCATCGACGTTCGGGCCAGGACTTCCTTGAGGACCAGTTCGGCGGCGCGGTGTCCGATGGGTGACAGAATTTCACCCGTCTCGGGCTTTCCCCAGTAGAAGGCCGAAACGCCGTTTGCCGCCGGCTGATCCAACCAGTCGCAGTTGATGGAGATGCTGAGGCTGGCGGCTGAATCCTTGATCTCCTGCGCGCGCTCCGTAGGAGGCAGCTGCAAAGCACGATCGATGACAGTCACATCGGCGCCCAGTGCGGACAGGATGCTCTCGATGCGGTGCATGATGTCCGCTGCGACGAGCCTTTCCGTGAGCGGCTGCCCGCTTGCCCGGTCAAGTGCTTCCGACGCTGTTGTGTCTTGCCCGGCAACGAGCGAGACAACGCGCCCCTTCAGGGCGGCAGATGCTTGGTGAAGGTGTTCGTAGTCCCGGAGCGAGAACGCCTGGCTGGGGCTGATGGTCCGGTTGACGCGGGCCATGGCGCCAATGAGCGGCGCGTCGCAGACTCCGGTGACTTCGAGGCCGAGGTTCATTTGGAGCTCGCGCACGGCGAAGTGGCAGCGTTCGCCGAATTCGCCGTCGATATGTCCGTAATAGAAGCCGAGGTAGGACAGCTGGCGCTGCAGTTCGACAACGTCGTCTCCGCGGATCAAATCGGCTCCAGGAAACCAGGCCAGCTGGCGGTCGCCGAGCCGGAACTGCGCCTCGGAAAGAGCTCGTAGCGTCTCCGGTCCGGCAACGCCGTCGACCATTAGCCCGCGGGCCTGCTGGAAGGTCCTGACGGCGGCGTCCACATGGTCGTCGAAGACGGCGGGGTCGTTCACCTGGTCCGGTGCCAGGTAGGCCATGGAAACGCCCGCGCGCAGCAGCCGCTCCCGGAGGGCTACTACGCGCGGGCTTGTGTCGGAACGGCGCAGACTCCGGTCTGCAGCGTCAGGAACCATAGGTGCAGTTAGCTGAGGAACTCAGCGAATTCCTGCTCGATGACCTGCTTCGGCTTCGCGCCGATCGAGGTCGCGGCGACCTTGCCGTCCTTGAAGACATATACGGCAGGGATGGAAGTGATGCCGTACTGGGCAGCGGTCGAAGGGTTGTCGTCAACATTGAGCTTGACGACTTCCACCTTGCCGGCGTGCTCCTGTGCGATGTCGTCGAGGATCGGCGACAGCATGCGGCAGGGACCGCACCATTCTGCCCAGAAGTCGACGATCACGGGCTTGTCATTCTTGAGGACGTCGGCGTCGAAGCTGGCGTCCGTTACATCTTTGGCGGTCATGGCATTCTCCCTTTCTGGAGTTGAGTGTTAGACAGCGGCCGCTTCGGCGACCCGCTCGGGCAGGTCGCTTGCGTCTGCAAGGTAGTGCTCGACGTCGATCGCGGCCACACAGCCGGAACCCGAGGCCGTAATGGCCTGGCGGTAGGTCGGATCGATGACGTCGCCGGCGGCAAAAACGCCGGGGATGGAGGTCCTGGAGGAGCGTCCGTCTACGGCGATGGTGCCTTCAGGGGTCAGCTCGAGCTGGTCCTTGACCAGGCTGACGCGGGGGTCGTTGCCGATGGCGACGAAAACGCCCGTGACGGCGAGTGTGCTCTCGGTGCCGTCGACGGTGTCCCGAAGGCGCAGTCCGGTGACCTTGTCCATGCCGTCGACGCCCACCACTTCGGAGTTCCAGCGGAACTTGATCTTCTCGTGTGCCAAGGCACGGTCCTGCATGATCTTGGAGGCGCGCAGTGAGTCGCGGCGATGCACGACGGTGACGGACTCGGCGAACTTGGTCAGGAACAGCGCCTCTTCCATGGCCGAGTCTCCGCCGCCAATGACGGCGATGTCCTGGCCCTTGAAGAAGAACCCGTCGCAGGTGGCACACCAGCTCACGCCGTGGCCGGCGAGCCGCTTCTCGTCCTCAAGGCCCAGCTCGCGGTATGCGGAGCCTGTGGAGATGATGACAGCCTTCGCTTCGAACGTCTCGCCGTTGCCGAGGGTGACCCGCTTGATTGGGCCTTCCAGCTCGAGGGCGGTCACGTCTTCGAACAGGATCTCCGTGCCGAAGCGCTCGGCCTGCTTCTGGAACTGGTCCATCAGGTCCGGGCCCATGATGCCGCCCGGGAAACCCGGGAAGTTCTCGACGTCCGTGGTGTTCATGAGTTCACCGCCGGCTTCGACGGAGCTGGCGATCAGCAGCGGCTTCAGATTGGCGCGTGCGGTGTAGACGGCGGCGGTGTAGCCGGCCGGTCCGGAGCCGACGATGATGACGTCGCGCACGGTCTGGGTAGTTTCTGTGCTCACTGCGTGTGAACCTCTTCCTGTTCTGCGATGCGTTGCGCTGGCGCAAAGGTTGGCGATTGCCCAGCCACCTGTCACAACGAGCGGTAGCCCAAGCTTATTCCGCCCTTACGTGCCATGACGCCGGGTGACGAAGTAGGGGATCAGGAGATTTCGATTTCCGCCATGCGGATGCCGAACGGCGGCCCACCCTGCGGGTTGGACAGCGGGGCAGCTGGGTGAAATCGATGATCACGTACTGGGCCTTCGGTGCAGCACCATCCGCTTCCGGTACCGGGATGGTGGTCTTCTGGGCGGTGAAGCTGCCCTGGGCAACCTGCTGGGCACCTTCCAGCGAGGGGCTGTCATTCAACATGACCGAGAAGTTGCCGCCGCTGCCGCTGAGCTGGGTCATTTCGATGGAGCTGATGCTGGACGATTCTTCGAGTTCGACGACGAGCGCGAGGTTGGAGGCATAGCCACCGAAATCCTCCGAGTTGTACTGGTAGCTGGTCCAGTACGTAGCCGGGTTGCCGTCGATGGCTTCCGGGAGCCGGCCGTCATTTTCCGCATCCAGCTCCGGCATGTCCGGTACCAGGCGGGTCAGGCCCGCGATGGCCGGTTCAACGGTTTCCTCGGCCGGAGCGTTGGTCTCCCCGCCGCCTTCCGGCTCGGTGGCCGGAGCGGAGTTGTTGGTTTCCTGGCTTCCTCCGGCGACCGGGCCGCTGCGGAACAGGTTGAGCTGGTTGACGGCGATGACCACGGCGATCACGAGCAGGACCGCCAGGAGGCCGCCGATCAGCAGGCGCGACGTCCGGGGGCTGTTGTCCTCGTCGTCGTCATAGTCGTCATAGTCATAGTCGCCCGGCTGGTCTCTTCCGGTACTGGCCTGCGCGGGGAACAGCGAGGCGGAGCGCACATACTCGTCCTCATCCTGGCTGCGGCGGGCGGCAGGGCGGACAGGTTCAGCGGGGGCGTAATCGTCCTGGTCCTGCCAGAGGCTGACCTTCGGGTTCTGCGTAGTCTGCCGGGCGACAGGGCCTGTGGCGGGCCCGTCCGCGTCAGCAGCGATCAGCGGAGGCGCGGTGGGCGGGGGTGGCGGCGTGGC
>NZ_ANPE02000093.1 GCF_000328305.2 Arthrobacter crystallopoietes BAB-32 | reverse complement strand
CCCGACGGTCACCGCGCGCGGCCCGGCCTCCGCTGCGACCAACGTCGCCGTGGGCAGCAACGTGACGGCCACCTTCAGCGAGTTCATGCAGGGCGTCTCCGGCACCACCTTCACCCTGCGCAATCCCGCAGGCACCGTCATCCCCGCCGTCGTGACCTACGACCAGGCGACGAAGCGGGCCACACTGAACCCCTCGGCCAACCTCGCGCCGAACACCGTCTACACCGTCCGGCTGGCCGGCGGCACCACCGCCATCCGGGACACCGCGAACATCGCGCTGGCCAGCACCAGCTGGACCTTCACCACGGCGGCCGCGCCGACCGTCACGGCTCGCACCCCGGGCTCCGGCGGCACAGCGGTGGTCTCTGCCAACAACATCACGGCGACCTTCAGCAAGTCCGTCACCGGCGTCAGCGGCACCACCTTCACCCTGAAGAACGCCGCCGGCACCGTGATCCCCGCCGCCGTGAGCTACGACGCCACCACCCGCGTGGCCACCCTGAATCCGTCCGCCAACCTGCCGGCCGATGCCCGCTTCACCGCGACCCTGACCGGCGGCCCTTCGGCGATCCGGGACACCACCGGGCTGCCGCTGGCCAGCACCAGCTGGTCCTTCACCACCGGGCCGGCGCCGACCATCACCACCAGGACGCCGGCGGTCAACGCAACGGCAGTCCGGCGGGCCAACAACATTACAGCGACGTTCAGCGAAGCCATGCAGGGCATCACCGGCTCGACGTTCACCCTGCGGAACGCGTCGACCGGCGCAGTGATCTCGGCCGTGGTCAGCCGCAACGGAACCACCAACCAGTGGATCCTCAACCCGAGCGCGACCCTGGCCTCCAACACCAGGTACACCGTCAGGATCACCGGCGGCACCTCGGCAGCCCGGGACCTCGCCGGCAACCCGGCAGCCACCACGTCCTGGAACTTCACCACCGGAACGCTCTAACCGGCCGGATTGCGCCAACCCACCACAGGCACTGCCCGTCCACGCTCCCGAGCTGTGGACGGGCAGAACCTTGTGCCGGACCTGAAGGCTGGCGCAAAGGAGACCTGCTCACATACCCCGAGTGCCGCTGGCCAAGGCACCCGCGCCAGGCACCGCCGTCGTACTCCCAGTCCCGGTGACGGCCGCGGACCGTTAGCTGACCTGTTCCGGGAGCCGCTCCGGGCGGTGTTCGGCGATCAGCAGACCGCCAAGAGTCTTGGCCCGGGCAGCAGCCCCGCGGTCCCCTTCGGCGGCGCAGACAATCGATCCGGCCATCAGGATGCGCCAGGATCGGGCGAACCCGCCGACGTCCTCCAGCCCGGCTTCCTCGGCCAGCCCGGCAAGCTGTTTCGTGATCTCAGCCAGATAGCCGATGCTGGCCTGCCCGGCCGGATCCGTGGCGCCCATTTCGAACATGACCCGGATGAAGGAGCAGGCCTCGTAGTCCTCCTGGGCGAACCATTCGCCGAAAACGTCGAAGATTGCGAGCAGCCGCTCCTCGGGACTGTCCGCGCGCCGCCCGACTTCGTCCAGCAGCCAGCTGATGCCGAAAACCTCGTGCCGCCGCTGCAGGAAGGCCAGGACCAGGGCTTCCTTGGACGCGAAATGCCGGTAGAAGGTCGCCTTGGCCACTCCGGCCGTACGGATGATCTCCTCGATGCCCACGTCGCGGACCCCGCGCTGCGCAAAGAGCGGATAGACGGCGGAAAGCACCCGCTCGCGGGCATCAGCAGCGGCGGTTGCGTCAGTTCCGGATAACACGCCAATACGATACGACAATTCGCGCAGGAACCGCTGATGCGTCCTCCCTTACAAAGTAAGCCCTGCATTTCCTGTTCGCGTCCCATGCTGTATAAGCTTCGATCGAGAGACAAGACCGATCGGTCTTGCCGGCGCAGGAAGGCTTCCTTCACCCCGAAAGGAAGCGTCCTGCACTTGGAAAGGGACGCTCAATGAATCCGGTGAATGAAACCAGCACACTGCCGCTGTCGATTGCGGAGCTGGACTCGACGGTCTACGTCGAGTCGTCGCCGACGGCCGTGCCGCCCGTCGAAGAAGAGACCCGGACTTTCGGGCCGGACGGCCTGACGGAGGGACAGCAGAAAGCCCTGGCCGCCGTCACGGTCCGCGCCGGGGAAGTTGAAGCCGCCGAATGGACTTTGGACCAGGCCAAGGCGGCCTGCAACGCCCAGATCGCCGCAGCCCTGGCCTCCGGTGTGCCGGCAGAAACAGTGGCCGAAGCCGCCGGAGTGTGCGCCGCCGTCGTGGCCGACCTCGCCCGCGAGGCAGCCGCAGCGCTCTCCGCAGAGCCCTCCGCAGCGCTGCCCTCCGCAGCCGGCTGAACAATTCGGGTTTTTGCCGGCTTTCCCCTATTAACGCCCAACCTTTGGTACGTTGCGTGAACACTTCCGCAGAGCGCCTGCGGAAAACCCTACCCGCTTGGGGGAACACCATGACGAGTCCCTACCCGCAGAATCAGTCAGGAGCAGGCTATCCTCCGGCCCAGCCGAACAGGACCAATCCGCTGGCCATCGCCTCCCTGATCTCCTCCTTCTTCATCAGCATTCTCGGTATCGTGCTGGGACATATCGCGTTGAGCCAAATCAAACGCACCGGAGAAGGCGGACGCGGCCTGGCCATCGCAGGGCTGATCATCGGCTACGTCAGCCTGGTCGCAGGAATCCTCATCTTCATCAGCATCATGGGACTCGTAGCCACTCAGGTGGAGACCAGCCCCTAACCGCAGCCTGGTCCTGGCAACCCCACCGGGCGGGATGACTAGTGGCTGTGCAGCCATTCGATTCCGGGCACAAGCACGGTGAACCAGAATACGAGCCCGCAGCCGACGGCGATGAGTGCCAGCAGGGAACCTATGACGACCCACGACTTCAACTCCTGGTCCCTGAACATGTTCTTCCGCCCTTCCCGCGGGACTTCCTCGTGGCCCGAGCCCTGCCACACCTCACTGTTCACCGTGCTGCCTGCGATTTTCTTGAAGCCTGTCTCTGCTGGCGTCCGCGCCGGCAAGACGTCCAGCATTCTGCCTCCTGCACTGTCCAGCCTGGCTGAAGGCTGCTTGGATGGGAGCAGGCGGCAAGACTCCAAGCGGGAGGACCCATGCCAGAGCAGCCCAAGCCCGATGCGCCCGTGGTGGTTGTTGTCGGCGCGTCCAGCGGGATCGGCCGGCTGACGGCGCACGAGTTCGCGCGGCGCGGCGCCCGGCTGGTGCTGGCGGCACGGAGCGAGTCCAGCCTGCAGGACGTTGTTGAGGAGTGCCGCCGGCTGGGCGGCCAGGCAATTGCGGTGCCGGCCGATGTGACGGTCGAGGCGCAGGTGCAGCAGTTGGTCAGGGCTGCCGTGCGGGAATTCGGCTGGATCGACGTGTGGATCGGGGCTGCGTCGGCCTACGCCTACGGGACGGTCGAAGCCACTCCCCCGGCTGTCTTCCGCCGGCTGCTCGAGACGAACCTGACCGGCCAGCTGCACGGCATCCGCGCGGTGCTGCCGCAGTTCCACCAGCAGGGCCGCGGCGCGCTCATCCTGGTCGGCTCCATCTACTCGCGGATCGGGACGCCCTACGTCTCCGCCTACGCGGCGAGCAAGGCCGGGCTGCTGCGGCTGGCCGAAGTGCTCCGGCAGGAGCTGCATGCGGAGAAGGACATCCACGTCAGCGTGGTGCTGCCGGCAACGTTCGACACACCGATCTTCCAGCACGCGGCCAACTACACCGGGCACAACGTCAAGCCGCTGCCGCCGGTGGGCGATCCGAAGCGGGTGGCCCGCAAGATCGTCCGGCTGGCCTACCGGCCGCGGCCGACGGCGATGGTCGGCGTGCTCCAGCGCGGCTTCGTCCCGGTGCACGACTGGCTCCCCCGCGTCTACGACCGGTTCGCCCCGGCGCTGATGGACCGGTTGGCCCTCGGGAAGGACGACGTCGCCCCGCACACCGGGACCGTCTTCGAGCCCCGGCCCGAAACCAACGCGGCCACCGGCGGCTGGCGCTCGATGACCACACGCCTGCTGCTGGCCGGGGCACTCACGGCAGGCGCCGCCGTCGTTAGCAAGACCCGCAGGAGGACACGCGCCCGATAAGCGGTGCACGTGCCGCACCAAACCTTTCCAGGAGGAGCCATGGCAGAGCAGTCAGCCCAGCAGCGGGCGAAGCAGCCCCGGACGGGCCTGGCCGGACCGTACGGCCACCCCTTCCATCCGATCCTGGTGACGGTCCCGATCGGAGCCTGGATCGCCGCGGTGATCTTCGATGTGGCGGCCATGTTCACCGCAGAGCCGGAGGCTTTTGCCCGCGGGGCAGTGTGGCTGACGGGAATCGGAATTGCCGGCGCGCTGGTTGCCGCCGTCTTCGGCTTCCTCGACTATTCGCAGCTGGCGCCGGAGACGCGGGCGCGGCGCACCGCCACGTTGCATATGATGCTCAACCTGATCGTGACGATGTTCTTCATCGTCGCTTTCATGCTGCGCCTGGCGGGCGGCTACGAGGACTGGAGCATCACCGGCTTCCTGCTCAGCCTGGTCGGGCTGGGAATGCTCGGGGTGTCGGGGTGGCTCGGCGGGAAGCTGGCGTACCGCTACGGAGTGCGGGTGGCCGACGAGCGGACGCAGGGCGAGGCGTTCAGGTAACCTCGCCGCTTGCCGGCCCGCCGCAGCTCCTGCTTCGGTGCCGCCGCCGTTGGCAGGCCTCGCAGGAAGCAGCTCATCCCGATCCTGTCACCGGGCGGTGCTAGTGTGCGCCGTAAGGGATCTTCGGCTCGACGGAGGGGTGGGCCCATGGGCAGGCCGGCGGTGGTGGAGGCGTCCGGGCTGGTGAAGCTGTTCGGGCGGACGCGGGCACTGGACGGGCTGGACCTGTCCGTGGGCGAGGGCGAGGTGCACGGTTTCCTCGGGCCGAACGGGGCCGGCAAGTCGACCACGCTGCGCGTGCTGCTGGGGCTGATCCGGCCGACGTCGGGCGCCGTGCGCGTGCTTGGGCGGGATCCGTGGGCGGAGCCGGTGGCCGTGCACCGGGACATCGCGTACGTGCCCGGCGATGTGAACCTGTGGCCGAACCTGACCGGCGGCGAGGTGGTGGACCTGCTCACCGGGCTGCGCGGCGGCGCGGATGCCGGGCTGCGGGAGCGGCTGGTCGAGGAGTTCGGGCTGGACCCGCGGCGCAAGGTGCGCTCGTATTCGAAGGGCAACCGGCAGAAGGTGGCGCTGGTGGCGGCATTCGCGCGGCCGGCCCGGCTGTACCTGCTGGACGAGCCGAGTTCCGGGCTGGATCCCGTGATGGATGCGGTGTTCCGCCGGCAGATCCGCCGGGTGGCGGACGAGGGCGCCACCGTGCTGCTCTCCAGCCACATCCTCTCCGAGGTCGAGCAGCTGTGCGGGCGGGTGACGATCATCCGCGCCGGCAGGGCGGTGGAGACCGGCTCGCTCGCCCAGCTGCGGCACCTGCGGCGCACCCGCTTCCGCATCACGCTGCCGCCGGGCGGGCAGCTCCCGGCATTGCCCGCGGCGGTGCACGATGTGGCGGTCGAGGACAACACGGTGGAGTTCGATGTGGAGTCCGCCGACCTTCCGGCCGTCCTCGCGGGCCTGGCCGAGCTCCGCCTCACCGCGGTGGAGGCGGCGCCGCCGTCCCTGGAATCGCTGTTCCTGCGCCATTACGACGCCGGTGCCCGGCCATGAGCGCGACTCCCGTTCCGTTGGTTCCAACCCTGTACGACGGCGGTGCCCGAGGCAAGCGTGCATGGCGCCTTCCCATCACCCCACCCTTTGACGACGGCGGTGCGTGGGTATGAGCGCGGCCTTCCTCGGGTTGCTGCGGGTCCAGGCGCGGCGGGACCGGGTCACGCTGCCGATCTGGATCCTCGGCCTCGGCCTGCTCGGATTTGCGATCGCCAGCGCCGTCGCCACGCAGTTCGGCAGCGAGGCCGAGCGCGCCGCCATCATCGTTGTGGCGGCCGCCAACCCGGCTTTCCTATTCATCCGCGGCCTGCCGGACGGCACGGATCCCGGCGCCTTCGTGTTCTTCCAGGCCTATGCGTTCACCGCGGTGCTCGCCGGACTGATGAGCACGCTGCTGGTGGTGCGGCACAGCCGGGCAGACGAGGAGCTGGGCCGCGCCGAGCTCGTGGGATCCATGCCGCTGCGCCGCTCCGCCCCGCTGCTGGCGACGCTGCTGCTCGCCCTCGCGGCCAACCTGCTGCTGGCCGCTGCCGTGGCAGGGGGCTACGTGCTGGGCGGGCTGGATGCCGCCGGCTCCTGGATTACGGGGCTGGCCGTGGGCGCCGTCGGCTTCTTCTTCACCGGCGTGGCCGCCCTGCTGGCCCAAGCTATGCCGACCGGCCGCGCAGCCAACGGCGCCGCCGCCGCGCTCGTGGGACTGGCCTATCTGGTCCGAGGCATCGGCGACGCCTTCGGCACGCCCGACGCCTCGCTGCTGCGCGCCGAACCCGCCTGGCCGTCTCGGCTCTCTCCGATCGGCTGGGGCCAGCGCTCCCGGCCGTTCACCGACGCGGACCCCGCACCGCTGCTCTGGCTGGCACTGCTCGGGCTCGCGCTCTGCGCCGCGGCCGTGCTGGTCCGCGAACGCAGGGACCTCGGCGCGAGCCTGCTGGCAGACCGTCCCGGCCGCGCCAGCGCCGGCCCAAGCGGACGCTCCCTCGCCGGACTGGCCTGGCGGCTGCAGCGCGGGACCATCCTCGGCTGGGCGGTCGGCGCGGCCGTCCTCGGGACGTTCTCCGGCGCCCTTGGTCCCATGCTCGCCGACGCCGTCGCCGGCAACCAGGCCCTCGCCCAGTTGATCGAGCGGCTGGTTCCGGGCATTCAGGCGAACACCGTCGACGTGTTTGTCACCGCCCTGCTCGGCATCACCGGCGTCCTCGCCGCCGCAGCCGGTGTCCAGGCCATGCTCCGCCTGCGCGCCGAAGAGGAAGAAGGCCGGCTCGAAATCCTGCTCGCCCTCCCCCGCTCCCGCGCCCGCTGGTTCGGCACCAACCTGGCCATCGCCGCGCTCTCCGTCCTCGCCGTCGCCCTCGCCGGCGGGCTCGCCGCAGCCCTCTCGGACACCCTCGCCGGAGACTCCACCCCGGCCAGGCGCTTCTGGCTGCTCATCGCTTCCGCGCTGGCCCACGTGCCGGCCGCCCTCGTCATCGTCGGCCTCGCCGCGCTGGCCTTCGCAGTGCTCCCCCGGCTGTCCGTCCCGCTGGGCTGGGGCATCCTCGCCGCCGCCCTCATCCTCGGCCAGTTCGGCGACCTCCTCCAACTCCCCGGCTGGATCCAAGACCTCAGCCCCTTCCGCCACTCGTCTGCCATGCCCGTGGAAGACTTCGCCGCCGCCCCGGCGCTCACGATGGCCGCCGCCGTCGTCCTCCTCGCCCTCGGCGCCACCCTCCTGCTCCGCCGCCGCGACCTCACAACATGACCAGCCCGCCTGAGGTCGCGGTAGGATCCGGCATCACCTGCGACCTTCCTGCCATCCTCCTGCCACGGGCGCTGCCCACTCCGTTCCAGCGCGACTTGGTCCCGGTGCACGGTTTGGCTCCCCAGGATGTACGAGCGGTTCACCCCCGTGCTGATGGACCGGCTGGCCCTCGGGAAGGACGAGGTTGTCCCGCACCCCGGGGCCGTCTTCGAACCCCGGCCCGAAACCAACGCGGTCAGCGGCGGCGGGCGCTCGCGCCGTCCCGCCGCTACAGCGCCTCTGCCATTAGCTAGACAGCGCAGGTGGGCGGACTTTCGGGGAATCTAAGCAAGAGGATCCCGTGCATCGAGCGTGAACCCGCAGGCACACCGGTAGATGCAGGTGTCGGATGCCGGCGGTTCCGGCGGAACAGTTCCGGGCGCCAGCACCATGAGCGGCGCGGTGATGGGCAGATCGGCGGCAGTCACCAAGTGCATCGGTTCCCCGCAGTGGACATGCTCTGCCACAGTCCGGGCCAGCGCCGCATCCACCGGCAGGCACGCCAGCTCCGGCCTGGGGACCATGGGATCAACGCCTCCTGTACGGTCCTGCCGGGGCAGGTCTCCGGACGGGAACATCACTTCCAACGAGTTCATGCAGCTCTTCCCCTGACATTGCCGTCTCTCTGCAGCGGGGGCCGTCCCTCCCGCTGCCGGCCTCTTTGCCGGCGGCTCCGGTAATCCTACGACGACCCCCGCCCGGACAACAGGACCAAGTCGGCACCGTTCCCGTTACAGTCGCGTCAAGAATGATTCGGGCGCAGTCACGGGTGAATAACACGGGTTGTCCCGGCCCGGGGGTCGCCCTAGCGTGGTTAGTAGGAGCCATTTCGACTCAGGGGACACGGCGTGGGGGCTGCGGCAAGAAGCCGCGGAACGCCCGGCTCCGCAATGAAGCCACAGCAGAACAAGGCGGGCAAATGCCTACCCGTAGCTCACATGCCAGGCGCTTTGCATGCAGGGCCAGTTTCGCCGGTCTGCGAGCACCGGGGGCCGGCGCCGCACGGGGTGAATCGTCAGGACACAGGCGTGTGCATCCGTTCCCTCACCTATCCACGACAGTTTGCGACGCAACGGCGCGTTCGGCCTCTTCCCCGCCGGGCGTACCGCCGCAGCGGCGGCCAACTATTACCTGGTGCCGCGGTTGCTTGAGGCGATGACCGCCAGAAGGAGACAAAGTCATGAATGCAAATACCGCAGGTGCCAGGTTCCCCGCCTGGCACCGCCACGAGAAAACTGCCGGTGAAACCAGAGTCGGCGGCATGAAGTTCGGCTCCGCATTTTTCGGCTGGATGACCGCAACCGGCGTGTTCCTGCTGCTGAGCGCGGTGGCCACCGCTCTTGCCGCACTGTTCGGCGCCACCGGCACCTTTGATCCCGGCCAGCTTGCAGAACAGGCACGGCAGAATCTGCAGACTGTCAGCATCGTCGGAGCGATCACGCTCGCGGTTGTGCTGTTCATCGCCTACTACTGCGGGGGTTACGTCGCCGGCCGCATGGCGCGTTTCGACGGCGCCAAACAAGGGCTTGCGGTGTGGCTGTGGGCAGTCGTCATTTCCGTCCTCGTAGCGATCCTCGCAGCGGTTACAGGCCTGCAATCGACCGCGCCTGCCGGGCTCGACAGCCTTCCCCGTGTACCGGTGGACGAAGGGAGCATGACGGCCGGTGGAATCATCCTCCTGGTTGCAGTCGCGCTGATTACGCTGGCTGCAGCCGTCGTCGGAGGCCAGGCCGGTATGCGCTACCACCGCAAGGTCGACAGGGTTGAAGCGAACCCCGACGTCCCCGCTGCGGAGTAGACGGACTTTCCGGAAGGGAAGGCACGATGGCCATGCCGCTATCGGAAGAAGAGCGCAGGTCCATTGAAGAGCTCGAGGACCAGTTTGCCAATGAGGATCCGGAACTGGCCCGCGAGCTGGAACGCGGCCGGGATTCCTCCCCATGCTGACGGTTTTGGCCGGGCTAGCCCTCGTGATTGTTGGAATCAGCACCCAGCTGCTGATCATCGGCGCAGCCGGCTTCCTGCTCTCCTGCGCCGGCGCCTACCGCATTTCGGGGCACCTGGGCCGCCAGGCCTCGCCGGGCATTCCACGGCGCATCCCACCACGGAATCCATGAAACGACTGCGCATCAACCCGGCTCTGGTCCTCGGCGCCGGCCGATCGCGACAGTGTCCCCGAACATCCCCACACTGCTTCCGTCCCGCACCGGGAATGGGGCGGGAAGAAGGAGATCCGTCATGTCTTATGGCAAGAGAACGCATCAACCCTGTCGAACGCGACAAGCAGCGGCAGCTCTCGCCCTGGCTGCCCTTGCCGTATCCGGCTGCGGCAACGATACGGCCGGACCGGAAACCGGTACCGACGTCGAAGAGGTCCAACCTGATGTCATTCGAGACACCGTAGAGGAGGCCGAAGAGGCCGGGGACGGCGAATCGGTCACAGTTTCCGCAAAGGTCAACGAAATCATTTCGCCGTTGTCCTTCACGATCGCCGGTACTGATGACACAACCGTCGATCCCCTGCTGGTGGTTCACGACGACCAACTACCGGAGGTCGAACCCGGACAAATCGTCCAGATCACCGGAACCGTCTACCGGAACATCCAGCTGCCCAGGCTGGAAGAGACCGCCGGCATCGATCTGGACGACACGCTGCACCAGGAGTGGGAGGACAAGACCTGCATTGTGGCCAGCCAGGTCAGCCTGCTGGAGGGAACCGGCTACTAGTGATGCACCCGTCTCCACGGAGGAGAAGCCTGGACAAGCGGCAGAGCCCGGTCGCGAATCCCGCGGACTGGTGCCAGATGATGGATAGGAGATCAGGTCATGTCTGAAGACAAAATGGCAGAATTGAGGAAGCTCAGCGACACCGCCCAAACCGTCTCCGGGGATGATGAGGACATCCGCGGCCGTGACGTGAAGGCGAGGGACGGAGAAGATCTCGGGAAGATCGACGATCTGCTGATCGACCCGGAGGAGAACAAGGTGCGCTTCCTCGTCGTCGCGTCGGGAGGATTCCTGGGGATAGGCCAAACAAAATCCTTCATCCCCGTCGACGCGGTCTCGCACATCAGCGCCGACGAGGTCCATGTCACCCAGCGACGGGACGACGTAGCGGGCGCACCGGTCTACAACCCGGAACTGGTCGCGGAGCGGGACTTCTACGAGAACGTCTACAGCTACTATGGCTACGCACCGTATTGGACTCCGGGCTACGTCTATCCCGCCTTCCCCTACCCGCCGCGTTAGGGACACCGCCGTCACACGCGCGAACTCTTCCGGGGCACCCACCGCGGGAGCCGCCGTCGCTCGCGTCCCATTGGCGGCCCTGGTCTCCTCCCGTTGGCCCCGCTTCCGGCAGCTTCTGACCTCCGAGCCGTCTGTTGTCCTGCGGGACGGGGAAATCAAGCACCACGCGCTCAGCGTGACACCGCTGGGAGCCAGCGAGCGGTTGGGACAGCGTGGCTACGACGGCTAAAGTGCAAGAAGGTGTGCCGGGAAGTCTGGTCGGCAAATAACTGACCCGACCCCTCCCAAAAGGAGCATCATGCCGTCCTCCAGCCACTCACCCGAACCGCACGGACCGCCGGTCGCAGGCCGCGGCAGCTACGCCGAAGCGCTGCGCATCGGCGAAATTCTGCGCAAGGAAACCGTCGGTGGCGCCCTGCTGGTAGCAGCGGCCGCGATCGCCATCATCTGGGCGAACTCCCCTTGGTCCGAAAGCTATTTCGCGCTCCGGAACTTCAAAGTCGGATACGAGCCTTGGCATCTTGAACTGAGCCTGGGCGCCTGGGCTGCGGACGGCCTGCTGGCGATCTTCTTTTTTCTGGTCGGCCTGGAACTCAAGCGCGAGTTCGTGGCCGGCGACCTTCGGGACCCGCGGAAAGCAATGGTGCCGGTCGCCGCGGCGGTGGGCGGCGTCGTCGTTCCTGCCCTCATTTACGTGGCGTGGAACTGGTCTGATCCGGAAGCGCGGGGAGGCTGGGCAGTGCCGACGGCGACAGACATCGCCTTCGCTGTGGCAGTACTGGCAGTGATCGGTTCCCACCTGCCCAGTGCCCTGCGGATCTTTTTGCTGACCCTGGCTGTGGTTGACGACCTGATAGCAATCGCCATCATCGCCTTTGTCTACACGGAGGAAATCCATGTTCCGGAGCTGCTGCTGACCCTCATTCCGGTCGCGGTCTACACCCTCCTGGCCCAGAAGTTCCGGCGCTTTTTCGGACTGAAGCCGGCCGCAGCCTGGCTTATACTCCTGCCGATCGGCATCGTGGCCTGGGCACTGCTGCACGCCTCGGGCATCCACGCCACCGTAGCCGGCGTGCTGCTGGGCTTCGCCATTCCCGTGCTGCATAGCCAGGCCGGCGGCGGGCCCGAGGCCGGACCGGGGCTGGCCGAGATCTTCGAACACCGCTTCCGTCCCGTCTCCGCGGGATTCGCGGTGCCGGTCTTCGCCTTCTTCTCGGCCGGTGTGGCCATCGGAGGCGCGGGGGGACTGGCCTCGGCGCTCTCGGATCCGGTGGCCATCGGCATCATTGCCGGGCTGGTCCTGGGCAAGCCCATCGGCATTCTGGGCATGACGTGGCTGATGGGCAAGCTCACCCGGGCACGGCTTGACGCATCCTTCCGGTGGGTCGACCTGCTGGGCATCTCGCTGCTCGCGGGCATCGGTTTCACGGTCTCGCTGCTGGTGGCCGAACTCAGCTTCGGCCTGGGCACCGCTGCCAATGACCACGCGAAGGTGGCGGTGCTGGGCGCCTCGGTGCTCGCGGCATTGCTGGCAGCCATGGTCCTGTCGACCAGGAACCGACAGTACCGCAGGATCGAAGCTGAAGAACGCGTTGATGCCAACGCCGATGGAATTCCGGATGTTTATCAGGACGGCCAGAAGTAGCGTCCGCCCGGCAATTCCGGATACGGCGAAGCCTGCACGGGGCGAAGGCGCGGCTTGAACATAGTACTGGCTACAGGGCTGACGACGGCAGGAGATGCGCTGATCCTGCTCGGCCTCGCTGACATGTTCCAGACCTTGCTGCACCCGAGCGGGAAGGGGCGGCTGAGCAGACTGGCGTCGCGCGCGTGCGGTAGCTTAGCCGTTCTTTGCCATGTTGGCGGCGCGTTCTTCTGCGTGGAACTCCCATGGTTCCTGCGGCAGCACGTCGCCGGTCTCCAGCAGCGTCTTGAGGTTGGCCAGCACTGCCGGCCAACCCTGGCCGACGCCGCGGAAGTCATCCATGCTTGCCAGCAGCGTGTGGGTCACCGTGAGCTTGACGATGCCGCGTCCGGGCTCGATCTCGAACGCGACCACGCTCGGCTCGAAGGTGGGGTCGTCAAAGCGCGCCGGGTCGTCGAAACCGAATACAAGACGGTGCGGGCGCTCGCTCTCGATCACCCGGCCGGACGCGTCGGCTATGCCCGAGCCGTCGAGGCGGACGTGGTCAACCCTGCTGCCGACCTGCCAATCGGAGACCTGGGAGTGCCCCCAGAATCGGCCAGACACCTCAGGATCGGTCAGGGCGCTCCACACCTGCTCCGGGGTGGCGCGAATGAACGTTGTGTAGACGTAGTCCGGAACAGGGTTCGTCGTCGATGCGGTCATTGAGTGTTCCTCTGCTCGTTGCTTGATGGCGTCGAGGGCGGCGAGTCGTGGCTCCTCGAACTTCCAGATCCAGCGGCGCTGGATTCCGTGGATGGGAACCGGGTTGAGGTAGTGCAGCTTCCGCCGGCCATCACGCACCGAGGTCACCAGGCCTGCTGCCTCCAGCAGGTCGAGATGCTGGCTCACGGACTGGCGGCGCATGTCCAGTCCCTCACAGAGTTCGCCCAGCGTCAGGCCCGACTGCTCGTGCAGCATATCCAGCAGACGACGACGGCCCGGGTCGGCCAGGGCCTTGAAGATCTCGTCCGTTCCCACCCGACCATTATGCAGGTGATTGCCTGCATAATGCAATGAAGGCGACAGCTGTCCCGTGCAGAGCGCCGGGTGAAGCTCGAGGCCGCCAAGCTCCGCGAGACCCCTTGACCGCCGCCTTGGCCGCGAAACGCCGGCCTGGGTGATTAAGCTTGCGCGCGAGAAGATTTAGCAGAAGAGACGACGTACGCACTCGCGGCCGGGACCGCCGTCGTTAGCGTCCGAAGAGGAAATACAGGGCGGCGACGGCCAGACCAATGACCAACAGGCCGCCGAGGTAGGCGGCAACGCAGACACGATCCCTGCCGGCAGGTGCGGACAGCTCGGCGATGCCGCCCTGCCAGTCATCGACCGTGCAGGTGGCCCGGATGCTCTTTTCGTACGTATCGCACGATCCATCCATGACGGATCTCCCCCAACTTTCCCCAACAAAGTAGATCAAGTGAAACGTTTGGTCGTTGACGTTGTCAAGGGTGCTGCCCGTCCCGCCGCTGGCCGGGTCAGCCCATCCGGACGAGGCACCAGGCTTTGCCGAAGTCACGGCCGGCCAGGTCCGAACGGCGCATCCACACCTCCAGATGCCCGGCGTCGCCGAACCAGCCTTCCAGATGCGTCCAGCTTTCCAGGTCCAGCAGCAGGACGTGCCCGTCGCCGGCGTCCAGTGGGAGCACGGCGTTGAGGACGTCGACGGCCTCGCTGATACCTTTCCAGCTGTGCCCATAGAGGTGCGACACCGGGAGGTAGACCTTCTCGCGGCCGGCTTTGTAGTAGCTTTGCCACGCGTCCAGGATCGCGTCGTGGGCGTCCTCGATCCGGATGAAGTCCGTTTCGGGCAGTGCCAGGTTGTCTTCCGGCGAGCGGAGGCTGAGGGACGCCGAGGGAATCACCACCTGGCAGACATCCGTCGGGGCTTCCGCGCCGGCCGGCGCTTCCGCAACGGTGCCGTCCGGCTCCGGCACCCACCGCACCAGCCACGCCTGGGCATCCCGGTCCGCGGGCTCAAAACCGTAGGTCTCGCAATCGTGGAAGACCTCCAGGACGCCCGCGTCCGGCAGCGATTGGCCTGCGTCGGCAGGATCCGGCATTCCCGATCCCCACACCGCCCGGTGTTTGTTCTCGACGACGGCGGCGACCTCACCCAGGTGGATCGCGGCGACGTGGGAGAGCTTGCGACCGTCGCGCCGCTGTGGCCATTCGGGCACAGGTCCGACGGCGGGACCTCCCAGCCAGGATAGGTGGACTTTGCCATCCCACAGGTCGTCGATGTCTTCCCGCCCCGGCGGGAGGTTGAGGGACGAAAGCACGACCGAGAACCGGATGTCATCGGCTAATTCGGGGGCGTTGACGGCCGGCGAGGTCAGCCACGCGGCAATCTCCGCGTTGGTGCCGTTGATCCGCGGTTCCGGCTCCGCGGCGCGGGCCATGCGTTCCTCCTGCTGGGTAGACGGACATTCCTGAAGCCGAGCGTTATGTGGGCGCCCAAAAGGATATCCACAAACTCATCTTTGCCCTTTCAGCCGACACTCGCCGCTGCAAGAGTTGAATCATGGAAAGTCCTCGAGGGCAATCGATAGAAATTGAAGACGGGGAGAACCTGTGGGAAGCAGCGACTACCCTTCGATGGATATCAAGAAGTTCAGGCGGCTATTGGCGAATTTGGGATACCAACCCACTGGTAGCGGCAAGGGCAGCCATGGGAAACTGGTGCACGATCGCGAAGGAGGCGCTCCGTGGTAAGTTCCGCCCAAATGATCGTCACTAGGTGGGGCGGCTCCACAGCCGTTTCGTTGTCGAGCCCGCAGCTGCCAGGCATCATCTGTGCCTACGACGAGGATCCGTCGCCCGCCGAAGTATTATCGGCGGCCGTTGCCGCGGGGCTGGACCCTGAGGGCACTGTCGA
>NZ_ANPE02000094.1 GCF_000328305.2 Arthrobacter crystallopoietes BAB-32 | reverse complement strand
GCCAGCGGCCCCTGGCACTGGGCGCAGCGGGCCGGCGTGCGGCAGTCCTGGCAGGCGATGGCCGGCGCGAAGCCGGTCCGGGCCACCTGCACCAGTACCGGGCCGCGTTCCAGCCCCTCCCTGGCCGCGCGCCATGCCTCCTGGGGCAGACGGGCGTGCCGCAGCAGCGGGTCCCGTTCCTGCTGGAAGGAGTCGGCGGTATTGACCACGCGCGGGGCAGCCGCCCGGACGGCAGATCGTTCCGGTTGGAGCGGCTGCGCCCAGCCGGTTTCCACCAGGCGCTGGCTCTCGGTGCTGCGGCTGATCCCGCCCAGCAGCACTGCGCAGCCGGCCTGTTCGGCGCGCAGCAGCAGGACTTCGCGGGCGTGCTGGTAGGGCGCGCGTTGTTCGACGTGCAGGTCGTCGCCGTCCTCCCAGATCGCGACAAGCCCCAGCTCCGCCATGGGCGCGAATGCAGCGGAACGGGTTCCGATGGCCACCTTGGCGTGACCATGCAGCAGCTTCAAGTAGTTGCGGTAGCGCGGAGTGGGCCCGTCTTCGGCGGTGAGCCGGACGAACGCTTCGGCACCGATGCTCCGCTCAAGTTCGGCACCCAGCATCGCCAGGTCCTTCGCATCCGGCACCACCACCACGGCGCCGCGGCCGCTGCTGAGCATGGCTGTGACGGCGGCGGAGAGCTGGGCGGCCCATGCTGCGGCGCCGTAGGACTTGTGCGCTGACAGTACCGCCCGCGGGGACCCGCCCGCGGCCAAGTGCGCCAGGAACGATCCTGCCGCAGGGTACCCGGCAAAGCAGAGCTCCGGATGCGGCCCCTGTTCCCGCGCGCCGCCCTGTCCTCCGGCTTCTGCAGGCTCCGCGGCCTGCGGGAACTCTTTGTCCACGCGGGCGACCCGGGGCGGAATCGCGGCCCGGACGACGTCGCTGAGCGTGCCGGCGTATCGGCTCGCCACAGCGTTGGCGAGCTGCAGCAGCTGGGGCGTCAGCACCGGCTGGGCGGAGACCACTTTGGCGAGCCGGCTCAGCTTGATGCCCTCGGCCGCCTCCGCCTTGCGCCGCGTGATGAAGCCGGTGACTTCCTGCGCACCGAAGCGTGCCTTGATCCTTGCGCCCGGCACCGCCTCCGCGGCGAGTTCTGCCGGCACGAGATAGTCGAAGGCGCGGTCGAGGTGCGGGACGGCGGATTCGATGAGCACTTCCGCCACCGGGTCCTCGGCCGCCGGCTGAGGCATCCCCGGTGGTTGTGCCGGCGCGCCGAAGCCCTGCAGCAGGGAGAGCTGGACGGCTTGGTCCGCGCCTGGATCCTGCGGCATCGGGACAGAGCTCAGGCGTTGAAGTAGCTGCGCAGTGCGTCCGCCCGGTCGGTCCGTTCCCAGGTGAAGTTGTGGTGCTCGCGGCCGAAGTGGCCATGCGCGGCGGTCTGCAGGTAGATCGGACGCTTCAGCTGCAGGTCGTTGATGATCGCCAGCGGCCGCAGGTCGAAGACTTCGTGGATGGCGTCCGCGATCCGCAGCGGATCCACGGTTTCCGTGCCGAAGGTCTCCACGTAGATGCCCACCGGACGGGCCATGCCGATGGCGTACGCGATCTGGACCTCCGCGCGCCGGGCCAGGCCTGCGGCCACCACATTCTTGGCGACCCAGCGCATGGCGTAGGCTGCCGAGCGGTCCACCTTCGAGGGGTCCTTGCCGCTGAAGGCGCCGCCGCCGTGGCGGGCCATCCCGCCGTAGGTGTCCACGATGATCTTCCGGCCGGTAAGGCCGGCGTCGCCGACCGGGCCGCCGATGACGAATTCGCCGCTCGGATTGAGGATGTGGCGCACATTCGAGACCTCCAGGTTCGAACCGGCCAGCACCGGTTCGATCACCTTGGCGGCAACGTCGCGGCGCAGATGCTCGAGGTCCACACCGGCCTCATGCTGGGTGGAGACCACGACCGTTTCCACCGAAACCGGCTTGTCGCCGTCGTACCCTACCGTGACCTGGGTCTTGCCGTCCGGGCGCAGGTACGGCAGGACGCCGGACTTGCGGACCTCCGTCAGCTGCTCGGACAGCCGGTGGGCCAGCCAGATCGGCGCCGGCATGAAAACGTCGGTTTCATCGCTCGCGTAGCCGAACATGATGCCCTGGTCCCCGGCGCCTTGGACGTCATAGTCGTCCTCGACCATGCCGTGCTGGGCCTCGTACGAGTTGAAGACACCGGCAGCGATGTCCGCGGACTGCTGGCCGATGGACACCGAGACGCCGCAGCGGGCGCCGTCGAACCCCTTGTCGGAGGAGTTGTAGCCGATGTTGAGGATCGTGTCCCGGACGATCTGCGGGATCTCCACGTAGCCTTGGGTGGTGACTTCGCCGGCAACATGGACCAGGCCGGTGGTGGTGAGGGTTTCGACGGCGACCCTCGACTCGGGATCTTCGCGCAGCAGTGCGTCGAGGATCGCATCCGAAATCTGGTCGCAGATCTTGTCCGGGTGGCCTTCCGTCACGGACTCGGACGTGAAAAGCCGCAAGGGGGTAGCTGAAGAAGTCACAGCCCTACTTTACTTGCTCGCACCGACGGTTCTGCGCTGCGGAACGTCTTAGGCCAGTTCGTCCGCAACCGCAGTGATGATCATCCCGGCAGCCTCGTCCTTGGTGCCGCTGAATGTCCGCGGTTCTCCTCCGGCCTGCCGGAGGATGCTGACAGTCGTACTGTCCTGTCCGAAAACGAGATCACGGCCCACCTGGTTGAGCACCAGCAGGTCGCAGCCCTTGCGCCGGAGCTTCTGGCGGGCGTACTCGAGCACGTCGCCGCGGCTGTCCCCGGTTTCAGCGGCGAATCCGACGATCAGGGCAGGGCCCTGTCCGCTGTCGCTGCGCAGCCGGACCAGCTCCTGCAGGATGTCGGGATTGCGCACCAGGGTGATTACCGGGTCCGCTGCGTCGTCACGCTTCTTGATCTTGGTTTCAGCCGTTTCGGCCGGCCGGAAGTCCGCGACGGCGGCGGCCATAATGACGACGTCCGCCCGCTCGGCGGCGTCGATGGCGGCGCTCCGCAGCTGCAGGGCGGTTTCCACCCGGGTGGTCTTGACGCCCTCGGGCGGAGCCACGTCCATGTGCGCGGCGACCAGTTCCACCTCGGCGCCGGCAGCGGCTGCGGCACGGGCCAAGGCGACTCCCTGCTTGCCGGAGGAGCGGTTGCCCAGATAGCGGACAGGATCCAGCGGCTCCCGGGTCCCGCCGGCTGTCACGACAACGCGTTTGCCCAGCAGCGGCATGTTGGCTGCTGCCGCGGACCGAGGAGCAGCGGCCTGGTCCAGGGCGAAGGCGTAGATGTCCTCGGGGTCCGGCAGCCGGCCGGGGCCGGTGTCCTTGCCGGTCAGCCGGCCGCTGGCCGGCTCCATCACGGCGGTGCCGCGGCTGCGCAAGAGGGCGACATTGGCCTGGGTAGCGGGGTGCTGCCACATTTCCGTGTGCATCGCCGGTACGAAGACGACTTTCCCTCGGGTGGCCAGCAGCGTGTTGGTCAGCAGGTCCCCGGCGAGGCCGGCAGCGGCTTGGGCCAGCAGGTCCGCAGTGGCCGGAGCAACAACCACCAGGTCCGCTTCCTGGCCGAGCCGGACGTGGTTGACGGTATCGACGGCGTCGAACACGGTGGTGGAAACCGGATGGCCGGAGAGCGCCTCCCAGGTCGCCTGGCCGACGAAGGACAGGGCGGCCTCGGTGGGGATCACCGTGACATCGTGTCCGGCTTCCTTAAACAAACGGAGCAGGAATGCGGACTTGTAGGCGGCGATACCGCCGCCCACGCCAAGGATGATCCGCATGCCTGCTCCGCCAGGTCCGTTCCGAACCTGCTAGTCGTTCTTCTCTACCGGCTTGGAAACCAGCAGCCCCTCATTGATCTCGCGCAGGGCAATGGACAGCGGCTTCTCGTTCAGCTTGGTATCGACGAGCGGTCCGACGTATTCGAACAGCCCCTCGTGCAGCTGCGAGTAGTAGGCGTTGATCTGGCGGGCGCGCTTGGCGCCGTAGATCACCAGGGCATACTTCGAGTCCGTAGTCTCCAGCAGGGAGTCGATCGGCGGATTGATGATGCCTTCGAGGTTGGTCGACACTTATTCTCCAAAAATTCTGTAGGTAATCTTTTCCGCTGTCTTTCCGGTGCCTAACGCGGGTTCGGCACGAGTCCCATCAGCGAAACAAGCTCTTCCGCCGCCCGTTGGACGTCGTCATTAATGACGGTGTGGTCGAATTCGGATTCGGCAGCAAGTTCCAGTTTAGCGGTTTCCAGCCGCTGCTGCTGTTCCTCCGGTGTCTCGGTGCCCCGGCCGACCAGCCGGCGGACCATTTCATCCCAGCTCGGCGGCGCCAGGAACACGAAGTTCGCCTCCGGCATCGTCTGCTTGACCTGCCGGGCGCCCTGCAGGTCGATCTCCAGCAGGACGGACTTGCCCTCCGCCATGGCCTGCTCGACTGTCCTGCGGATCGTGCCGTAGCGGTTGCGCCCGTGGACGACGGCCCACTCGAGCATGGCGTCCTGCGCGACCAGGTTGTCGAAGTCCTCCGAGGAGACGAAGAAGTAGTGGACACCGTCGACTTCCCCGGGGCGCGGGGCTCGGGTCGTCGCCGAAACGGAGAGCCAGACCTGCGGGTAGTGGTCGCGGATGAAGGTTGAGACCGTTCCCTTGCCGACGGCGGTCGGGCCGGCGAGGACGGTCAGGCGGGGTTTTTCAGACATGCTTTCCATCTATAGCAGTTCAACGCGGTTCCAGCAGGTCGATCAGCGCCTTGCGCTGGTGGACCCCTAGGCCGCGCACCCGGCGGGTCGGTGCGATCCCGACGGATTCCATGATCCCGGCGGCGCGGACCTTCCCGATGCCGGGCAGTGCTTCAAGCAGTTCAGCGACGCGGAGCCGGCCGATCGATTCCGTGGTTTTCGCCGACTCAATGACTTCGGAGATGCTGGTGCGGCCGTCCTTGAGCTTGGCCTTGACTTCGGCGCGCTCTGCCCGGGCCGCGGTGGCCTTGTTGCGGGCTGCCGTTCGTTCACTGTCCGTCAACGGTTTCAGACTCACTGGCTTCTCCACATCGTTGCGGGCCGCCGGCCGCGGCTTGGAGCTATTCCACTTGCACTGAACCTAACGGCAAGCCCGGGGGAAATCAATGCCTCCCGGCAGGGCCGCCGCAGGCTCCCGAGCTCACGCGGCGACCATCTCCAGGGTGCGCAGCGCAGCCTCGCGCAGGGCGGCAGCATCCGGGCCGGCCTTGAGGATATCCCGGCTCGACGTACCCAGTACCTGACCGAACGCCGGGCCGAAAGTCCGGCGCAAATCAGCCCCGGTGGCCCCCTGTGCGCCGAGGCCCGGAGCCAGCACCGGGCCGTTGAGCGCGGCCAGGTCCAGGTCCAGTTCGGCCGGGGCGTCCCCGACGGTAGCTCCGATAACGAGGCCGACCGATCCCAGCATTCCGGCCGCGCCGGCGGCGGCATTGTCTTCGGCAGCCGCCCGCACGATCCTGCGTGCCACCGAGTCGCTGCCGCCGGCATGCTGCACGCTGGCGCCCTCCGGGTTGGACGTCAGGGCGAGGATGAATACGCCGCGGCCGGTCTGCGCCGCGAGGTCCAGTGCGGGGCGCAGCGACTCATAGCCCAGGTAGGGGCTCAACGTGACCGCATCCGCCGCCAGCGGCGAGCCTTCGCCCAGCCACGCCTGGGCATACGCGGCCATGGTCGAGCCGATGTCGCCGCGCTTGGCGTCGGCGATCGTCAGCACTCCGGCAGCGGCTGCTTCGGCCAGCACCTTCTCCAGGACAGCCAAGCCGCGTGAACCGTGGCGTTCGTACAGCGCGACCTGGGGCTTGACCGCAGCGGCCACCTCCCCCACCGCCTCCAGGACGGTGAGGGAGAAGCGCTCCAGGCCCCCGGCGTCGTCGTTCAATCCCCACGCCTGCAGCAGGGCAGGGTGCGGATCGATCCCCACGCACAGCTGGCCGCGCGCGCGCATGGCAACCTCAAGCCGCGCGCCGAAAGCGGCGGGCTCAGGCACCTGCGGTCGCCTTCAGCTTCGCGGCGTGCTCCTGCAGGCTCGTGACGTCCCACTCGTACTGGCGCATGGCCTCGATCGCCTGGACGGCGGCGCCGAACTCGGCCACCGTGGTGATGATCGGGGTGCCCACAGAGGTGGCGGCCGCGCGGATCTCGTACCCGTCGCCGCGGGCCTCGCCGCCGGACGGGGTGTTGAGGATCATGTCGATCGAACCGTCGGTGATCAGGTCCACGATGTTGGACTCGCCGTCGGCGCTGCCCTCGCGGACCTTGCGCACGACGGTGGCCTGGATCCCGTTGCGGCGCAGCACGTCGGCGGTGCCTCCGGTGGAGACGATCTCGAAGCCCAGATCGGCCAGGTGCTTGACCGGCATCACGATGGACCGCTTGTCCCGGTTGGCGACCGAGACAAAGACCTTTCCGCGGGTGGGCAGCGGGTTATTGGCCGCGGACTGGCTCTTCGCGAACGCGGTGTCGAAGTACTTGTCGATGCCCATGACCTCGCCGGTGGAGCGCATCTCCGGGCCGAGCAGGGAATCCACGACCGTACCTTCCGGCGTGCGGAAGCGGCTGAACGGCAGGACGGCTTCCTTCACGGCGACCGGAGCATCCAGCGGCAGCCGCGAACCGTCACCGGTCTCGGGCAGCATCTTGTATGCCGTGCGCAGCTGGTGGATAGTCGCGCCGGTGCCGATCAGCGCCGCGGCCTTGGCCAGCTGGACGCCGGTGGCCTTGGAGACGAACGGCACGGTGCGGGAAGCACGCGGGTTGGCCTCGATCACGTAGAGCACATCCGAGGCCAGCGCGAACTGGATGTTGATCAGGCCGCGCACGCCAACCCCGGCCGCGATGGCGCGGGTTGCCTCCGCTACGCGGGCCTGCACGTCGGCGCCGAGGGTGATCGGGGGCAGGACGCAGGCGGAGTCGCCGGAATGGATGCCGGCTTCCTCAATGTGCTCCATGATGCCGCCGACGTAGAGGTCCTTGCCGTCGTACAGGGCGTCGACATCGATTTCGATGGCGTCTTCCAGGAAGCGGTCCACCAGCACCGGGTGGTCGTCGGTGATCTCCGTGGCGTTGGCGATGTAGTGCGAAAGCTGCGCTTCGTCGTAGACGATTTCCATGCCGCGGCCGCCGAGCACGTAGGACGGGCGGACCAGCACCGGATAGCCGATCTCGTCCGCGATCTTCTTCGCGTCGTCGAAACTGACCGCCGTGCCGTTCTTCGGCGAGACCAGGCCCGCGCCGTCCAGGACGCGCTGGAAGGCGCCGCGGTGCTCGGCCAGGTCGATGGCCTCCGGCGAGGTGCCCAGGATCGGGATGCCGGCGTCGGCCAGGGCCTGCGCCAGCTTCAGCGGAGTCTGCCCGCCGAGCTGGACGAAGACGCCCAGCACGCCACCGGTGCGCTCTTCGGCCGCGATGACCTCCAGCACATCCTCCAGCGTGAGCGGCTCGAAGTAGAGCCGGTTGGAGATGTCGTAGTCGGTGGACACCGTCTCCGGGTTGCAGTTGATCATGACCGTCTCATGGCCGGCCTGGCGCAGCGCCATGGTGGCATGCACGCAGCTGTAGTCGAATTCGATGCCCTGGCCGATCCGGTTGGGGCCGGAGCCGAGGATGATCACCGACGGCTTGGCGTGCAGTTCGACCTCGTCCTCCTCGTCGTAGGAGGAGTAGTGGTACGGCGTGTAGGCGGCGAACTCGGCGGCGCAGGTGTCCACGGTCTTGAAGACGGGCCGGATGCCGAGGGCATGGCGGACGCCGCGGACCACCGCTTCCGCGGTATTGGTCAGCTTGCCGATCTGCTCGTCGGAGAAGCCGTGCCGCTTGGCCAGGCGCAGGATGTCCTCGGTCAGCGCCGGCGCCTTGCGGATCTCGGCGGCCACCTCGTTGATCAGCTGCAGCTGGTCCAGGAACCACGGGTCGATGCCGGTCGCCTCGTAAACCTGCTCAACGGTGGCACCGCCCAGCAGGGCCCGCTGCACCATGGACAGGCGCTCGGTGGAGCCCACCTTGGACTTCTCCAGCAGCTCCGGAACCTCGAAGTCGTTCACCGAATCGAAGGTCAGCTGCGCGCCCTTCTGCTCCAGCGACCGCAGCGCCTTCTGCAGCGCCTCGGTGAAGTTGCGGCCCAGCGCCATGGCTTCGCCCACGGACTTCATCGTGGTGGTCAGGGTGGGATCAGCCGCGGGGAACTTTTCGAAAGCGAACCGCGGGACCTTCACGACGACGTAGTCCAGCGTGGGCTCGAACGACGCAGGGGTCTTCTGGGTGATGTCATTGGGAATCTCGTCCAGCGTGTAGCCGAGCGAGAGCTTGGTCGCGATCTTGGCGATCGCGAAACCCGTGGCCTTCGACGCCAGCGCGGAAGAGCGGGAGACGCGCGGATTCATCTCAATAACGACGACGCGTCCCGTGTCCGGTTCGATCGCGAACTGGATGTTGCAGCCGCCGGTGTCCACACCGACTTCGCGGATCACAGCGATCGCGATGTTGCGCAGGTTCTGGTACTCGCGGTCCGTCAGCGTCAGGGCCGGAGCGACCGTGATCGAGTCACCGGTGTGCACGCCGACCGGGTCGAAGTTCTCGATGGAGCAGACCACAACGACGTTGTCGTTCTTGTCCCGCATCATCTCGAGTTCGTATTCCTTCCAGCCGAGGATGGACTCCTCCAGAAGCACCTCGCTGGTCGGGCTGTACTGGATGCCGGCACCGGCGATGCGGCGCAGGTCCTGTTCGTTGTAGGCCATGCCGGAGCCCAGGCCGCCCATGGTGAAGGACGGGCGCACCACCATCGGGTAGCCGAGCTCGTCGGCGGCCTTGAGCGCCTCATCCATGGAGTGCACGATCACGGACTTGGCGGACTCGGCGCCGCAGCGCTCCACGACGCCCTTGAACTTCTCGCGGTCCTCGCCCAGCTCGATGGCCTCAATGTTGGCGCCGATCAAATCGACGTTGTACTTCTCCAGCACGCCGTTCTTGTCGAGGGCGATGGCGGTGTTCAGGGCCGTCTGGCCGCCGAGGGTCGGCAGCACCGCATCCGGGCGTTCCTTGGCGATGATCTTCTCGACCACCTCGGGAGTGATCGGCTCGACGTACGTGGCGTCGGCGAACTCCGGGTCCGTCATGATCGTCGCCGGGTTGGAGTTGACCAGGATGACGCGCAGGCCCTCTTCCTTCAGCACGCGCAGGGCCTGGGTGCCCGAGTAGTCGAATTCGGCGGCCTGTCCGATGACGATGGGGCCGGACCCGATGACCAGGACGGACTTCAGATCTTCTCTCTTGGGCATTAGTTCTCTTCCTTGGCGTCAATCGTGGCTTTGGAGACGTCCGCTGCGTCAGTAGTTCCGGGCCTCTGCCGCTCCGCTTCCATCAGGTCGATGAAGCGGTCGAACAGGTAGGCCGAGTCGTGCGGGCCGGCGGCTGCTTCGGGGTGGTACTGGACCGAAAAGGCAGGGATGTCGAGGCACGCAAGGCCCTCGACGACGTCGTCGTTCAGGCTGACGTGGCTGACTTCCACCCGGCCGAAGCGTTCCTCCGGCGCAGTGGTCGGGCCCTCGGTGGGGGCGTCGACGGCAAACCCGTGGTTCTGCGAGGTGATCTCCACCTTGCCGGTGCGCCGGTCCATCACCGGCTGGTTGATCCCGCGGTGGCCGTAACGCAGCTTGTAGGTGCCGAAGCCCAGGGCGCGGCCGAGGATCTGGTTGCCGAAGCAGATCCCGAAGAAGGGGATCCGGGCGTCCAGAACGTCGCGGAGCATGCCCACCTGGGTGTCTGCAGTGGCGGGGTCGCCCGGACCGTTGGACATGAAGACGCCATCCGGATCCAGGGCCTGGATGTCCTCCAGGGTGGCGGTGGCCGGCAGCACGTGGACGCGCACGCCGCGCTCGGCGAAGCGCTGCGGCGTCATCGCCTTGATGCCCAAGTCCAGCGCCGCGATGGAGAAGCGGGGGTCGCCCTCCCAGCCGTGGTCGGCCGGCTCGACAACGTACGCGTTGTCGATGCTGACCTCCTCGGCCAGGCGGGAACCTTCCATGGACGCCTGGGCCTTCACCTGGTCCAGCAGTTCGGCTTCCGGACGTGCGGCGTCAGCGCCCGAGAAGATGCCGGCCTTCATCGCACCGCGTTCGCGCAGGTGCCGGGTGATGGCGCGGGTGTCCACGCCCTGGAGGCCGATGATGCCCTGCTCGAGGAGTTCCTCGTCCAGGCTCCGTTCGGAACGCCAGTTCGAGGGGCGGCGGGCGGCGTCGCGGACGATGTAGCCGGCCACCCAGATGCGGCGGGACTCGGCGTCGTCACGGTTCACGCCGGTGTTGCCGATGTGCGGTGCGGTCTGCACGACCAACTGGCGGGCATACGACGGATCGGTGATGGTCTCCTGGTAGCCGGTCATGCCGGTGGCGAAGACGGCTTCGCCCAAAGCGGTTCCCTGGGCGCCGTAGCTGCGACCCCGGAAGACGCGGCCGTCTTCGAGGACCAGCAGCGCCGCAGAAGGAGTGGTTTGGTGTTCAGTCACGATAGATCCTCATCGTTGTCCGGTACAGCAGATACATAAGTCTTCAGGTGTTCCAGCAGCGGCCGCTTGTCAGTGGCGTGGCGGTTGCGGAAGGCGGTGTCGACGTCGCGCCCGCCGAGCGTCCAGGTGATGACCGCCAGCCCGTCCTGCTCGACGAACTTCCCCACCATGCCGCTCTCGGTGCGGACCGCCTTGATGGCGGAGCCCGGCACGTACAGGTCGCGGGCACCGCGGCGTTCGATCAGCACGCCGTGCGGATAGAGCCGAAGCAGGGCGGAGGAACGAATGCCGAGCCCATGGACGGCGAGGCGGTCCAGCCAGTCCCCCGCCGTCGTCGTGACGACATACTGACCCTCGTAGGCCGCCGCCGGCGCGGACGTTTCCTCCGGAACATCCGGCAGCGGTGCGATGTCCTGCTGCCGCTTCAACCGGTTGCGCCAGCCGATGTAGACGAGGCCGACAAGCACCACCACCAGGCTCAGTGTGATCAGTCCTGGTCCAAGGTAGTCCACTAGTGCTGCTCCCCCTCCGAAACCAGCGGGGTGTTGAGGCGGCCGTCCAGCACGGTGGGGTGTCCGCGGTAGAAGGTCGCGACCACGCGGCCGGGCAGTTCCCGGCCAGCGAACGGCGAGTTGCGGCCCATGGTCGCCATCTGGTGCGGGTCCACGGTCCAGCGGGCCGACGGATCGACCAGCGTGACGTTGGCGGCCGAGCCGCTGGCCACCGGCTGTCCATGGCCGGCGAGCTGTCCGATCCTGGCCGGGGCCGTGGAGGTCACGCGGGCGAAATCGTCCCAGCCCATCAGGCCCGATTCGATCATCGTGTGCTGGACCACCGACAGGGCGGTTTCCAGCCCGGTCATGCCCATGGCCGCCTGCGCCCACTCGCATTCCTTGGCTTCGCTCGGATGCGGCGCATGGTCGGTGCCGATGATGTCGATGGTGCCGTCGGCCAGGCCGGCCCGCAGCGCCTTGACATCCTCGTCGGTCCGCAGCGGCGGATTCACCTTGTAGACCGGATCGTAGCTGCGTACCAGCTCATCCGTCAGCCAGAGGTGGTGCGGCGTGACCTCGGCCGTGACCTTGATGCCGCGCTGCTTGGCCCAGCGGATGATCTCGACGGAGCCGGCAGTGGAGACATGGCAGACATGCAGGCGGGAATCCACATGCTGGGCCAGGAGCACGTCGCGGGCGATGATGCTCTCTTCGGCGACGGCCGGCCAGCCGGTCATGCCGAGGACGGCGGACACGGCGCCCTCGTTCATCTGCGCGCCGTCCGTCAGGCGGGGCTCTTGGGCGTGCTGCGCGATCACGCCGTCGAACGCCTTGACGTATTCCAGGGCGCGGCGCATCAGGACCGGGTCGTGGACGCACATGCCGTCATCGGAGAACACCCGGACCCGGGCACGGGAATCCGCCATCGCGCCCAGCTCGGCCAGACGCTCGCCGGCCAGGCCGACGGTTACCGCTCCCACCGGGCGCACATCCGTCCAGCCGGCTTTGCGGCCGAGGGTGAAGACCTGTTCGACGACGCCGGCGGTATCGGCCACCGGCGAACTGTTGGCCATGGCGTGCACGGCAGTGAAGCCGCCCAGCGCGGCTGCGCGGCTGCCGGTTTCCACGGTCTCGGCATCTTCCCGCCCGGGTTCGCGCAGGTGGGTGTGCAGGTCCACCAGGCCGGGCAGGGCGACCAGGCCGTCGGCGTCGATCACGGTTGCCCCGGCCGCGGCCAGGCCGGTCCCGGTTTCGGCGATGACGCCGTCGCGGACCAGCAGGTCGGTGCGGGCACCGCCGCCGATCGCGGCGCCTTTGATGAGGTAGGCCCGGGAAGAATCGGGGGTTGCTGTCATCGTTGGGCCTCCTGGGTTGGTGCGGCGGACGAGCTCTCGCCCGAAAGCAGCAGGTAGAGCGCAGCCATGCGCACCGAAACGCCGTTGCGCACCTGCTGCAGGACTGTTGACCGCGGCGAATCCGCCGCCGCAGCCGAGATTTCCAGGCCGCGGTTCATCGGACCCGGGTGCATGATGATGGTCTCCCGTGCCCCGGCCGCGTCCAAGGCGGCGAGCCGGCGGTCGTCGAATCCCCAGCGCCGCGAGTATTCGCGCGTGGACGGGAAGAATGCCGCGTTCATCCGCTCGCCCTGCACCCGGAGCATCATGACCGCGTGAGGGCCGGTGGCCAGGGTCTCGTCCAGGTCGTAGCTGACGGAGCAGGGCCATTGCTCCACGCCGACCGGCAGCAGCGTCGGCGGCGCCACCAGGGTGAGGTCGGCCCCGAGGGTGCGCAGCAGCCAGAGGTTCGAACGGGCCACCCTGGAATGCAGGACGTCGCCGACGATCGCCACCTTCATGCCGGAAAGGTCCGTACCGGCGGAAGCAGTGCCGTTGATCCGCGCCCAGTTCCGCCGCATGGTGAAGGCATCCAGCAGCGCCTGCGTGGGATGCTCGTGGGTGCCGTCTCCGGCGTTGACCACGGCGGCGTCGATCCAGTCCGAGGCTGCCAGCCGGGCCGGGGCACCGGAGGCCCAGTGCCGGATCACGACGGCGTCCGCGCCCATCGCCTCGAGGGTCTGGGCGGTGTCTTTGAGCGATTCGCCCTTCGAGACCGAACTTCCCTTGGCGGCGAAGTTGATGACATCCGCGGAAAGCCGCTTGGCTGCGGCTTCGAAGGAGATGCGCGTGCGCGTGGAGTCTTCGAAGAACAGGTTGACTACGGTCCGGCCGCGCAGGACAGGGAGCTTCTTGACTTCGCGGTCCGACACGGCGGCCATTTCCTCGGCGGTATCCAGGATCCGGATCGCGTCGGCTTTGTCCAGGTCCTCAGTCGAGAGCAGATGCCTCATGCGCTCCAGTCCTCAATGACTACTTCGTTGACCGGCGCACCGTCCACGCTGTCGGTTTCGGCCAGGCGCACGCGCACCTTTTCGACCGAGGAAGTCGGCAGGTTCTTGCCCACATGGTCGGCGCGGATGGGCAGTTCGCGGTGCCCCCGGTCCACCAGCACGGCCAGGCGCACGATCCGGGGCCGCCCGAGGTCTACCAGGGCGTCGAGGGCGGCACGGATGGTGCGGCCGGAGTACAGGACATCGTCGACCAGCACAACGACTTTGTTGTCGATGCCGGAGGCCGGCAGCTGGGTGGGCAACGGCGCGCGGGTCGGCTGGCGCTTCAGGTCGTCACGGAACATGGTGACATCGAGCTGGCCGGTGATTTCGCCGGCCTTGGCCGTGCCGTCGGCGGCCTCGATCTTGGCCGCGAGCCGGCGGGCGAGCGGATAGCCGCGGCGGGGAATACCGAGCAGGACCAGGTCCTGGGATCCCTTGTTGGCTTCCAGAATCTCGTGGGCAATACGAGTGAGTGCGCGGTCAATATCCGCTTCGGCGAGAACTACACGCGATGACTGCGGCGAAGCCGCGCCGGGCATGTTCATCTGATGCCGCCTCCTTCCCCGCCTCACAGGACGGACTTAAAGGTTGGTTGCGTAGACCAACGTACCACAGCGCCGGAGTCTGTACGGCCCGGAATGCCGCGGAGGTGGCCCCCATCACGGGGACCACCTCCGGTGAAGTTTGCAGCCTTTGGAACCGCTTGCCGTTCAGGCCAGCAGCGTCGGCTTGAGCTGCTGCAGCCGGCCCAGCAGGCCATTAATGAACGACGGCGATTCATCCGTTGAGAGGGTCCGTGCCAGTTCCACGGCTTCGCTGACGGCTACGCCGTCAGGAACGTCGTCGTTGTAGAGCAGTTCCCAGGTCCCGACGCGCAGGATAATGCGGTCCACACTGGGCATGCGCTCCAGCGGCCACCCCTGCGAGTAGGTGGACAGGAACTCGTCGATTGACGGCTGCATGGCCGTCACGCCTTCGACGATGTCCACCGTGTAGGGGTTGATCACCTGGTCCGTATTGTCCCGCCGGTCCTTCAGCGCTGCGGCAGCCGGAACGGCGCGCTGCTCGGCTTCGAACAGGATGTCGACGGCGCGGCGGCGTGCCTTGCCGCGGGCGGAAGTTGGTGCACTCACTAGTCGTTGACTCGTCCCAGGTAGTCGCCCGAGCGGGTGTCGACCTTCACCTTGGTGCCGGTCTCGAGGAAGAGCGGAACCTGGATCTGGTAGCCGGTTT
This sequence comes from Arthrobacter crystallopoietes BAB-32, assembly GCF_000328305.2. Lineage (GTDB taxonomy): Bacteria > Actinomycetota > Actinomycetes > Actinomycetales > Micrococcaceae > Crystallibacter > Crystallibacter crystallopoietes_A. The sequence goes on along the minus strand of NZ_ANPE02000094.1, from coordinate 6,282 downwards.
CCACGGTGGCCGGCTTGGTGCCGCCGGTGGAGCGGTCGCCCTGCAGGCCGGGCTCGGTGTAGGTGATTTCCATGACCACGGAGGCCGGCAGCTCGATGTAGAGCGGCGTGCCCTCGTGCATGGCGATGTTGACCTTGATGTTTTCGAGCAGGAAGTTCTCGTCGTCGCCGACCACGGCGCCGGGGACGGTGACCTGGTCGTAGTCCTGGACGTCCATGAAGACGAAGTCCTCGCCGTCCTTGTACAGGTACTGGTAGTCGCGACGGTCGACCGTGGCGGTCTCGATCTTCAGGCCGGCGTTGAAGGTCTTGTCCTGGATCTTGCCGGAGACGACATTCTTGATCTTGGTGCGCACGAACGCGCCGCCCTTGCCGGGCTTCACATGCTGGAACTCGAGGACGTTCCACAACTGGCCGTCCATGACCAGCACGGTTCCGTTCTTGATGTCGTTGGTTGTCGCCACAGCTTCTCTTTCGTCGATTCAAGCGCCTGAAAAGGTCACCGGCTATTCTACCTGCTCGGCCGGGCCGCGGCGCGCGGACAGCACGACCCGCCCGCGCGGCCGCGGCTGGTCAGTCGGCGATCTCCTGGTACGCGGCGAACAGCAGCGACGTGTCCGGAACCTCGAGGATGCCCGGCTTGGCCACGGCATCCAGGACCACGAAACGCAGCAGGTCGCCGCGGGCCTTCTTGTCCCGCTTCATGCCGTCCAGCAATGCGGCCCAGCGGTCGCGCCGGTAGCTCACCGGCAGCTCGAGCAGCTGCAGGATGCTCTTGTGCCGGTCAGCGGTGGCGTCGTCGAGGCGTCCGACCATGCGCGACAGTTCCGCGGCAAAAACCAGCCCGACCGACACTGCCGCACCGTGGCGCCACTGGTAGCGTTCCGCCAGTTCGATCGCGTGGCCGAGGGTGTGGCCGTAATTGAGGAACTCGCGCCGTCCGGCTTCCCTGAGATCGGCCGAAACAATGCCGGCCTTGACGGCAATGGAGCGCTCCACGAGTTCACGCACCTCGGCGGACTGCGGATCGGCCACGGCTTCGGGCTTGGCCTCGATCAGGTCGAGGATCGCCGGGTCCGCGATGAAGCCGCACTTGACCACCTCGGCCATGCCCGTCAGCAGCTCGTTGCGCGGCAGCGTCGCCAGCGCATCCAGGTCGGCCAGCACGGCGGCCGGCGGGTGGAAGGCCCCGACAAGGTTCTTGCCTTCAGCGGTGTTGATTCCGGTCTTGCCGCCCACGGCCGCATCGACCATGCCCAGTAGGCTCGTGGGGATGTGCACGACCTTGACTCCGCGCAGCCAGGTGGCCGCGACAAAGCCGCCGACATCGGTCACGGCGCCGCCGCCCACCGTGACGATGGCGTCCGACCGGGTGAAGTCGTTCTGTCCCAGCACCTGCCAGCAGAAGGAGGCGACCTGGATGTGCTTGCCTTCTTCGGCATCCGGGATTTCGGCAGTCAGGGCGGTGAAGCCGGCCGCGGCAAGTTCCTCGCGGACGGTATCGCCGGTGGCCCGCAGGCGCGTGGATGGATCACCAGCACGCGCTGCACCCGCTCCCCCAGGATGCCGGGCAGCCGGTCCAGCAGTCCGTGGCCGACGGCGACGTCGTAGTTTTCGTTCGGCGCCGCGCCGGTGACCTTGATGATGGTCGGTGTCTGGGTTCCGTTGGTCACGGTGTGAGCCTTTCTTCAAGCATCGCGGACAGCTCCTCGACCAGGTCCTGTTGGGACTTGCCTCGGGTGACCAGGACGTGGTCCGCCAATTTCAGGTAGGTGGGACGGCGCCGTCGGGACATCTCCTGCCAGCGTTCCACCGCATCCCCGGCCAGCAGCGGCCGCCCGGTGTCACGCACGATCCGTGGCCGGACGGTTTCCAGGTCGGCGTCGAGGAAAACAACGACGCAGGACTCCAGCAGTTGCTGCGTTCCGGTATCGAGGATGGCGCCGCCGCCCAGCGAGACGACGCTGGGTTCGTCGGCGGCGGAAAGCACGGCGGCCACTTCGCGGGCTTCGATCTCGCGGAAGCCGTGTTCGCCTTGGGTGGCGAAGATGGACGGGATGGTCCCGTGCTTGGCAACGATCCGCCGATCGGTATCGATAAACGTCAGTCCATGCTGGGTAGCAAAGTGCTGCCCGAGGGTGGACTTGCCGGACGCCATCGGTCCGATCAGGACAAGATGGCGCTGTAACTTCAGCGGCATTGCGACGGGCACTAGCTCCCGATCGAATCGAGCGACTCCGGAATGGCAGCCAGGTAGCCGCGCATGTTCCGGGCCGTCTCCTCGACCGAGTCACCGCCGAACTTCTCGGTCACCGCCTGGGCGAGCACGAGGGCCACCATGGCTTCAGCCACGACGCCCGCGGCCGGCACGGCACAAACATCCGACCGCTGGTGGTGCGCCTTGGCGTCTTCGCCGGTGCTGATGTCGATGGTCCGCAGGGCGCGCGGAACCGTGGCAATCGGCTTCATCGCAGCCCGGACGCGGAGTGCATCGCCAATGCTCATGCCGCCCTCGATGCCGCCGGCCCGGTTGGTGGAGCGCACGATGGTGCCGTTGTCGCCGCGGACGATCTCGTCATGGGCCTCCGACCCACGCCGGCCGGCGGTCTGGAAGCCGTCTCCGACCTCAACACCCTTAATGGCCTGGATGCCCATCAGGGCCGCTGCCAGCCGGGCATCGAGCCGGCGGTCCCAGTGGACGTAGCTGCCCAGACCCGGCGGCAGGCCGTAAGCCAGCACCTCGACCACGCCGCCGAGGGTTTCACCATCCTTGTGGGCCGCGTCGACTTCCTGCACCATGGCCAGCGACGTTTCGGCGTCGAAGCAGCGCAGCGGGTCTTCGTCCAGCGCGATCACGTCGCGCGGGTGCGGTACCGGGCTGCCTTCGGGGACGGAGACGCGGGCAATCGAGACGGTATGGCTGACCAATTCGATGCCGAGGGCCTTCAGGAAGTTCGCTGCGACGGTGCCCAGGGCTACGCGGGCAGCGGTCTCGCGGGCACTGGCGCGTTCGAGCACCGGACGGGCTTCGTCAAAACCGTACTTCTGCATGCCGGTGAAGTCCGCGTGGCCGGGGCGCGGCCGGGTCAGCGGGGCGTTGCGGGCCGAATCCGCCAGTTCGGCCGGATCCACGGGCTCGGCGGACATGACCTTTTCCCACTTGGGCCACTCGGTATTGCCCACCTGGACGGCCACCGGACCGCCTTGGGTCAGTCCGTGGCGAACACCGCCGATGATGGTTACCTGGTCCTGCTCGAACTTCATGCGGGCACCACGGCCATAGCCGAGGCGGCGGCGGGCCAGGGCATCCTGGATGTCCGAGATTTTCAGTTCGACTCCGGCGGGGAGGCCTTCGATAATTCCAACCAGGGCCGGACCATGGGATTCACCGGCGGTTAACCAACGCAACATGGAATCAATACTGCCATGCCTGCCGCAGCGGTTCAGCGCCGGGGGGCGCCGACCGCGTCACACATCACATTTGTGACTGCGGCTGCGTCAGTGAAGCGCTCCCCCGCGAACAGCCGCACCTGTTCCACCGCCTGGTAGATCAGCATTTCCAGGCCATGGACTACAGTGCCGCCCTGCCGGTGCCACTCGCCGGCGATGCCGCTGGGCCACGGGTCGTAGGCCGCGTCAAGCAGCACCCGGCCGGCGCGCGGCACCGGATCGTCCGCCAGCAGCGAGGCAAGGGCGTCCGCGCCGTGCGGCGGCAAGGTGGAGATTACGGTCGCGGCTGAAGCGGCTGCTGCGGCAGTCTCATCCCAGCTGCGCACCTCCAGCGGCAGGCCGAAGTGGGCGGCCACCTGGCGGACACCAACGGCCTTGGCGGGATCCCGCAGGCAGACAGTAGCGGAGGAGGCGTTCAGCTGCGCCAGGGCTGCCGCAGCGGCTGCTGCCGTACCGCCGCCGCCAAGGATCAGGGCAGGGGCACCGTCCCGCACTCCCCCGTGGCGCAGCGCGCCCACAATCCCGGCCACATCGGTATTGTCGCCGAACAGCGAAACCCTGCCCTCGCCGTCGTAATTTACGACGACGGTGTTCAGCACCCCGAGGACCTGCACCAGTTCACTGGTACGGTCCATCTGCCCCACCATGGCGGACTTCAGTGGCATGGTCACCGAGAGGCCGGCCCACCCCGGCTCGGCCCGCAGGCTCCGCACGAAGCCGGGCAGTTCCTCCGGCGTGACATCGATAGCACGGTAGCTGCAGTCGAAGCCGATCAGCTCGTAGGCGGCGCGGTGCAGCGCCGGCGACTTGGAGTGGCCGATCGGGTGCCCCAGGACGGCCGCCTGGTGGCCATTGCGGACCGGCCGGGCGGCCGCGGCGTCCTGGCTGCTTAGTCGCACCGGCCCTCTTCCTGCTCGCTGCACCACTGCAGGTACTCCTTGGTGTACGCGTTGTGCTCCGCCAAGGTCTCGGAGAACTTGGTCTCGCCGGTGTCGAGGTTCACCGTGACCCAGTAGTAGTAGGGCACATCGTCCGGATTGGCCGCGGCGTCGATGGCAGGACCGCCAGGGGAATTGATGGGGCCGGCCGGCAAGCCGGTGTGGGCGTACGTGTTGTACGGGTTCGACTTGTCCTTCTTTTCCTCTGGCGTGATGTCGTAGCCCTTGCGGCCCAGCCCGTAGGTCACCGTGGCGTCCGACTGGATCAGCCCATTGGTTTCGGTGTTGTCCGGCTGCAGCCGGTTCTCGATAGCACCGGCCACTGCGCCGTAGTCCGCCTCGCCGGCCTCGGCTTCGATGATGCTCGCGATGGTCAGGACCTCGTATTGTTCCTGCGGGTCCGTGATGCCGTCTTTTTCGAGCCGCTCGAAGGTGTTGTCGATCATGGTGGTCAGGATTTCCTCAGCCGTAGCCTCCAGCGGGAAGCGGTACTCGGCCGGGAACAGGTAGCCGTCCAGGTTCTTCGCTTGGTCCGGCAAGCCGAATGCGGTGGGGTCCTGGGCCAGCTCCTCGAATTCGCTGACTGGAATTCCCGTGCCCTTGGACAGCGCGTCAAACACCTCGTCCTGGCGCCACGTGCGGTTGATCGCCGCGTAATGGACGCCTTCCTCCTCGGCCAGAAGCACGGCTGCAGCGGCAGCCGCAGGCATCTTGCGCTTCAGGTTGTACTCCCCCGGCTGCACTTCGCGGCCCTCGGCCTGGTTCGCCAGCTCATCGATGAACGTGTCCGAGGAGGCGATGATTTCCTCCTCGACCAGGCCGCTGGCGATGGCGAGCGGGCCTGCGCCCTGCTCAACGGTGAAGGTGACGTTGCCTTCGCCGGGCCCGGGATAGTCCTTGAGTTCGTTCATGCCGAGCAGGTTCTGCAGGAACAGCACGACCCCGACGAGGGCGGACGCAAAGACGGCGAACACGACCAGCAGCGCGATAGTGCGCCGCCGGCGCCGCTGGCGCTTGATCTGGTTCCGGCGGCTGCGCTTGCGGGCCGGCGGTTCCTGGTCGTAGAACGCCTCGTTCCCGGCTGCATAGCCGGTCCCATGGTCCTCTTCATACTCCTCGAGCGGCTGCCTGCGGGCCGGTATTCCGGATAAGGAGGGTTCTCCGGATAGCTGTTGCTCACCGTCTGCTCTCACCATCACTGTCGTCTACGCGTGGAATCTTGGTCTCCTCGTCACCAGCGCCGTCATCCGGCTGGCGGGGCGGATCCGGCACGGCCACTGGGATTCCGACGTCGCGGCCCTGCGCGCGCTGCATGTCCAAGGCGTGCTGCAGTATTTCGACCGCCGCGACCTGATCAACCACTTTACGATGCTCGCGGCTGTTCATGCCAGCGCCGTGCAGGGTACGATGCGCGCTGACCGTGGTCAAGCGCTCATCGATCATGCTGACCAACGTCCCCAGTCCGGCCGCCGCCAGCGCAGCCGCGAGCTGTTCCGCGTACTCGCGGGCCATGTGGGTCGACGCCGAGTCGCCGCCCTTCATGGTGCGCGGCAGGCCCACGAAAACCTGGCTGGCCGACCGCTCCGCGGCTTCCCGGACCACGATCCGGATATCGCTGTTCTTCTTGGGATCACGCTTCAGCGTGCGGATGGGGGTTGCCAGGATGCCGCCCGGGTCCGACCCGGCCAGGCCCACGCGGACCTGGCCGACGTCGACACCGAGCTTGCTTCCGGCCGGGACGTTTGCGTTGGACACGCCGGTCCTTAGCCCCGGTTCGCCACTGCCGCGACGATGGCGGAGAGCGCATCGTCGATCTTGGTGGCGTCCTGGCCGCCGCCCTGGGCGACGTCGTCCTTGCCGCCGCCGCCGCCACCGAGCACGCCGGCGGCGGTCTT
>NZ_ANPE02000095.1 GCF_000328305.2 Arthrobacter crystallopoietes BAB-32 | reverse complement strand
CGCCGGCCAGCTTGGCCAGGCCCTCGCGCCGGTCTGCCGCTGCCCGCAGGACCGCAGTGAGGCGCTTTTCCTCGGCCGCGGCGGACTCCTCGGCTGCGGCGCGGGCAGCCACTGCATCATCGAGGGCCATCCGCCGCTCTTCGAGCTCGAACTCAAGTTCGGCCTGCTCTTCGCGGACCGCGGCGGCCTGCTGCTCGAGCTGCTCCGGGTCCCGTCCCGGATCCGGCGCGGCATCCTCGCGGCCCAGCAGCCGGCGCCGTTCATTGGCCAGGTTGCCCAGGGACCGGAAGCGCTCGCGCGTGGCGGAGAGCCGGTACCATGCGTCGCGGGCGGCATTGACGCGCGGCGTCGCTTCGGCGGCGAGCCGTTCCAGCTCGGCCAACCGGCGCCGGCCGGCCTCAAGGGTCCGCTCCACTTCCGCCTGCCGGGCCTTGACCGCTGCCTCGTCGGCGATGTCCTGCTGCAGGGCGCTGGTCAGCTGGACCAGGTCATCAGCCATCAGCCGTGCCCGTGCGTCGCGGACCTCGAACTGGACCTGCTGGGCGCGGCGTGCGACTTCGGCCTGTTTGCCCAGCGGGGTCAGCTGGCGGCGCAGTTCCGTGGTCAGGTCGGTCAAGCGGGTCAGGTTCGCCTGCATCGCCTCCAGCTTGCGGACGGTTTTTTCCTTGCGCCGCCGGTGCTTGAGGATCCCCGCGGCTTCCTCGATGAAGCCGCGCCGGTCCTCCGGCGTCGCATGCAGGATCCGGTCCAGCTGGCCCTGCCCGACGATGACGTGCATCTCGCGCCCCAGGCCGGAATCGCTCAGCAGTTCCTGGATATCCAGCAGCCGGCAGTTGCTCCCATTGATGGCGTATTCGGATCCACCGGCCCTGAACAAGGTCCGGGAAATGGTGACTTCCGAATATTCGATCGGCAGGGCGCCGTCGGTATTGTCGATGGTCAGCGACACCTGGGCCCGGCCCAGCGGCGCGCGGCCGGCGGTGCCGGCAAAGATGACGTCCTCCATCTTGCCGCCGCGCAGTGTCTTGGCGCCCTGCTCGCCCATCACCCAGGCCAAGGCGTCGACGACGTTGGATTTGCCTGAGCCGTTCGGACCGACCACGGCGGTCACGCCGGGCTCGAAATCGAAGGTCGTGGCCGACGCAAATGATTTGAAGCCGCGTACCGTCAGAGATTTCAGATGCAAATTGTGTCTCCCGCAGCGTTCATTCCTTGACACAATCTACCGTGTTTCCCGCATTCAGCCCGGCAACTTGCGGCGTCTTGCACACAACTGCCGCCCGGAGTGGCACTGTGGAGGACAACAGAGAGCGGTTTCATGGCCCGGCGCGCATATGCGGGAACGCGCCGGTTGGGTGCATAGTTAAGGTTTCGGGGCTTCAGCGGCGCGTGCACCGGTGGAGCAGGAATAAACACGAATAAAGGCTGGATATTGACCGGTAACGCGACGTTTCGACATGACAACACGGCACTGCTGGCCGTCTCGAGCGTGGAGGCACCGGTGGCAGTCAGCTCGGAAGATTTCGACGAACGGCTGGAGCCCAGCCTGAAGCGGCTGCGGCTGTCGCGGAAACTGCTGGAACGTGTCGCTGGCGTGCGCGAACGCCGCTGGTGGTCGCCCGGCTCGTCCTTCGATGACGGCGCGATCGAAGCCGGCGCCAAAGCCATGGCCGAGGCCGGGGTCGAGCCGGGCCAGATCGGCCTGCTCATCAACACGTCGGTAACCCGCCGCAACCTGGAGCCTTCGGTTGCGGTCAAGATCCACCACGGGCTGGGACTGCCGTCGTCGGCCATGAATTTCGACCTGGCCAATGCCTGCCTCGGCTTCGTCAACGGCATCACCCTCGCTGCCAACATGATCGATTCCGGCCAGATCAAGTATGCCCTCATCGTCGCCGGCGAAGACGCCCAGCCCACCCAGGAAACCACGTTCCAGCGGCTGAACCGTCCGGACTCCACCCGCGAGGACTACCTGCGCGAGTTCGCCACCCTCACGCTGGGCTCGGGTGCCGCCGCCGCCGTGATCGGCCCGGCGGACCAGCACCCGGGTTCGCACCGGATCCTTGGCGGCGTCTCCCGCGCCGGCACCGAGCACCACGAGCTGTGCGTCGGCGGCCACAGCGGCATGTACACCGATACCAAAGGCCTCCTCGACAACGGCCTCGAGCTGGTGGTCAGCGCGTGGCACGAGGCGCACGGCAACGGCTGGGACTGGAGGTCGATGGACCGCTACGTCACGCACCAGGTGTCCACCTCCTACACCAACGCCATCATCAAGGCCGTCAGCCTCGTCCGCGACCGCGTGCCCATCACTTTCCCCAAGTGGGGCAACGTTGGTCCGGCGTCGCTGCCGATGACCCTGGCCCAGGAAGCGCAGACCCTCCACAGGGGCGACCGCGTCCTGTGCATGGGCGTGGGCTCCGGCCTGAACACCACCATGATGGAGATTGCGTGGTAGCAGAGCTCTGGCCCGGCGTCCCGGCCGAATGGTCCCGCCGCGTCCGCGTCCCGTCCACCGCCGCCGTCGACCCCGCAGGCACAGTCCACACCTGGCATCTGCTCGACAACGGCCCGGAGCTGGCAGGCCGCGGCGTCGAACCGGAAGGGACGCTGCTCTGCGTTCACGGCAATCCCACTTGGTCCTACCTATGGCGCAGCCTGCTCGCCGCCGCCAGCCAACGCAGCAAGCCCTGGCGTGTGGTCGCCGTCGACCATCTGGACATGGGCTTCTCCCCCCGCACCGGCCGCTTCCGCCGGCTCGCGGACCGGATCACCGATCTGGGCGACCTGACCGCCGAGCTCGGCCTCGAGGGTCCGGTGGTCACTGTTGGCCATGACTGGGGCGGCGTCATTTCGCTCGGCTGGGCGCTGCGGCACCGCAGCCAGCTGGCCGGCATCGTCCTGAACAACACAGCTGTCCACCCCGCCGGCTTCGACCTGCCTGCGGCGCTGAAGCTCGCGCTGCATCCGGCCGTCCACCAGTGGGGTACGACGACGTCGCCGGCCTTCCTGCGCGTGACCCACGCTTTGGCGCGTCCCGCCTTGCCCAAGGACGTACGGCGGGCGTTCATGGCGCCGTACCTCACCGCCGCCCGGCGTTCCGGGGTGGGCAACTTCGTCGCTGACATTCCCGCCGACCCGTCCGCCCCGAGCTGGCCGGCCCTGACCGAGGTGGCGGAGGGAATCCGCGGGCTGGACGTTCCGGCGCTGCTGCTGTGGGGCCCGCAGGACCCGGTCTTCTCCGACCGCTACCTGCGCGACCTGCTCCAGCGCCTGCCGCACGCCGACGTGCACCGGTTCGAAGGAGCAGGCCACCTGCTGCCCGAGGACCGGGACATCGCTTCGCCGGTGTTCGGCTGGCTGGACATGCAGCCGGCTGGCTCCAGCCAAACTCCGGAAGCTGTCCCTGGACCGGATGCCGTGGCGCAGCCCTCCACGCCGCAGGTCCCCTACCGGCCGATGCTCGCCGAACTCGAGGCGCGGCGCACAGACTCCTCCCCCGCCGTCGTCGATATGGCGCCGCTGAACGCGCCGGCCGCCGGGCCCCGCACGCTGTCCTGGGCCGAACTGGCCGGGCAAGTCGAACTGCTGGCAGCGGGCCTGGCAGCTCAAGGCGTCCGCGAGGGACACCGGATCAACCTGCTCGTGCCGCCGGGCATCGAACTGACTTCGCTGATCTACGCCTGCCTCAAGCTCGGCGCCGTCGTGGTCGTTGCCGATGCGGGGCTCGGCACCGCCGGGCTGAGCCGGGCGATCAAGGGAGCCGGACCGGACTTCATCGTCGGGATCGAGCGGGCACTCGCCGGGGCGCGGATGCTCAACTGGCCCGGCCGGCGTATCAGTGTCGCGGAGCTGCCCCAGGCGAAGCGGCGGCTCTACGGCGTCGAGGCCACGCTGGCCGAACTGCTGGCCGCTGGCGCAGCGGAAGGCAGCCGGCCGGATGCGGCTGGAGCCTGGGCTCCCGATCCGGACGCCGACGCCGCCATCCTCTTCACCTCAGGCTCCACGGGTCCGGCCAAGGGCGTGGTCTACACGCACCGGCAGCTGGCGGCGATGCGGGACACTCTGAAGGACACTTACAAGCTGGAGGCCGGTACCGCGCTGGTGGCCGGCTTTGCGCCGTTCGCCCTGCTCGGACCGGCGCTGGGCGCCACCTCGGTCACCCCGGACATGGACGTCACGGCACCCAGGACCTTGACGGCCGCCGCGCTCGCCGATGCCGCCGCAGCGGTCCAAGCGACCGCGGTGTTCGCCTCCCCCGCGGCGCTGGCCAATGTGCTGGCCACGGCCGGCGAGCTGGCACCGGAGCAGCGGGCCGCGCTGGAGAAGGTCGAGCTCCTGCTGTCCGCGGGCGCCCCGATCCCCGAGCCGCTGCTGGCCCGGGTCCAGCAGCTCCTCCCTGCCGCCTCGCTGCACACTCCCTACGGCATGACCGAAGCGCTGCCCGTCACGGATATCAGCCTGGCCGGGATCCGTGCCGCCGGTACCGGCAACGGCGTCTGCGTCGGAACGCCGGTGGTCGGCGTCCGGGTGGCGATCGCCGCCCTCGATGCCAGCGGCCTTCCCGCATCGGAACCGTCGGCGGCGCCGGGAACCACGGGCGAGATCCTGGTCAGCGCCCCGCATGTCAAGGACCGCTACGACCGGCTGTGGATCACCCAGACGCAGTCGGCGTCCGTTCCCGGCTGGCACCGCACCGGCGACGTCGGGCATCTCGACGCCGAGGGCAGGCTGTGGGTGGAAGGACGCCTGGCCCACATCATCACCACGGCTGGCGGCGTCGTCACGCCTGTCGCCGCGGAACAGGCAGCGGAAACGCACGACGGCGTGCGGCTGGCCGCCGTCGTCGGTGTAGGTCCCGAGGGGGCACAAGTTCCGGTCGCCGTCGTGGAAACCGTCCCGCCGGTGCGTAAGGCTGGCCCCGCCCTCGGTGGGCTCGCCCGCGAAGTGCGCAACGCCGTCGTACAGGCCGCCGGGCTGGAGTTGGCCGCGGTGCTGACGGTGCCGCAGCTCCCCACGGACATCCGGCACAACTCGAAGATCGACCGGGCGCGGCTGGCCCGCTGGGCTGAAGGGGCGCTCGCCGGCGGAAAGATGGGAACGCCATGAGCCGCCGCACTCAGGAGCAGGACCCGCGCAACGTCCTGGTCACCGGGGCCAGCGGGATGCTCGGCGGTGCTGTCGCGGCCCTGCTGCTGGAGCAGGGGCACCGTGTGCGCACGTTCCAGCGGCGCCCGGCCCGCGCGGCGGGAGGTCCCGTTCCCGAGCAGGTGCCGGGCTCGCTGGCCGACCCGGAGGCGGTTGCCCGGGCGGTCGACGGCATGGACGCCGTCATCCATCTGGCCGCCAAGGTGTCCTTCACCGGGGAATGGGACGAGTTCGTGGCGGTGAATATCGACGGCACGCGGACACTCCTGGACCAGGCCCGCGCGGCCGGCGTGCACGACCTCGTCTTCGTTTCCTCCCCCTCGGTAGCGCATTTCGGCGAGGCGATCGCCGGCGCCGGAGCAGCGGCGGCGGACCCGGACCGCGCACGCGGCCACTACGCCCGCTCCAAGGCCGCCGCGGAGCTGCTCGCCCTGTCCGCGGACGCTCCCGGTTTCCGGGTCACGGCGGTCCGTCCGCACGTTGTCTGGGGCCCCGGAGACACCCAGCTCGTGGAGCGCGTGCTCGAGCGGGCGAAGGCCGGCCGGTTGCCGCTGCTGGACCATGGCGCCGCGCTGATTGACACGACCTACATCGACAACGCCGCCGCCGCCATTGTCCGCGCGCTGGAACGGATGGAGCAGGCGCACGGACAGGCTCTGGTAGTGACCAACGGCGAACCGCGCCCCGTCGGCGAACTGCTGGCCGGCATCTGCGAAGCCGGCGGAGTCAAGCCTCCGGCCTGGCGCGTGCCCGGACGGGTGGCGCGCGGGGCCGGCGCCGTCCTTGAACGCGCTTGGCTGGCCGCCGGGCGCCGCGGTCTCGTCCAGGACGAGCCGCCGATGACCCGGTTCCTGGCCGAGCAGCTCTCGACAGCGCACTGGTTCGACCAGCGCCGTACCCGCGAGGTGCTGGATTGGACCCCTTCGGTCAGCATCGACGAAGGCCTGCGCCGGCTGGCCGCCCACTACCAGCCCGGCCGGACCGCCTGAGGAGGACAACCACTATGGACAGCGTGACCCAAATCGACCAATGGCCGGTGGCCAACGCCTCCACCGCCCTCATCGGCAAGGACGGCACCGTCCTCGATGCGCACGGCAGCCAGAAGCGGCCGTACCGGCTGGCGTCGGTCACCAAGCTGCTGAGCGCGTACGCGGTGCTGGTGGCCGTCGAGGAAGGCGCCCTGGAACTGGACCAGCCCGCCGGACCCGAGGGCTCGACGGTGCGGCACCTGCTGGCCCACTGCAGCGGCTATGACTTCGGCGACCGGACCGTGCGCTTCGCCCCCGGCGCCCGACGGCTCTACTCCAATGCGGGCTTCGATGTTCTGGGCGAAACGCTGGAGCACGCGGCCGGCATGCCGTTCGCCGATTATCTGCGCGAGGGCGTGCTGGAGCCGCTGGGCATGTCCGCCACGGAGCTCAACGGCTCCCCCGCCTACGCTGCCACGTCGACCGTCGCCGATCTGGCCCGCTTCGCCGCGGAACTCCAGCAGCCCCGGCTGCTGGATCCGACGACCCTGGCCGCCGCCACCACGGTGGAGTACCCCGGGTTGGCCGGCGTGCTGCCCGGCTTCGGCCGCCAGCAGCACAATGACTGGGGGCTCGGGTTCGAGATCCGCAACGGCAAGTCGCCGCACTGGACCGGTTCAGCCAGCTCACCGGACACGTTCGGGCACTTCGGCCAGTCCGGGACCTTCCTCTGGGTGGATCCGGCCGCCGGCGCTGCCTGCGTGGTGCTCACGGACCGCGACTTCGGGCCGTGGGCGGCCGAGGCCTGGCCGGTTTACACGGACGCGTTGCTGGCGGACCTAACCGGCTGAAGCGGGTCTAGCCGCGGAGGTCCGGGCCGCCGGTAGACGCGGCGATCCGGACACTGTATAGGACTGCTCAGCCTGCTGAGGCGCGGGGCGCTCCGATGCCTGGGTCTATCTGAAACGGCCCGGATGCAGAGGGGCGCACGTCGAAGTCGAAGATCGACGTCGGCAGATAGACCGTGGAACATGAGTTGGGGATATCCACCACCCCGGAGAGCCGGCCCTCGATCGGCGCTGCGCCGAGAAGCAGGTAGGCCTGCTCAGGGCTATAGCCGAACTTGGTCAGGTAATCGATCGCGTGCAGACAAGCACGTTGGTAGGACAAGTGCGAGTCCAGATAGTGCTGTTTGCCGTCCAGCGTCACCGAAGTTCCCGAGAACGCTAGCCACTCGGAAAATTGGGGGTCCGTGGTTCCTGGCATGAAGATGGCGTTCTCGCTCACACCGTACGTGTCCATTCCCCCCTTAATAACTTCGAAACGCAGATCGATGAATCCGCCCATTTCGATGGCGCCACAGAAGGTGATCTCGCCATCGCCTTGGGAAAAATGCAGATCCCCTAGGGAGAAGTTCGCACCGTCCACGAATACCGGGTAGAAGACCCGCGAACCTTTGGTCAGGTTCTTGATGTCCTGGTTTCCGCCGTTCTCGCGGGGCGGCGCCGTGCGGGCGGCTTCAGCTGCTACCCGATCAAAATCCGAATCCGATACACCACCAAGAAGCGCGTACTGCGGCTCGGGAGGCAGCGCCAGCGGGGGAACCCGGTCGGGATCCGTCGCGATCAGGTCGCCTTCGCGTCTGTTCCACTTGGCCAGCAACTCCGCGGAAGGAGCTGTGCCCATCAGGCCGGGATGGATGATGCCGTTGAACGAAACATTCGGCACGTGGCGAGAGGTTGCCTTCTGCCCAGTGAAGTCCCAGATGGCCTTGTACGCATCGGGGAATTGGTCCGTGAGGAAACCGCCGCCGTTGGTCTTCGCGAAAATGCCGGTGTAACCCCAGCCTTGCCCCGCCAACGGCCCGGAGTCCTCCTGCGGAATCGGTCCTACATCGAGGATGTCGACGACCAGCAGGTCACCCGGTTGGGCCCCTTCGATGGCAAACGGTCCACTGAGTTTGTGGACCGTCAGCAGTGGTGCATTTAGGATATCTTCAGCGGAATCGTCATTGACGATAGCGCCGTCGAACCACTCGCGGCAGTCTATCCGGACGGAAACCCCCTGTTTGACGCTGGCAACCGGTGGAATTTCCGGGTGCCAACGGTTGTGTCCGACTTTCTCCTGGTCTTCGAATTTCTTGCTCGAGTCGAGCGGGAAAATGACTTCAGGCATTAATCTCTACTCTCCTTCGTTGATCTTCCACTCCCCTTGCCTCAGGGCCGCGGAAGCTTCTGGTGCAGCGGATTGTGCGTGTAACGTTGAGCAGCAGTTTTCCTCTGGGGCAGTCTGGCGACCACCTCCGGTTCATGGGCGCTCCGGGCGGTGCTGTCCACCAGTTTGTAGGCGTTGGATCCTGCAACAGACAGTCGTGGCGAGCTGAAGACCCTGCGGACCTTAAGCCCGCAGACGGGACAGTCGGCACTTTGGGGCGCGTGACCCATGGCGAAATTAAGTTCCACTGCATCGCATTGGGCGCAGCGGTATTCGTATAGGGTCATCAGGACGCTCCTCGCGCCGAAGCCGGACCTACTTGGTCCCGGTTCCGCCGCTCCCGAGCCCGTCCCAGGAACAGCGAGGCTGCGAAAGATGCGGCGAAGATAATGCCACCAACCCAAGCCGTAGCGGGGGTAGAGACGAAGCTGCCGCTGAGCAACAGCAAAGCCGGGATGGTACAGGTCAACCAACCGCAAAAGATAGCAAACCACCCGGTTGCCGCTGTGATTGATTCCCTGCCCAAGGCCATGAGCAGGAAGAACATGAACCACAGCACCGCCCAAGTGATCCAGATAACCCCGAATAGCGGATCAGAGATCAAAGTGAAACTCAGGATTCCGATGACAACGGCGACCACTGCGACGAAAAGACTGAACCAGCCCAATCCCTCCGGACTGATGCCGGTCAACTGCAGGATACCGACGTAAAGATAGGTAAAGCCGAATAGGAACAGGCCGGCCGCAGCAAACGTTGCGGCGAGCTCACCTTGCGCCTGCGCCAGCAGGACGAGAGGTACGACGGTCTGCAGTGCCCCTACGAAAAGATTCAGAATAGCGGCTGATTTTCCGGGAATCCGGCCGAGCAGCATTAGCCCGTTGATGAAAAGAATTGCTCCAACGTATAACAGTCCAGCACTAGCCATATTTGCCTCGTTGCAAAGGAAGTGGAACTACCAACGAATATAGGGCCGAACCTAACAACCTCTAGTTTCCCAGGTCAATGGAGCGGCCTTGGGAAAACCTGATGGAGCCGGAGACTGACCCACATGGGGAAGCGGGAAGGGAACTCCCGGTTACCAGCGGCCGTTGCGCGGGCGGCGCTGGCACACCGGGCAGGTGTAGGACGAGCGGTTCATGAAGGAATCCCGCCGGATCCTGGTGTCCAGGCCGAGCGCGGCGCAGCGCGGGCACGGCTCGCCTTCCCGGCCGTAGGCGTTCAGGGAGCGGGCAAAGTAGCCGGAGGCGCCATTCACGTTGACGTAGAGAGAGTCGAAGCTGGTGCCGCCCGCGTCCAACGCGCGGTTCATCACGTCCCTGCACTCGTCCACCAGGGCCAGCGCGTCCTTGCGCCGCAGCGTATCCGTGGGCCGGGCGAAATGCAGTTTGGCAGCCCAGAGCGCCTCGTCCGCGTAGATGTTGCCGATCCCGGAGATGAGCCCCTGGTCCAGCAGGGCGCGCTTGATACCGGTCTTCCGCGCCCGCAGCCGCTGGTAGAAGGCGTCGAAGGAGAACGCCGGATCCAGCGGGTCCCGGGCAATGTGGGACGCCTCCACCGGCACCAGCGGCAGCGGGGTCTCCGCGAGCCCGCCGGGATGACCGTCCGCGGTGGGCACCAGGTCTGCCAGGAACATCCCGCCGAAGATCCGCTGGTCCACGAACCGCAGCTCGGCGGGCGCCACGTTGCCGCCGGTGTCAGTGCCCGGGCTAAGGGTCAGCCGGACCTTCAGGTGCTTCTCATCCGGGGCCTCGGCATCTTCGATCAGCAATTGGCCGCTCATGCCCAGGTGCACCATCAGCGCAAGGTGCGGCGCACCGCCGTCGTTAGCGTTGTTCTGGCCGTCCTCCTGCAGGGGCAGCCACAGGAACTTGCCGCGCCGGACGGCGTCGACGACCCGGGCGCCCTCGAGGTTGCCGCGCAGGTCCTCAGCGCCGAGGACGTGCCGGCGGATGGAGCGTTCGTCGAGGACTTCGACTTTGGTGATCGTTCGGCCGCGCACCCACTGCGCCAGGCCGCGGCGGACCACCTCGACCTCGGGGAGTTCAGGCATCGGCCGTCTCGGCGGCGCGCAGCTGACGCCACGAGACGGCGGCGGCTTCCTGCTCCGCTTCCTTCTTCGAGTGGCCGGTGCCCTGCCCGTAGGCGACGCCGCCAATGTGCAGGGTGGCCACGAAGGTGCGGGCATGGTCCGGACCGGAGCCTTGGACGGCGTACTCCACGCTGCCCATCTTGCGGGCAGCCGCGAGCTCCTGGATGCTGGTCTTCCAGTCCGTGCCGGCGCCGAGGGCCTCGGCGTCCGCCAGCAGCGGCGAGATCAGGCGCATGACCATCTGGCGTGCCGTCTCGATCCCGTTGGTCAGGTAGGTCGCGCCAATCAGCGCTTCGACCGTGTCGGCGAGGATGGAGGCCTTGTCCGCTCCGTTGGTGAGCTTTTCGCCCTGGCCCAGCAGAATGTGCGGCCCGATGCCCAGTTCGCGGGCAATGCCGGCCAGCGCGCGGGTACTGACGACGGCGGAACGCCGCTTGGCCAGTTCGCCTTCCGGCAGGTCGGGGTTGTCCCGGTACAGCGCGTCGGTGACGGAGAAACCGAGGATCGAGTCCCCGAGGAATTCCAGCCGTTCGTTGGTGGGCAGCCCGCCGTGCTCGTACGCGTAGGAGCGGTGGGTCAGGGCAAGACGAAGCGTCTCGGCGTCGATATCGACGCCGAGACGCTTCAAAAGCTCTTCAGTTGAAGGCATGCCGGACGTGCTTAGACGTCGGCTACCTTGCGGCCCTTGTATTCAAGGAACAGCGCGGTGCCGGCCGAATCGGTGACAACCTTGGCCTGGTGCGGCAGGCTGTAGGTCACGCGGCCGTTTTCGACGGTCTTGACCAGGTTGGGGGCGCTTGCCTTCCACTGGGACCGGCGTGCGCGCGTATTCGAGCGGGACATCTTCCGCTTGGGAACAGCCACGGCTAACTCTCTTCTCTCTCGTCTGACTCTGTACTTGTTGGCGCCTCGTCGGCAACCGTGCCGGCCAGCCCGGCGAGGGCTGCCCAGCGAGGATCCAAGACCTCATGGTGGTGACCCGGATCCTCTTCAAGGCGCATCCCGCATTCAGGGCAAAGGCCTTTACAGTCTTCCCGGCACACCGGCTGGAACGGCAGGGATGTCACCACTGCGTCCCGCAACACCGGTTCGAGATCGATTGAATCGTGCTCAACCCGCCGCTGCTCTTCAGCCTCTTCATCATCCGGGCCCTGATCCTGAGAATCAAATCCCTCGAAGTAGAAGAGTTCCTGCACCCGAACGTCCTGTTCGTAGGCGATGGGATCCAGGCAGCGGCCGCATTCGCCCTTAAGGCTAACGGTGGCAGTGCCGGAGACCAGGACACCTTCGTGGACAGACTCAAGCCTGAGATCCAGCTCCATGTCGGAGCCTTCCTCCACGCCTATGAGTGCCACACCGAAATCCTTCGGTGCTGGTACATGTTCGTTGAGGGTCCGCATGCTGCCCGGGCTGCGCCCGAGCTCCTTGACACCAATGGTCAATGGCGAATTCTGATCATGATTCATGACCACGTTGATGAGAACTCCCTACTGAACATATGACCGACGAATCATCATAGCCTGAACCGCGGCGCAGTCTCAAATGACGCGCCGGAGGGGGCTACTGGTCCTTCTCCTGCCGGAACCGTTCCAGCACGGCTTTGGGCACGAACTCGGAGATGTCGCCGCCGAGCGCGGCGACTTCCTTCAGCAGCGTGGACGAGAGGTGGGTGTAGCTGCTTTCGGCGGGCAGGAAGATGGTTTCGACGCCGGTCAAGTGGCGGTTCATGTGGGCCATCGGCAGTTCATAGTGGTAGTCCTGCGTGGTGCGCAGGCCCTTGAGGATGACGTTGGCACCGCGGCTGCGGCAAAACTCGGCCAGCAGGCCCTCGCCCATCGGCTCCACAGTCACCCCGCGCAGGTAGGACAGCGTCTGGGTGGCCATCTGGAGCCGGGTCTGCAGATCGAAGCGGTACTTCTTGGCGTAGTTCGTGGAAACGGCCACGATCACTTCGTCGTACATGCTGGCGGCACGGGCAATGATTTCCACGTGTCCGTTGTGCAGGGGGTCATAGGATCCGGGGCAGACGGCGCGGCGCATATCTACGAATCTAGCCCATGGGAACGGCGGGCTGCAGCAGACCGGGCCGATAGCAGTGGTAATACTGGGAAGCATGAGCAGAACCGACAGGACGTTAGCCCAAGGCCGGCAAGGCACTCTCCAGGCGCCGTGGCAGCGGGCTGCTGCCGGAGCCAACCTGCTGGGCGCCGACGGGCGGCTGGATGTGACCATTTTCGAAGAGATCACCACGCTGGCCGTCCGGACCGGAGCCATCAACCTCGGCCAGGGCTTCCCGGACGAAGACGGTCCGGACGTTATGGCCGAAGCGGCCCGGGACGCCATCGCCTCCGGTGCCAACCAGTACGCGCCGGGCAAGGGCATTCCCGCGCTGCGCGATGCCATCGCCGCCCACCAGCAGCGCTTCTACGGCCTCGACCTGGATCCGGAAGACCAGATCGTCGTAACGACCGGGGCCACCGAGGCGATCGCCGCAGCCCTGCTGGCACTCACCGGTCCGGGCGACGAGGTGCTCACCTTCGAGCCGTTCTACGACTCGTACGGCGCGGTCATTGGCCTCAGCGGCGCCACGCACACCACCAGCCCGCTGGTTGCTCCGGATTTCCATCCCGACCTCGATGCTTTGGAAGCCGCCGTCAGTGACCGGACCAGGGTCATCCTGGTCAACAACCCGCACAACCCCATGGGCAGCGTCTTCACGCACACGGAGCTGACCCGGATTGTGGAACTGGCACACCGGCACGACGCCGTGATCATCACGGACGAGGTCTACGAACATCTGACCTTCGGCGTCCAACACGTCCCCGTGGCCACGCTGCCAGGGGCTGCGGAACGGACGCTGACCATCTCCTCGGCCGGCAAGACCTTCTCTTTCACCGGCTGGAAAGTCGGCTGGGTCAGCGGCCCGCCCGAGCTCGTCGCCGCAGTCCGCACCGTCAAGCAGTTCCTGAGCTACTCCTCCGGCACACCGTTCCAGGCCGCGGTGGCCGCGGGGCTGGCCATGGACGACGCCTTCTACGGAGGCATTTCCTCAACCCTGCAGGCCAAGCGCGACATCCTCGCCGACGGACTGCGCACCGCCGGCCTGGAGGTCTTCCTGCCCGAGGGCACCTACTTCATCAACGTCGACACCGCCCCGCTAGGCGTTACCGACGCGACGGCCTTGGCCCGCCGCCTGCCCGAACTCGTCGGGGTGGCGGCCATCCCGGTGCCCGTGTTCTGCCATCCGGAGGGCGCCGAACGCACCAAGTCGCTGCTGCGGTTCGCCTTCTGCAAGCGCCCAGAGGTGCTGGAAGAGGCAGCGGCCCGCCTGGCCCAGCTCAAGGATCGGTTGTAACCCATGCCCGCAAGGTTCCTGCGCGGCGCCGGAGAGCACGCCGAAATCCTTCCCGACACGCGCGTGGCCGGAAGCTACATCCTGTCCATCGGTGGCGCCGAGCAGTCCCATGTGAACCTCAGGGAGCCGAGCGAAGTCTTCTATGAGTACCTGCGGCGGATTGCCAATGTGGCCGACCTGGCGGCTCCGGCCGGCGTGCCGCTGCGCTGCCTGCATCTGGGGGCCGGGGCGCTGACACTGGCCCGCTACCTCCAGGCGACGAGGCCAGGTTCCGAACAGTACGCCGTTGAGCTCGAACGCGAACTGCTGGATTTCGTCGTCGACCATTTGCCGCTGCCGGAAGGCACGGACCTGACCGTGTACATCGGCGACGCCCGGCAGGAGGTCGCCTTCGGCGAGGTGGAGGGCCCCTTCGACCTGGTGGTGCTGGACGTCTTCGCCGGCGAGGACGCCCCGGCGCATCTCACCACGGCGGACTTCTACGGCGAGCTCCTGGACCTGCTGGCCCCGCAAGGGGTGCTGCTGGTGAACATCGGCGACGACCCGCCGCTGGCCTTCGCCAAGCGCCAGCTGGCCGCAGTCCTCGAACACACCGCCCACGCCGCCTTGCTCGCCGACGCCGGCATGTTCAGCTGCCGCCATCCCGGCAATCTGGTGGTCGCGGCACGGCGCGATCCATGGCCGGATGAGTGGACGGCGGCGCTGCTGGCTGCCGGTCCGCATCCGGCAGGGGTGCTGACCGGGGCCGGGCTCAGGGATTTTGCTGGAGGCTAGCCTCGGCCGGCTCGGCGAACCACAACTGGGTTTCTCCGTACTTGCGGTCCGAGAAGCACTCCAGCCCCGCGGGCCACTGCGGCTGCGGTGAGCGGGAGGAGCGTTCGACGACGACCACCGCGCCGCCGGCCAGCACCGGCACCAGCAGATCCAGCAGCAGCGCGAGCTTGCTGTCGGTAAGTGTGTAGGGCGGATCCATCAGGACCAGGTTGTAGTGCCCGCCGGCCTGCAGCTTGGCCAGGAAGCCTTCGGCACCCGTACGATGCACCTGGACCACCCGGCGTCGCAGCACGGTGTTGACCTGGTCGGCGTTCCGGCGGCACACCCCAGCGGCTTTCTCGTTCAATTCGACGAGCTCGACCCGCGCCGCCCCGCGGCTGGCACATTCGATCCCGAGCGCGCCGGAGCCGGCGAAGAGGTCGAGCACCACGGCGTCGTGCAGGATGTCATAGGACTCCAGCCGGGAGAACAGCGCTTCCTTCACCCGGTCGGTGGTCGGCCTGGTTCCGGTCCCGGGCACGTTGGCCAGAGCCAGCCCGCCGGCAGCTCCGGCAATGATCCTGCTCATGCATCAGCCCCGTTCAAGGAAGGCTTCCTTCTCCGGATTCAGGTACAGCTCGATGGCCTCGGCCAGTTCGGGATAATCCCCGAGCACGGCGTCGTGCTCGATGATGGCCGCCGCGTCCGTGCGTGCCTGTTCGATGATCGGCTCGTCCTTGAGCACCCGCAGCAGCTTCAGCGTGGACTTGCCGCCGGACTGCGTGGCGCCGAGGATGTCGCCTTCGCGGCGAAGCTTCAGGTCCTCCTGGGACAGCTCGAAACCGTCGGTGGTGGCGGCGACGGCCTCCAGCCGCTGGCGGCTGGGGTGTCCCGGTTCGAGCCGGGTCACCAGCAGGCAGGTGCCGGGCAGCCCGCCGCGGCCCACCCGGCCGCGCAGCTGGTGCAGCTGCGAAATGCCGAACCGGTCAGCATCCAGGATGACCATCAACGTGGCGTTATGGACGTCGACGCCGACTTCGATCACCGTGGTGGACACCAGCAGGTCGAGCCGCCCCTCGGTGAACGCGGCCATGGTGGCGTTCTTCTCCTCGGGCTCGAGCCGGCCGTGCAGGACTCCGATCCGCACGCCGTCCAGCGCCGGGACCGACGCGAGCTCTTCCGCGGTCTGCAGCACGGAGACCAGCACGCGGTTGTCGTCCTCAGCGTCCCCCACTGGCTCCAGCGACGCCGGGTCCTCGCTTTGGCCTTCCCCGATCTTGGGACAGACGACGTAAACCTGCCGTCCGGCGTCGATCTCTTCCCTGGCACGCTCCCAGATGCGCCCTTCCCACTTGGGATTCTCCGGCAGGCCGACCATGTGGGTGCGGATCGCGGCACGCCCCGCGGGGAGCTCGCGCAGCACCGAGGTCTCCAGGTCCCCGAACACCGTCATCGCGACCGTTCGCGGAATGGGTGTGGCCGTCATGACCAGCAGGTGCGGCGGCCGGACGGCCCGCGACCGGAGCGCGTCACGCTGCTCGACGCCGAAGCGGTGCTGCTCATCCACCACGATCAGGCCAAGGTCGAAGTACTGCACTTCCTCGGAGAGCAGGGCGTGCGTGCCCACGATGATGCCAGCCTCGCCGGAGGCGATGTCCAGCAGGATCCTCCGGCGCGCGGAGCCGGTGACCGAACCGGTGAGCAGGGCCACGCGGGTGCCGTTCGCGTCCCCGCCCAGCATGCCGGCCTCCGCCAGGGGCCCCAGGGTGCGGCGGATCGATTCGTAGTGCTGGCCCGCCAGGACTTCCGTGGGAGCCAGCAGCGCGGCCTGGCCGCCGGCGTCGACCACCTGCAGCATGGCGCGCAGCGCCACCAAGGTCTTGCCGGAGCCGACCTCGCCCTGCAGCAGCCGGTTCATCGGATGGTCCGCGCTCAGTTCCTCCGCCAGCGTGGCGCCGACATCGCGCTGGCCGGCGGTCAAGGTGAACGGCAGCGCGGCGTCGAACCGCTCCAGCAGGCCGCCGGGCTT
>NZ_ANPE02000096.1 GCF_000328305.2 Arthrobacter crystallopoietes BAB-32 | reverse complement strand
GCTGGTGTGGCCGCCGGCGGCAAGGCTCAACCTTGGTCGCCGCCGGCCACGGGCAGGACCGTGCCGGTGATGTAGGAGGCTTCGTCCGAAGCCAGGAAGGTGATGGCGGCGGCCTGCTCGGCCAGGCTGCCGTAGCGCTTGAGCAGCGAGGACGCCACGGTCTGGTCCACGATCTGCTGGTACCAGGCCTGTTCCTGCTCGCCGTCCGGGGCCGGGCCGCGCTTGACCCGCCGTTCGGGAGCGTCGGTGCCGCCCGGGGCGGTGGCCGCCACGCGGATGCCGTGCGGTGCGAGCTCCAGGGCCAGCGAGGCAGTGATGGCGCCGACACCGCCCTTGGCCGCCGCATAGGGAACCCGGTTGATGCCGCGCGTGGCCACCGAGGAGACGTTGACGATGACGCCCGAGCCCTGCCGGATCAGCTCCGGCGCGGCGGCCCGGCATGTGTAGAGGGTGGGAAAGAGCGAGCGGCGGATCTCCCGGTCGATCTGCTCCGGTTCGTACTCCTGGTACGGCTTGGCCCAGATGGTGCCGCCGACGTTGTTGATCAGCACGTCGATCCGGCCGAAGGCATCCACGGCGGCGGCGATGGCCGCTGCGGCCCCGGCGTACTCCTCCAGGTCCGCGGTGATGCTGCGGGCGTCCACGCCGGAAGCCGCGAGCTTCTCCGCCACCTCGTGCACCAGCTCGGAGCGGTCAACGAGCATCAGCGCGCCGGACTCGGCGGCGATCCGCTCGGCCACGGCCAGCCCGATGCCCTGGGCGGCGCCGGTGATCACCACGGCCTTGCCGGCAAACCGCTCCCGGGCGTAGCCCAGGCTCACCGCGCGGCTCCGGCTGCCGCCAGCTCGCGTGCCGCAGAAGGTTCTTCGCCGGTGTCCTTGGCGTCCCCGGCGGCGCCGACGGCGAACCGCTCGTAGTAGAAGTTGGCCGGGACGATGCCCTGCTGGTCCCAGTACTTGCGCACCGCATCCACCATGGCAGGCGGGCCGCACAGGTAAACGTCCACATCGCCGTCGTTCAGGTGTCCTTCTTCGATGTACGCGGTGACGTAGCCCTTCTTCTCCGCGGTGCTGTCCGGGTCCGCAACGCAGTAGTCGAAGGTGAAGCCGTCGAGGACGGAGGCGTAGTGCTCCAGCTTGTCCAGCTCCACCAGGTCCTTGTCGAACGTCACGCCATAGACCAGGTGCACCGGATGGGGCAGCTTGCCTCCGGCGGCCGCGGCCTTCTCCAGCATGGACAGCAGCGGTGCGATCCCGGTTCCGCCGGCCAGCATCAAGGCGGGCCGCTTGAACTCGCGCAGGAAGAAGCTGCCCATCGGGCCGGCCAGCTCGAGCCGGTCGCCGACCTGGGCCCGCTCCTTCAGATAGGTGGTCATGGCTCCGTCCGGCGCGGTGCGGATGAGGAACTTCAGCTGGTCCTCGTCCGGGCCGCTGCTGAATGAGTAAGAGCGGACCGCGTCGGTCCCGGGAACCGAGACGTTCATGTACTGCCCCGGGAGGAAGCCGAGGGCGGCCCGGTCCTCGATGCCGAGGGTCAGCGCGGCGGTGTTGTCGGCAAACCAGTGCAGGTCCAGGATGGTCGCGCTGAACGTCTGCGCGCCGGTCTTGGCCATCTCGGCGGTGCCGGAGATCTGCAGCACCAGGTCCGACTCCGGCACCATCTGGCAGGGCAGGCAGAAGCCGTTGTCCGCTTCGTCGTCGGTCAGTGCTTCCTCGATGTAGTCGCCGCCGTCGTAGCTTCCGGACTCGCACAGGGCCTTGCAGGTGCCGCAGGCGCCGTCCCGGCAGTCCAGCGGGATGTTGATGCGGGCCTTGTACGCCGCGTCCGCGACGGTTTCGTTGCTGTTGCACTTGATGAAGCGGGTCAGGCCGTCTTCGAAAGTGAGCGCTACTTGGTAGGACATGGGGGAACTCATTTCTGGAAAGGCTCGTGGGTGCTGCTGGGCGCCCGGCGGACCGGGCGCTGCGAATCAGATGTGGTAGATGTCCACGACGTGGTGGATGTAGTCGTTCTTCAGCACGACCTTCTTCTTGAGGATCACCGGCTGCGTGCCGCTGCAATCGATCGTGTAGAAGGAGGTTCCGAAGTACGTGTCCACGTTGTTGTACCGGTAGTAGAGCGTGAACCAGTTGAAGCGGATGTCTACTTCGGTGCCGCGCTGTTCGATGATTTCGACGTTGGTGATGTTGTGCCCCGTCCGCGGCTCCGGCAGGCTGGTGGCGCTGGAGCGGTCAGTGCGGATCCGGAAGACGCGGTCCTCGATGCCGCCGCGGTTCGAGTAGTAGATCAGCGAGATTTCGCGCTGCGGGTCCTCGGTGAGCTCGTCGTTGTCGTCCCAGGCCGGCATCCAGAACTCGGCGCTGGGGTGGTAGCAGTCAATCCATTTCTCGAATTCCCGGTCATCGAGGAAGCGGGCTTCGCGGTAGAGGAACTGCTGGATCTGCTCGAGCGTGATGGTCGCCGAGGCCTGGTCGATGGTTGCGGTCACGTCGCTGCTCCTTAGCGGTTGTTCTTCTCGGCGGCCTCGGCCTCCACGGCCTTGCGCATGGTGTCCAGCCAGTAGCCATGCTGGACCGGATAGAGGCCCTCGTCTTCGGTTTTGGCACCGCTGGAGATCGGGTTCAGTCCGATCTTCTTGGCCTGCTCGTCGGCGCCGGTGACCTGGTGGGTTGCGCCGCGGCTGAGGTCGTTCCACTTCGCCGAATCGGCCAGGTAGGTCTTCTGGCAGGACCGGAACTCCTCCAGGTCGTCCGGGGTCGCCATGCCGGAGGCGTTGAAGAAGTCCTCGTACTGCCGGATGCGGTTGGCCCGCGCCGCGTCGGATTCGCCCTTGGGCGCGATGCAGTAGATGGTTACCTCGGTCTGGTCCACGGAGATGGGGCGGAAATGGCGGATCTGGGAGGAGAACTGGTCCATCAGGTAGACGTTCGGGTAGACGCACAGGTTGCGCGAAGCGCCCACCATGAACTCGGCCTGCTCGGCCCCGAACTCGTCCGCCAACTCCTGCCGGCGCTCGAACAGCGGGCGGTCCTCCGGGTTGCCCCACCACATCCAGAGCAGCAGGTGTCCATGGTCGAAGGAGTAGTAGCCACCGCCCTGTTTGCCCCAGGTGCCGGCATCCATCGCCTTGGTTTCGTTCGTCGACTCGCCGGTACCGCGCCGCGAGGTGGTCGCCGCGTAATTCCAGTGCGTCGCCGAGACGTGGTAGCCGTCGGCGCCGTTCTCGGCCTGGACCTTCCAGTTCCCGTCGTAGGTGTAGGTGGAGGAGCCGCGCAGCACCTCAAGGCCTTCGGGTGACTGGTCCACCATCATGTCGATGATCTTCGCCGCATCGCCGAGGTGCTCCTCCAGCGGCTTCACGTCTTCCTTGAGCGAGCCGAAGAGGAAGCCCCGGTAGGACTCGAACCGCGCAACCTTGGTCAGGTCGTGCGAGCCCTCCTTGTTGAACTGCTCCGGGTAGCCCGCGTCGCGCGAATCCTTGACCTTGAGCAGCTTGCCCTTGTTCGTGAAGGTCCAGCCGTGGAAGGGGCAGGTGAAATTGGTCCGGTTGTCCGTCTTCCTCCGGCAGAGCATCGCACCGCGGTGGCTGCATGCGTTGACCAGGCAGTTCAGTTCGCCGTCCTTGCTGCGCGAGATGACCACCGGCGTGCGGCCAATGTACGTGGTGAAGTAGTCGCCGACGTTCGGGATCTGGCTTTCGTGCGCAAGGTAGACCCAGTTCCCCTCGAAGATGTGCTTCATCTCGAGTTCGAAAATTTCCTCATCGGTGAAGATGCTCCGCTTCGCCCGGTAGATCCCGTTCTCGGGGTCATCGATCAGGGCGTCCTCGAGGTGGGTGCGGACGTTGTCCAAGGTCTCGGTCATGATCACTCCATTCAGCTGGGCCTCGTTGCCCGGTGGCTTCCTGCCCGCCGGTAAAAATCCCACCATCAACCCTGCCAAGCATGTGATCCACGTCGCACCGGACATTTGCCTAGTCCCGGGCAAGGGGGTAGCCGAACGTTCGGTCGGCTGGACCAGGCGTCCCGGGAGACGGAAGAACCCCGGAGGCCTCAGCTTCCGGGGTTGCGGACGGACGGGGGCCCGGGCAGATGGGTTTCCGGACGGACGGGGGTCCGGGCAGATGGGTTGCGTGCGGTTGAGTTCCTGCGCCGGGGTCAGGGGCGACGGCGGCGCAACAGCAGGAGGGCGGCCGCACCGGCGAGGCAGCCCCAGAAGGGCGAGACAATGCCCAGGGGTTCCACGCCCGACGCCGTAACCACCAGGGTGATCAGCGCGGCTTCGAGCACGGCCGGGGAAGCGTGTTCCGCGGTCACGGCATCCCGGACCGCGCCCTGCAGGGCGCCAAGCAGCGCGACACCGGCGAGCGCGGTCAGCATCGGTCCCGGGACGGCGGCGAATAGCGAGACGACGGCGGCGCTGAAGGTCCCGAAGACCAGGTAGAAGACGCCGCACGCCATTCCGGCGACGTAGCGGCGCCGCGGATCCTCGTGCGCCTCGGGGCCGGAGCAGATGCCTGCAGTGATCGCGGCGAGGTTGATCGCGTGCGAGCCGAACGGCGCGAACAGCACCGACATTACGCCGGAGGCGCCCAGCAGCAGGCGGTCATTCGGCCGGTAGCCGCTGCTGAGCATCATGGCCAGGCCCGGACCGTTCTGGCCGGCCATGGTCACGATCAGCAGCGGCACGGAAATCCCCATGATCGCCGTGAGGCTGAATTCCGGCGCGGTCCAGAGCGGTCCGGACAGGGACAGCGCGAGCCGGGGCGCGGCGATCTCCCCGCTGGCGATCCCGAGGACGGTGCCCGCGGCGAGCGCCACGAAGACCGCGTACCGGGGCAGGAACCGCTTGCCGGCGAGGTAGGCCAGCACCAGTCCCCCGGCAACCAGCGGCGAAGCCATCACCGCGCCGGCGGCCCCGACGACGAAGGGCAGCAGGATCCCGGCCAGCACGGCCGCAAGGATGGGCTTCGGTACCGCCGCCAGCAGCCGGCCGAACAGCCCGGAGATGCCCAGGACCGCGCCGAGCGCCCCGGCAACGATGTAGGCGCCGATGGCTTCCGCGTACGAGTAGTTCCCCAGCGCGGTCAGAAGCAGTGCCGCGCCGGGCACCGACCAGGCGACCATCACCGGCTGGCGCGTCGCCAGGCTCAGCACGGTGCACACCAGGCCGCTGGCAATCGACACCGCCCAGACCCACGAGGTCGTCTGCGCCCCGGTCAATCCGGCGCTCTTGGCGGCCTCGAGCACCACCAGCAGCGGGCCGGCATAGGAAACCGCCACCGCCACCAGGCCGGCCAGCACAGCGGAGAGGGACATGGCCGAATGCAGCGGCAGCCGGTCGCGTTCGGTCTGGGAATCAGTCAGCGCCATAATGCTGCCGACCCTAGCCGCCGCCCTCCCCCGGGCCAACGGCTGTCAGCGCTGCAGCCGCAATTCCCGCACGTTTCCTAGTCAATTGCCCGGGCCGGACGCCGGGGAAAGTAGGACGGGAGAATACCGGGAAGTGTGGACCGGGAGTACAACGGGGGAGTACCCGGGAAAATGTGGACCGGGAGTACGACGGCGGTGCCTGCCGGAGTTCCTTTCCCGCACCTTAAGGTAGGGAGAAGAACCGGTGGCAGGCACCGCCGTCGTTAGTGGAACGGACGATAGGCTGCGGCCGCTGGTAGGGGTGGCGCAGTCTGCCGGCTAGTTGCCGAAGACGTCCTGCAGGTTGCCCTCCGGGCTCCAGAGGGCGATGGAGTCGCCGGTGTTGTTCAGCACGTTGGCGTCGCCGCCGTTGTAGTATGCATCCGCGGCATTGGTGCCGGGGCCGGTGTAGACGCGCAGCTCCGCGCCCGGCTCGAGCACGTAGCCCTCGCCGACGGTCAGGATGTTGTTGGCGGCATCGCGGATGATGTAGCCGCTGGCGTCGATGGCACGGTCCGTGGTGTTGCGCAGGACGACATGCTCGCCGGTCTCGGGCTGGAGGTCGCTGCCGGCCGGGTTGTTGACGGCGTCCGCGATCTCGATGCCGGTGGCTGCGGGGAAGGGCTTCTGTCCATCCAGGTAGCGCATGGTCTGGATCGGGAAGTCGCCGGTGACCGCATCGACGCCGAGATCGATGGAGTGCTGGACGGCTTCCGGCGAGTTGGCGGTGTAGACGCCGATGATGAGGCCGGCGGCCTTGGTGTCCGCCACGTTCTGCGCGGTCAGGGTGCGGTAGTTGGTGCCGACGGAATCGGCGAAGGTGGCCCATTCCGCGAGGACTTCCGGTCCGGGCACCTTGCTGGAGAGCTGCTGCAGCTCGATCTCCGGGGCGATGTCCGCGAACTTGCGGTTGGAGGCCTCATCGAAGCTGAGCACCTGGATCTTGTCCGCGTCCACGAGCTTCTTCCACTTGGCGTCGGTGCGCAGCTCGTCGGCGACGACCTGCTCGATGCCCGGGGAGTTCTTCGGGGACTTGATCTCGATGTAGATGCCGGTGTTGATGGTGGCGACCTTCGCTGCGTCGTCCAGGTGCGGGATGCGCTCGCCGTCGAATTCCTCGCTGAAGTAGGAGCCGGCGTCGAGCTGCTGCAGTTCGGTCCAGGTGAAGGAGGTAATCGGGTCGTTGGCGCGCTCCGGGAAGACCTCTTCCACGTTGGTGGTGCGGGCCGGGGTGTCGTCGTGGAACAGGAACGGCACGCCGTCCTTGCTGAGCTGGACGTCGATCTCGAAGAAGTCAGCGCCCGAGGCGCGGCCGTCCTTGAATGCGGCCACGGTGTTTTCCGGGGCGGTGCCGGCAGCGCCGCGGTGGCCGATCATCAGCGGCGAGTTGGCGGCAGTGGCTTCGGCCGCTTCCTCCGGTGCTTCCTGGGCGGTGGCCGGTGCGGCGAACAGGGTCAGTCCCACGGCGGCGGCAGCGGCCGAGCTGGTCGGTGTCTTGGTCAAGCGAGATGGCATGGGTTGTCCAAATCCTTCGTTCTGGCGGATATTCCCCCCTTGCTTGATGCTCACAGCCGAGGCCGTCGGGAAAGCCAACTCCCCGTGAATTCAGGGTGAAACGAAGCGTGTGCGGACGTTCGCGGCTGGATTTCCAGCGTTTTAACAGGTGGCACTCCGGGATTCCCCAAACTGTTTGCCTACATTGGAATTACCTCATCAAGGTGCGAGTGATTGAAACCCCGGTGGCCAGGAGCTTCCCCCATCTCCTGGCCGCCGGGGTTTCCCCTTGTCCGGAGTTTCCCGTTGTCGGGACATGGCAAGGGCGGGGCCCCTGCCCTTGTGGACAGGGACCCCGCCGGATGGTACGCCGCTGGTGTTAGGCAGTGAGGCTAGAAGATGCCGTTCATGCTGTTCCAGCCGCCCTTGCCGATGATCTTCTTGAGAAGCCAGCCGCCGTCGCCGTTGCCCGGGTAGAGCCACAGGTTGCCGTTCTTGTGCCGGGCGAGCACGTCAACGTTGCCGTCGCCGTCGAAGTCGCCCGAGCTGAAGATGGTGGTCATGCTGTTCCAGCCACCATGGCCGACGATCCTCTTGGCAAGCCAGCCGCCATCGCCGTCGCCCGGGTAGAGCCACAGATTGCCGTTCTTGTGCCGCGCGAGAACATCCGCGCTGCCGTCGTCGTCGAAATCACCGGGGCTGAAGATCTCGGTCATGCTGTTCCAGCCACCATGGCCGACGATCCTCTTGGCAAGCCAGCCACCCTCGCCGTCGCCCGGGTAGAGCCACAGATTGCCGTTCTTGTGCCGCGCGAGAACATCCGCGCTGCCGTCGCCGTCGAAATCACCGGCGCCGAAGATCTCGGTCATGCTGTTCCAGCCGCCCTTGCCGACGAGCACCTTCTTCAGCCAGCCGCCCTCGCCGTCGCCAGGGTAGAGCCACAGGTTGCCGCCCCGATCGCGGGCCAGCAAGTCCATGCCGCCGTCGCCGTCGAAGTTGCCCGGGCTGAAGACCTGCGACATGGCGTTCCAGCCGGTGCCGATCTGCACCCTCTTCATCATGCGGCCCTCGCCGTTGCCCGGGTAGAGCCACAGCCTGCCGGAGCGGTCCGTGGCGAGCACGTCGGGATTGTTGTCCCCGTCGAAGTCGCGGTTGTCGGAGATCCGGCCATTGCCGGTCCCCGGGGTTTCGCCCGGAGTCTCCTCGCCAGGTTCGCCCGGAGTCTCCTCGCCGGGTTCACCCGGAGTCTCCTCGCCGGGTTCGCCGGGATTCTCCTCGCCCGGACCGCCGCTGCCTTCGAACGTCCACGCGCCGATTTCGCTGCTGTTGCCGGCCGCATCGATCGCGATGGCGCGCAGCGTGCTGGCGCCGGTGACCTGCATCGGCTCGGTGTAGAGCAGGCTCTGATTGGTGGGCTCTGATCCGTCCAGTGTGTAGTAGATGGCAGCGCCCTCGCTGGCAGCCAGCGTCACGAGCGCGCCCGCGGCGAGCGTGCCGCCTGCCGGATCGGCCGTAACCGTTGGAGCCGTCAGGTCCAGGGTGTAGGTCTCCGTGAACACCTCGGAGGCCACACCGTTGAAGGTAATGAACTTCAGCGTCGTGGTGCCCTCGGTGGCGATCTCGATCGGGCCGGTGTACAGCGTGCTGTCCGTGTCCGGATCGGTTCCGTCCGTGGTGAAGAAGATCTGTGCCCCGGCAGGATCCGCTGTCAGCTCCACGGTCTGCGGTGCAGCGAAGGTGCCGCCCGCCACGCTGGCCGTGGCGGCCGCGGGCTCCGGCGCTACCGCGCCCTCGGTGCGGCCCTGGACAATGAAGTCGCCTGTTTCGCCAAGCACCTCTGGCGAACCCAGCTCTGCGCCGGAAGCGTCGGTCAGCTGCTCGATTCGGAAGAAGTTCGTGTCATAGGGACTTCCGACGACGGCGTGCGGCGTAGTGCCGTCGCCCAGGTAACCGGCCGGCGCACCTTCGGTCCAGCGCAGGAACGGGCCGATCTTGGCCTCAAGCAGCGGCGTGAAATCGCCGTTGCCATTCATGCTGCCCAGATCCTCGGTGAAGTTGATGTCGCCGGCTTCATCCGCTGCCACTTCGAGCACGCCGTAGGGATGCGTGATGCGGTAGGTTGCCCCGGGTTCGAAGACCTCGTCGCCGCGGACCCGGATGCGCCCGAAGGCGACCTGGTCGCCGTCGCGCACTTCCTCGGCCGCGAATGCGGCCTCGGAGGCCAGTGTCAGTTGGACATCCTCGCCACCGATCACCATCTCGGCCTCCGCAGCCCACCAGAAGGCCTCGCCCGGGAAGTTGTTCGGGAAGGACGCCGGCTGGGTTGGATCGGGCAGCACGTCGACGATCGGGCAAAGCGGATCGTCCAGGCAAAGCTCGAGCCGGACTGGCTCCTGGCCTTCCCAGCCATTGTCTTCCAGCCACATCGGGAAACCGTGGTCGCCCTCGGGGCCGATGGCCTTCAGGTTGTGGATCTTGTAGGGGAAGGAGCGGGTCTCGCCGGCGACCCCATTGGCATCCACCGAAACGGCCCGCATCGTCAACGAATTAGCGATGACGAACGGTTCGGCGTAGAGCCGCGTGGTACCGATCGGTTCGCCGTCCTCAGTGAAGGACGGAGAGCTGCCGTCCAGGGTGTAGAAAATGTCCGGAGTACTGCCGTCCTGCGTCGTGCCGGTCAGCGTGACCCTCTGCGGCCCTGCCAGCGGAGCGTCCGCCGTACTGACGGGGGCTGCTTCGATCCACGGCCGGGTGGCATCGAGTTCATACTCCTCGGTGTAGATCTCAGTGGCTTCGCCGGTGGCCAGGTCGACGCCGATGTACTTCAGCGTCGTCAGCCCCGGGGTGTCCAGGGACACGATGGCGCCGGCGTCCTTGTTCCCGGCTTCGGGAACGTACTCGACGCCGTTCACCAGCGCGCCTGTTTCGTCCACCTGCGGGTCGGTGCCGTCAATCGTGTAGACAATCTTGGCCTCGTCCGGGAAGGACGTGTAGATCTTCACCTCCTGGGCGAAGTTGTAGAGGCCGCCGGGTTTGTCCACGCCCGCTTCCAGGGTGGCGATCTTGCCTTGCACGGCGAACAGGTCCGTCTCGGCGCTTTCGACCGAACCGCCCTCGGTGAAGACTCCTTCGACCTTGAAGAAGTTGGTGCCGTTCGGGCTGCCGACCACCTGGTGTTCGACGTTCGGATCGCCGATGAAGCCCTCCGGCGCGGCCGGTTCGAAGGCCGGGTCCCACCGCAGGAACGGCCCAATGCTGCCGTTCAACGGCTCTTCCCACGTGCAGGGTTGCTGCAGGCAGCCAATATCTTCGGTGAAGCGGACCCTGCCGCGTTCGTCCGCTGTCACTTCATTGACACCGTACGGATGGGTGACGGTGTAGGTCTGGCCCGGCACGCCGTCGTCAATGCGGATGCGAAGCCGGGCAAAGCCGTTCTGCTGACCCGCGGCAACCCCTCCGGCACCGCCGAAGGCCGCTTCCTGCGCCATCACGAGAATGGCTTCGCCGCCGCCGGGCAGGTCCATCGATGCTTCACCGGACCACCAGAAGGACTCCTCCGGGAAGTTTCCCGGGATCGACAGCGGCGCGGTGTTGTCGTATTCACCCACAACAGGGCAGTTGACCGCGTCCAGGCACAGCTCGAGCCGTACCGGATCCAGCCCCTGCTCGGCGTTGCCGGCGTCGCCGTACCAGTACGGGTAGCCGTTGTTCGGGTTGATTGGCCCCACCCCGTCGGGTGCGGTGTTCAGCGCCGCCGGCAGCATCCCGGCGAGCGATGTCGG
Source organism: Arthrobacter crystallopoietes BAB-32 (assembly GCF_000328305.2). Taxonomy (GTDB): domain Bacteria; phylum Actinomycetota; class Actinomycetes; order Actinomycetales; family Micrococcaceae; genus Crystallibacter; species Crystallibacter crystallopoietes_A. Next base: position 6,830 of record NZ_ANPE02000096.1, on the reverse strand, counting down.
TGCGAGGCCGCCTCCGGACTGGGCCACCGCTGGCGGCAGGATTCCCAGTCCGGAAACGACAACAGCGCCGGTGGCAGCCACTGCTGCCACCCGGCGCCGGAAGTGTGCATGCACGGCTGGCCTGCCGCGCCTTTCTGCCGCATGAAGCGCCATGAATCCCCCTTGTGCGAATGACCCCTGAAGGAGCGGGCTGGACGGCTCCGGCTCCATGCCCTCCACCTTGGTCAGCCGACGCTGGAAAATCCTTGCACTTCTGCCCGAGGCCCCGCAGGCCGGGATCCACAGCGTTTTAACAGGTTTCGCCGAGGTTTCTCCCAACCGGCCGTCCTACTGTGGAAACACCTCTTGAAGAGTGCGAGTGATGAGGCACCGGCCGGCAGGAATTCCCCCCAACGTTCTTGCCGGCCGGTGCTTCTCGTTTAACGGCATGGCCCCACGGGACCAGGCGGATCTCATACCTCAGGCCGATGCCAAGGTCCATACCGGATGCTTATGCTCTTGGCACAAGCTAGCCATCGACAGCACCGCCGGTCGAGGCGGCTGCCCGGCTGCATGAAGGGGGACAGCGTGGAGTTCGATCCGATGCTATGGATCGTGGTCCTGGTCTGCGCCGGGCCGTTCGCCCTGGCACTTGGCATCGGGGCGCTCATCAGCGTCCACCGCATGTCGAAGCCAGGCGGCGCGAAGGCCGCCTGGCTCCTGCTGGTGCTCGCCCTCCCAGTGCTCGGCGCGGCCTGCTGGTTCGGCCGTTCCCTAGCCGCCGATCGAGGCCAGCGCGAACACTCCCGCGGCGATGCCGAAGCCTATGACGCCGATGGTGGTTTCCATGACGGTCCAGGTCTTCAGCGTGGTCTTGACGTCCATGTTCATGAACCGGCCCACCAGCCAGAAGCCCGAGTCGTTTACGTGCGAAGCCACGACCGAACCGGCAGCCACGGCCACCACGAGCGTGGCCAACTGGAAGCCGTTGTATCCCGCAGCGGAAACGGCAGGCGCAATCAGGCCCGCCGCCGTCGTTAGCGCCACCGTGGCCGAACCCTGGGCCACGCGCAGGATCGCCGAAATCAGGAAGCCCGCGAGGATCAGCGGAATGCCGACGTCCCCCAGCACGTCCGCGAGCGCGTCGCCGATCCCGGAAGTGCGCAGCACACCGCCGAACATGCCGCCGGCACCGGTGATCAGGATGACCGAACAGACCGGGCCCAGGGCGGATTCCATGATCTTCTCGATCACATTCTTTTCCACGCCGCGGCGGGTGCCCAGCACCAGCGCGGCCACGAGCAGGGCGATGAGCAGCGCCACCGGAGTTTCGCCGATGGCGCGCAGGATGGTGAACCATGGCTGTTCGGCCGCTGTTTCGGGAACCACGCCGGCGGTGGCCAGCGTGTTGAGGCCAGTGTTGAGGAAAATCAGGACCAGCGGCAGCAGCAGGACGCCCACCACCGTGCCGAACTTCGGCGGGTTGGCTTCGGCCTCCTCGTCCGCCTCGCCGAGCAATTCCGGCACCGGCAGCACGAACTTCTTACCCGCCCACAGGCCGTACAAGTAGCTGGTGACGTACCAGGTGGGGATCGCCACGACCAGGCCGACCAGGATCACCAGGCCGACATTGGCGTTGAAGAACTCGGACGCGGTGACCGGGCCGGGATGCGGCGGCACGTAGATGTGCATGACCGAGAACGCGCCCGCGGCCGGCAGCCCGTACCGGAGCACCCCGCCGCCCAAGTGCCGGGCCACGGAGAAGACCACCGGCAGCATGACCACCAGGCCGGCGTCGAAAAAGATCGGGAAGCCGAAGATCAGCGACGCCAGGCCCAGCGCGAACGGCGCCCGCTTCTCGCCGAACAAGTTGATCAGGTAGTTCGCCAGCACATGCGCGCCGCCGGAGACTTCCACGATCCGGCCGAGCATCGCGCCCAGGCCCACCAGCAGCGCCACCGAAGCCAGCGTGGAGCCGAAGCCGGACAGCAGCACCGGCACGGCCTCGCCGGCCGGGATCCCGGTGGCGAACACGGTGAGCAGGCTGACCAGGATCAGCGCCACGAAGGCGTGCATCCGCAGCTTCATGATCAGGAACAGCAGGAGCGCAACGGCCAGCGCTGCAATCAGCAGCAGCGGTCCGGCGCCGAGGGTTTGGGTCCAGCCTTCGATAACCATGGATTGCCTCTCTCTTCGGCCGCCGCGGCGGCTTCGCCCGGTTCTCCAAAATGGCGGAGCGGCTAGGCCAGGCCCAGCCGCTCCAAAGTCTCGTTGGCGATTTCCTCAGGGGTTTGCTCGATCGACACGCGGATCCCGCCCTCATCCGGCGCCAGCGGTTCCAGTGTGTTGAGCTGGTCGGGCAGCAGGCTCTTGGGCATGAAATGCCCGGAGCGGTGCTCCATCCGTTCCCCGATCACGGCCGGGTCGCCGTCGAGATGGACAAAAAGTACGACGCCGTCCGCTTCCCTGAGCAGGTCGCGGTACGTCCGTTTCAGCGCTGAGCAGGTGACGATCGTGCTCTCCCCCACCGCCGCATGCTCGGTCATCCAGGCCTGCATGGCGCGCAGCCACGGCCAGCGGTCCTCGTCGGTCAGTGCCGTTCCCTGCGTCATCTTCCGGATATTCGCCTCCGGATGGAACTCGTCCGCTTCGGCGAAATCCCAGCCCAGCCGCTTGCGGAGCAGCTCGGCGATCGTGGACTTGCCCGAGCCGGAAACTCCCATCACCACCAGATGCGTCGGTTCCTGCGGCATCGGTTCCACCTCGGCTTCCACGGCTCACGGCCCCTCCGGCCGCTGCACCCGAGGCTACTCCGCGGTGGCACAAAACGAAATACAAACCCGCACCCCGCCGGCGCCGCGGGCGGAGTGCGGTGCCCTAGGCCAGGGTTCGCCGGGCGAATGGCGGCGACGATGCCCAGCGGCGCTTCAGGCCCAGCAAGCGCATGACCAGCGCCCAGTAGGCCACTCCCGCAACCAGCGACGCGGCCACCGCTACCGCCGGATGGATGGCGACCAGGGGCGGGAAGACGAGCCAGTGGGTGAGGTACACGTACAGCGACGCGCTGGCGAGCAGGACCGTGAGCCGTTGCAGGCCCCGGGGTACCGGCAAGGTCCGGAGCCAGACGAGCACCAGGATCCCGGCCAGCAGCGTCATTTCACGCGGCTGGTCGTCGAAGAAGCCCGGAATGCACAACAGTGCGACAGCGGTAACCAGCCAGCGGTGCGCAGCGGTCCTCGCGCGGGCCACGGCCCACCCCAGGGCGAACAGCCACAGGGCGGGACCGGTGTTCGGCACTCCGAGGTCGACGATTTCGAAGCGGCCCAGCAGGCCCGCGGCCGTCAGCCCGAGGGGAAAGGCCAACGGGAACCGCCGCTCCAGGCGGGAGACCGCGGGGACGGCCAGCAGCGCGGTCATGCAGACCAGGAGGTAGGTCAGGACCTCAACGAACCAGAAATGCCATTCGGGCGTGACTTCCTGGGGACCTACCAGCGCGTTCAGCAGGAAGATGTTGGCAATGCTGTAGTTGTCGGTGAGGATGTAGGCCACGGCAATGAAGGCCACGCTCGGTACGACGATCCGCGCGAGGCTCGTCAGTTGGCGGCGCAGCCGTTTTGCCCGTTCGCCCTGCAGCTGGAACCGTGCGAAGTTGTAGCCGGCCACGGCCAGCAGCACATGGGCTGTGCCTTCCCAGTGGAACAGCCCGATATGGGTGCTGACGATAAAGACGATGGCTACCGCGCGCAGCACGATGCTGGACTCCATCGGCGCAAACAGCTTCCGCCGCCGCTTGGCCGCTGGCGCCGCCCGCTCAAGTTCGGCGACGGGGCCTCACGTGCCAGTCGTCCGGCAGCGAGCCGAGCGCGGCCTCGAGGCGGACCGACGCCGCCACATAGGACAGCGAGTCGCCGCCCAGCGACGCAAAGGTGTCAGTGTCCCGGACCGTTGGGACCTCCAGCTGCTCGGCCAGGATGGCACGCACGTCCTGCGGCCCTTCCGGCCGGGAGCGCGCGGGTTCCTGCGGAGCGGGAGCTGGCCGGGCGAGGGCCAGCACGGCCTGGTAATCCGGTTTGCCGTTGCCGAGCCGCGGGAGCTGGTCCACGGCATGCATCTTCAGGGCGCCCCGCGGGATGCCCAGCTCCTCGGCCAGCACCTTCCTCAGCAGTCCCGGGTCCTGGTCCCCCTCCACGGCGACCACCAGCTGCTCGTCCGTGCCGGCGCTGATGGCCTGCACGCCCAGGTCAGCCAGGAGCTGCTCCACGCGGCCCAAGTCGATGCGCAGGCCCGCGATCTTGATGAAGCGGCTGCGCCGTCCCACCACCTCGAACAGTCCGTCCGGATGCCTGCGGGCCAGGTCACCGGTGCGCAGCTCGAAGACGGTGCGGCCGGCGGCGAGGTCCGCGGGCTCTTCGGCATAACCAAGCATGACGTTGGGACCCGAGTAGACGAGTTCGCCGTCATCGAGGCCGTCCACCGGGTCGATCCGGAAACTGCCGCCGGGGATGGGCACACCGATCCGGGACGGGTTCTCGGCGGCGAGGGACGGCGGCAGGTAGGCCATCCGTGCCGTGGCCTCGGTCTGGCCGTACATAACGAACAGCTCCCAGCCCCGCTCCCGGCCCACCCGTGCGTAGCGCCGGACCAGCTCCGGTGCCAGGCGCCCGCCGGCCTGCGTCACGTAGCGCAGGTGCGGCAGCTCCATGTCGGCGAACCCCACGCGCTCCAGGAGTTCGAAGGTGTACGGCACGGCGGCGAAGGAGGTTGCCTTCCTGCCGCGGAACAGGTCCCAGAAGCAAGGATCGACGACGGAGAGGTCGGTGAGCACCACGGACGCGCCGGTGAGCAGGTGGCTGTTCAGCACCGAGAGCCCGTAGCAGTACGACATCGGCAGGGTGGTGACGGCCCGGTCGGCCGGCCCGATGCGCAGGTACTCGGCGATGGCCCCGGCGTTCGCCTGCAGGTTGCCGTGCGAGAGCCGCACGAGCTTTGAGGACCCGGTGGAGCCGGAGGTGCTCAGCAGGAGCGCGAGGTCCGGGTGCAGCTGGTGCCTGGTGGCCGGACGGACTTCCTGGAGCCGGGGCTCGCCGTTCCCGGCGCCGGTGCCCATGATGACGTCCGGGTCGAAGGCGTCCCTGATCGACTCCAGGGCGGACGGTTTGTCTCCCGGCACCAGCACCAGCGGATGTCCCGCGGACAGTGCCGCCAGGTAGGCCACCAGGGAGTCGACGTCGTTGGCCGCCGCAAGCAGCACCAGCCGCCGTACCGGGCCAAGCCGTTCGGCGACGGCCTCCACGCGGGCCGCCAGCTGGCGGTAGCTGAGTGTCCCGTCATTCGTGATGACGGCAGGACGGTCGGCGAAACGGGCGAGCTGCGCCGCGAAGGCTACGGAAGGTGCCGCCGTTTCCAGGGGCCTGCTCGGCAGTGCAATGGACAAGGTACTACCTCGATGTTGTGGCTATGGGAGAAGGTATTGACGACGGCGTGGCGGGGCCGGCGGTGCCATTGGGCGGCGCGGTGACTGCACGGTCGCCGGCCAGCAGGGTCGGCGTCGTGCCGGCTGCAACGGTCACGCTGACGGGGGTTCCGGGGGCGTAGCGCACCTGGTGCGGCTGCCACGACCGAAGCGTGCGCCCCGAGGCCAGGCGGATGTGGTGGAGCAGGAAGGCGCCCCGGTACTCCAGGGACACCACGCGGGCCGGGGACTGCGGGTCCGGCGACAGCGCAACTTCGTGCGGCCGGAGGACCACGTCCACGTCCACGTCGCAGTTGGCCCAGCCGGGAACCGTTGAGACGACGCCGATCTCGCAGGTCAGCAGCGCATTGTGGACGTGCGCGGGAAGGAAATCCGCGTCCCCCATGAAGGAGGCCACGAAACGGGTGGCTGGCTGTTCGAAGACCTTCTCGGGGAGGTCAACCTGTTCGATGGCGCCATCGCGCATGACCACCACGCGGTCGCCGACCGACAGCGCTTCCGTCTGGTCATGGGTGACCAGCAGCCCGGTAGTTCCGGTTTCCCGCAGCACTGCGACGACATCTGCGCGGACCCGTCCGCGCAGGGTTTCGTCCAGACTGGAGAACGGTTCGTCCAGCAGTACGACGGCGGGGCGCGGCGCCAGGGCGCGCGCCAGGGCTACGCGCTGTTGTTCTCCGCCGGACAGCTCATGCGGATAGCGGGCGGCCAGATGTCCCAGCCGCACGAGTTCCAGCACCTCGGCGACGCGCTTCTCCCGTTCCCGGGCAGGCGTCCGGTTCAGTCCAAAGGCGACGTTCTTCCCGACGGTCAGGTTCGGGAAGAGAGCATGGTCCTGGAATACCAGTCCCACCCGGCGGCGTTCCGGCTGCTGGAACCGCCGCCGGTCCGCGGCGGTTTCGCCGGCAATGGTGATGCTGCCCGCGTCCGGCCGCTCGAGTCCGGCGATGAGCCTGAGCATCGTCGATTTCCCGCATCCGGAGGGACCGATGACGGTCACCAGTTCGCCGGCGCCGATCGTCAGGTCGAGGGACGTCGCGGCGGCGACCTTGCCGTACCGCCTGCTCACGCCGTCGAGCTCCAGCGCCGGAATGCTGGAAGCGCCGTGCCGAGGAGAGGTCATGGTGCTACCGCCCCGGTCCCGAGGCCGGCTCTCCGCCGGAACAGGAAGTACACCGGAATGACAGCCACTGCGACAATGCCGAGTGCGGGCAGCGCTGCCTTTTCCCAGAAATTCTCGCGGGCCAGCTCATAGACCCAGACGGAGACCGTGGTGAATCCAAAGGGCCGCAGGAGGAGCACGATCGGCAGTTCCTTGACGGCGTCGATGGCCACCAGGAGCAGCGCGACGGCGGCGCCGCGGCGGGCCAGCGGCAGGTGC
>NZ_ANPE02000097.1 GCF_000328305.2 Arthrobacter crystallopoietes BAB-32 | reverse complement strand
GGCAAGTTCCTGCCGGCGGCCCAGACACGTTTCTCCGGCCTTTTCCTAGGAAAAATGCCCAAGCCTCTTACGCCTTCCGATTCAGGAGGGAGCGGGCGGGAGCCAGCCCGCAAGGAAACCGCCGCTACACCCGACAGCAGGACCCAAGCAGCCAGGTCCGCATAAGGCCCCGCAAGCAGGCCTTTCTTACACGCTGATCCTCTCCGGCTCTTCGTCCCGCGCTTGGTTCAATCTGTCTGAGCGCGAACGAAGGGATCCGCTTAGCGCCACCACAGCAGTGATAGCAGCAGACAGCGCCACTCCGGTCCAGGCACCAACCAGCAGTAAGGCGGCACCGGCGACGGCACCTAGCAGGATGAGCCCTATGGCCAGGGTCCGGCGTACCCACAATGCATCTGGTCCTGGTCTGCCTCCGATATCGGCCGCCAAGGCCGTGATTGTGGAGGTCACCACCACAGTGCTGACCTCGGCTACTTTGACTTTCCGGGCCACAGCAGCTTGGAGCCCCATAACCAGAGACAATACGGACGTAGCAGCATGTCCACCGAAACCTGATGGTTCCCCGGCGACGGCAAGCACTACCGCGAGGGAAGTCAGGAGCACGGCAGCACAGGTAAGTGCTGCACTGATCCGGTTGGTCCATCCCGAAGCCGCGTTTCTCAGCCAAACACCCGTGAACGCCGCGCCCAGCACGAAGGTGAGAAGCGCTATGGCCGGCCGGAGCGCGGGCTCCCCGCCTCCACCAAGGGCCATGCCAATCAACACTATGTTTCCGGTCATGTTTCCTGTGAATACGCGATCGAGTCCAAGAAATCCGATAGCGTCGCACACGCCCGTAGAGAAGGTTAGGGCCAGCATTAACGTCAGGTGGAGCCTGCTGGTCGACAGCGAAAAGCGGTGAGTCACATCAATCCTCGATGGTCGGTGGAAAGGTACCTCCTGCCCTTGCCAAGGGCAGGAGGTACCTTGGGGAGACGACGTGTAAGTTCACCTTCCCAACGCGTAGGCGTGTCTGCGGAAATCTGCAGCGGCGGTGATCCGACCCTCCGCGAACTGGCTGCTCGTTGCGGTCACACTGGTTAGGGGCCATTCAGTTACCGGCCAGGGCTTTACAACGTGCCCCCGCTGAGTAAGCTCATCAGCCACCGAGGCCGGGAAAGGGTCCTCAACCCGCACCACACGAGGTTCGCGCCTATGGGGTGCAAACGAATCAGGGAAGTCGTACGAATAGACCCGAGGAGCCTCGATTGCCTGCTGTGGATTCATTCCGAAGACCGTATGGTTCAGCAGAAACTGCAGCATGGCCTGGGTCTGGAGGTCTCCGCCCGGAGTGCCGAACGGCATGACGGTTCCATCCCGATGACGGGCCAAGGCAGGGTTGGGAGTGAGCCGAGGACGTCGTCCCGGCCCCAGAGCGGCGGGATGCGCCGGGTTGAGGCGCGACTGAACGCCCCTAGGAGAGACCGCCATTCCAGTACCCGGAACTACGGGGGACAGATGCATTACCCCGTCACTGGGTGTGGCCGAGAAGGCATTGCCCCATTGATCCACGACACTGACGTAGGTGGTGTCGTTGTAAAGACGGCCCGATTCCCCCGCCGTGACCAGGCCGTTGTCGTTCGCAAACGGGTCGGTGAAGGTGTTTGCCCGCTTCGGGTCGATCTGGTTCCTCAGCTCTGCCGCATGCGTTGCAGACAGCAGATGCGGCAGGGGAACATCCACGAATTTCGGGTCACCGTAGAATCGCTCCCGATCTTGAGCAACGAGTTTGATAGTTTCAACCAGAGTGTGGATATATCCGGCTGAATTGTGGCCGAGACCTTCGAGGTCGATGTCGTGCAGGACGTTGAGTTGCTGAAGGAGCATAGGTCCCTGTGACCACGGGCCACATGAATAGACGCGCGTTCCGCGGAAGTCGACGTTGAGCGGTTCCTCAATGCTTACGCTGTACTCGGCGAGATCTTCCATGGTCAGCAACCCGTTGTGGCGTTGATGATACGAGACAAAGGCTTTGGCGATATCACCCTTGTAGAAGGCATCACGGGCTGCCTTCAGGCCGGCAGAACGTCCCTTGCCGCTGGCAGCTGCTTCTTCATCGGCCATATACGTCAGACTGTCCGCAAGATCCACTTGCTTGAACAACTGTCCTTCGACAGGTGCAGCCCCTCCCGGAAACAGGATGCGGTGCGCCTCGGTGCCCGCAGGGAACTCCGATTCGCGCGCGGCGACCGTCTGGGCCATTCCGTCGTACATGTAGAAGCCGTCACGCGCATACCGAATGGCGGCGGCCGCCACCTCGGCGAACGATAGGGTGCCGTATCGGTCCAGGGCAGTTATCCAGGCGTCGGGGGCACCCGGAACGACGGTGGCTTCGATGCCGCCGGGAACATGGTCATGGCCTTGCTCTGTCAGTCTTTCGATGCTTGCGGCGGCCGGCCAAGTCCCCAGTCCATCAATCGAGATTGCCTGATCTGTATCGCGCAGGTAGACGATTATGGGTGCCACGCCCGAGAAACTGCATTGCTGGCTTTCGACGACGTTGAGTACCAGACCTGCACAAACCCCGGCATCGATGGCGTTTCCGCCATTCTCGAGAATCTGAAGTCCTGCTTGGCTCGCCAGAATATGGCCGGCAGCTATGCCATGGGTGGATCCAACGATGTTCGGTCGGCGCAGATGCTTGCTGAAGTCCCACGAAGAGCTCATTTTTTTCTTTCTATCGGTTTGTGGCTGGGACGGTTGACCGTCCCCGCCGTGAGGGAAGGTCCTGGTTCAAGTCGCGGCCTGCCACCTCCGGCAGGGACGCGGCGCAGGAAGCCGTAATGACAGCGAGCAGTGCGATATACGCCACGATCAGCCAGGGCTGACCCCCGCCCGCCATTAGCAAGGCGGTAGCAATCAGCGGCGTGACACCGGCAATCAGAGTCTGGAGCTGGTAGACGAAGGAAGTGCCGCTTGCCCGGATATGCGTCGGGAACAGCTCCGCCAACATCGCGGGTGTCGGGCCGATAATCAGGACGCTGGCCAATGGCCACGCTACGATCACACCGAGGATGATCAGGGCGTCATTGCCGGTACTCATGAGCATGAATCCCGGTCCTGCCATCAGTCCCATCACAACTGCGCCGGTGATGACCAATGGCCGCCGGCCAATTCGGTCCGAGAGTGCCGCTGCAACAGGTATTAGGACCAAATGGACGGCGTTTGCCGCAGCTCCTGCACCCAACGAGAGCCCCGGGGACGCTCCTGTCGTGGAGACGATGAAGGAAACCGCAAAAACAGTGAAAACATTGGCGGCTGCGGCATCCACAAGGCGCGCGCCGACGGCTCGAAAGAGGATGGATTTATGGTTCTTCAACAGTTCAACGATCGGGATGTGATCGGCTTTCGGTGCATCCTCAAGGGCCTTAAAGAGCGGGGTCTCTTGGACCCGCAAGCGAATCAGCATGCCGACCGCCAAGACAACCGCGCTCAGGAGGAAGGGTACCCGCCAGCCCCAGGTCAGGAACTGATCCTCCGGAAGGGCGGAGAAAAGAAAGAAGACTCCAGACGAAAGCAGCAAACCAGCCGGTGCTCCTGCTGCCGTGGAGCTTGTCCAGAATCCGCGCTGCCGACGGGGCGCGTGCTCCGCGGTGATCAGTGCAGCACCGCCGAACTCCCCACCGACGGCTATGCCTTGCACGATGCGGAGCAGCGTCAGCAGGATTATCGCCCAGGCGCCCGCCGTTTCGAATGTCGGAAGGAGGCCAATCAGGAAGGTGGCTACCCCCATCAGCCCAAGCGTCATAATAAGCATCGACTTGCGGCCGGTGCGGTCGCCCATGTGCCCGAAAATGATGCTTCCCAGCGGGCGAGCGAAGAAGCCGACCGCAAATGATCCGAATGACCCGAGCATGCTGAGGAAGGGGTCGTCAGTGACGAAGAACAGCTGCTGGAAGACCAGCGCTGAAGCCCATCCGTACAGCCCGAAGTCGTACCATTCGAGCGCCGTCCCGGTGAAAGCACTGAGAGCCACAGTCCTCATGCTTTTCTTCTGACCAGTCGCAACTACGCCTGGATTGGTGGAAACCAAGTTCTTCTGCATACCCATACCTATGCTGTTGGCCCTGGCGGCGGAGGCTCTCGCCGCCGGGAGCGTGGATTGTGGTGAAGATGTGGAGGGGTGACGAGGGCTTCCCAAAGCCCGGGTCTAGTAGCGAGAGCAGGTGTGAGGCTCTTCACTGGTCTATTGGTCCAACCAATATGCCATGAACTACAATCAGAGACAAGAGTCTTCCGAGAGAATGGTGCCTTCGTGGTGGACTGGTCGGGCATAAATACAAGTTGGACATCCATAGGCGGCAACTTAGCTGCCGAGCTGGAGCTAATGATCGGTCGAGGCGAGCTTCCCCGCGGCCAAAAGATACCTCCCGAACGCGAATTGGCCTCCCGCCTCGGGGTCTCAAGAACCACACTGCGGGAAGCCATGCTGGAGCTCGAACTCCGCGGGCTCGTCACCCGTCGCCCAGGCCGCGGTACCGTCGTAGTTGATTCCACTACCAACGTCCAGGAGACACAGCTGTCGTCCGCCCTGGGGGAAGCACGTCGCGACTTCACGGAAATTATGGAAATGCGCAGAACGATTGAGCCGGCGATCGTTTCGCTCGCTGCGACGAAGGCCAGCCCATCGGACATCCAAGAGCTGGAGGAACTGTTGCAGCGTGCGGCAACAGAGTCCAGCGCAACGAAACTGCTCGAGCTGGACGTGCAATTCCATGTGAAGGTCGCAGATCTGGCGCGGAATTCTCTACTGTCAGAACTGATCAGGATAGTCAGCAAGTGGGCGGAATCCTCCCGACGTCTGGGCTTCCAGGGCTCCGAGCGCAAGGCGACCTCTTTGGCAGGACACCAGGAGGTCATAGAGGCGTTGAAAGCCGGGGATCCAAAAGCTGCGGAAGAAGCCATGGCCCGGCACCTAGGCCACATCGAGACCCTAATAGCCCCGCAGGAAGCCCATTCCGCAGGCACAGCAATGACAGGCAAAACTGACGGGGATCAAAGTTAGAAGCGCGACCAAAGGCCGGCCTTCGGGGCAATATCCTCTCGCTTGCTATGGAGAAGCAGGAGTTCGCCTTTGGGCGCGAACAGGTCGCCCTCACGACAAAAGCTGATCCCTCGTCATCAAAGAGAGGTAGGCGCCTGAACGTCGTTGATGGCCGACACCGGAGGGAGATCACGTTTATTGCTCCGTGAGTATCCCCCCACATCCGATTCCCTTTACCCTTAGGGCCGGGGCCAAGCTCCTGCTGCCGAACGCCTCTGTGCCGTCCTCCCACTCGAAGCTGCACGATCGTTCCCCGGCTAGCCGGCCCTTTCAGACGTGACATCAATGGGATCTTCGCCGATTGTGGACGCGCCAACCGCCACTCGATCTGCAAGTATGACGCCCACGACGCAGCAGGCGGCCGGTAGAACGAGGGCGAAGGTAAGCCCGATCCCCTGGGAAACCCAGCCGATGATTGCGGGACCCGCTAGGAGGCCAAGGTAACCGGCCCCAACAATGCGGGAAATTACGACTCCTCGATTTGCGCCCCCCAAGTTGCCGGCCGCCGTGAAAATCTGAGGCACGATACCCGAAAGGCCGAGTCCGAACACACCCCATCCGATGAGGGTCAGGACGTATGCCGGGGAGAAGACGACAGTGATCATGCCCATGACCGCAAGTAATGAGCCTGCGCGCACCACCTTGACCGGCCCGAACCGGCCGACGACGAAGTCTGCTGTGAAACGACCGATTGTCATCGCCGCGGCGAATGAGCCGTAGGTGAGCGCGGCGGCCGAGTCGGACTGACCGAGATGGTCAACCGCATGGAGGGCACTCCAATCGTTTGCGGTCCCTTCCGAGAGCATCATGAGGAACGCCAGGCAAGCCAGGACGATGCTCGTTGAGCGCCGTCCGCGCACGCCAGGCGTGTCGATAGCCGTATGTTCACCGGCGGTGGTCTCCGTTTTGTTTTCTGTCTCCGTGTCTAACAGCGCTGGGTACGATTTGGCTGCAAGAATGCCGGCAATGACGGCACCGGTTCCCAAAGACCAGCCCAAGGAGAGCCCGCTCGCCTGAAGGCCGGCCCCGAGCAGGGCTCCGGCTCCGCCGCCGAGCGAGAAGAAGGCGTGGAAGCTGGACATGATGGGCCGGCCGAAGGCGTGTTGGACGATGACGGCTTGGTCGTTCATGGCAACGTCAATCGAACCGGTGCCAAGACCCAGGATGAGCAGCGCTCCTCCGAGTTGCCATGGCTCATCTGCCAGGCCGGGGAGGTTGACTCCCACGATGAGGACAAGGACGGCGATCAGGGAAGCCCGCCGGCTGCCGATGCGGTCGACTAGTGGTCCGGCGACCATCATTCCTATGAAGGATCCGAGACCGAGCAGCAGCAATAGGCCGCCCAAGACTGCATGAGAAATGCCGGTCTTTTGTTCGACGGCGGGGATGTTAACCACCCAGACCGCAAGCGTCAGGCCAGCAACGAAGAATAAGACAGCTGTTGCCACCCTGGCGCGGCGAAGGCTAGGAGGAATGGGCGGCATCATGAGATTCGTTTGTCGTTCCGGGTAAGGGACCGGCTCGGAAAGACCGAGAGCCTAGCGGTCAAAGAGTGCAGCCCTTGGGGGCCCAGGGATGTGGCCATGATCGGGGCGGACGGATCTAGCCCCTCGTTGCCGCAATGCTTACGCGACATGCCGTCTCGTCCCGGGCGCCGTCGCGACCATTCGCCGGATAATCCCGCGTATCCCTCCGGGGCCACTGTAGTCGGCCGTCCGGACCAGCAGTTGGTACAGCTAGCGATGGCCATCGCTACCTCCGCGTCGAATAGTTGATTCAGCCGGTGTACCTGCAGCCTGGGCGTTCGGCTCGTCCGAAGGGCCGGACCCTGGCTGGAAGTCGCTTGAGAGCGGGGCGCGTCGCGCGTTGCGGCCAATCACACGCACGAAATCCTCCCAAAGCTCTGGGATGATCTGATGTCCCATTTCGGCATAGATGTGCAGTTCCGAATTTGGGATCGCAACCGCAGAGGCAATCCCTCCCCGGAAACTGATCAACCGATCATCGCGCCCATGAATCACTGCTGTGGGCATGCGCAGGTGCGGCAGCTGCAGGCTCAGGTCGGGGCAGCTGCGCAGGGCACGCGCCTGCCGTTCGAAGCCGTCAGGGCAGTAGCTTCGGTCGTAGATTGCCGCGGCGAATTCCTCGATCCAGTCCTCCTCGAATCCCTCGAGGCCTGAGATCTGCTCGCTCGAGATCCATTGACGGATGGCAGACTCACGGTCGTGGGCCGGCTCTTGGTCCAAAAGGGCACGGACTTCCTCATCATCTTCTAGGAGGTAGGCCGGGTCCGGTGCCGAGTAGATGAGGCAGAGGCTCTGTACGAGTTTTGGATGCGTGATGGCGAGGATTTGCCCAATCATTCCGCCCATTGACTGGCCAACTACATGAACTGACTGAATCTTTAGGACATCCAGTAGGCCAGCAATGTCATTGGCCATGTCCACGAGCGTGTACTCGACACCGGGGTGCTTCGAGGAGAGGCCTGTATCCCTGTTATCAATCAGAATCAGGCGGAATCCCTGCTCCAGGAGTGCCTGACAGAACCCGGGATACCAACCGATCAACTGCTCCCCCAGTCCGTGGATCAGGAGCAATGGCTCCCCCTGATTCGGCCCCGTGAGCTCGTAATACAACCGCGCTGACCCCGTATCGGCGTAAGGCAACTGCGCCTCCTGATTCCACTCGTGTTGTATAACGTACTACCTGTTACATCCGATGTGCTAGTAGAGGGAGCCAGGTGTGTGCCATGCAGCCCCAAGATCCTGGGAGCTTGGTGGCCGCCGGCGTCACACCGCGCTTCCCTTCTCCTCCAAATCGCTCGCCGAATCCTAAGCGCCAGAAACTAGATCTTAGGAGGCGGTGCTGGGTCGTCGCGGAAGTGGCGGGCCAGGACGGCGATGCCGGGTACGCACCTGTCGTTCTTTACCGGCTGGGCTATTGCGTCTTGGGTTGTCCCGGGCCCGGCCGGCGGGTGAGGAACACTGCCATTGAGGTCATGGCGAGGCCGAGGATCAGATGCAGCCAGTTGCTGTCGTTATTCACCGGCAGGAAATTAGCGGCCGAGTCGCGGTTGATGATCAGGCCATGGACCCAGAAGGCCAGGTAGAAGGCTCCGCCGATCATCAGGCAGCTGCGGGCCCCGGATGCAGTGCGGGCCTGCCACAGGGCAGCGGCGCCAAAGAGCAGGTGCACGATATTGTGCAGAACGGATACTTGGAATACGCCCAGGAGCAAGGCTTTGGAGTCATGTCCCGCAAAGCGCAGCTGATCAATTTGATCAGTGACTCCGGGGATGAAGCCGAAGATGCCGGTGATTAGGAGGACCGCGCCGACTGTAGCGGCTCCCTTTTGAACGTCGGTCCTGGTCCTGCTTCCCGCAGTCGCATTGCTTGTAGTCATGTTCTCCTTTAGCGAGTAGTTCCGTGTGCCGGGGGCGGGACGCCGGCGAGTCAAAAGGCAGTCATCACTGGACTTAGTTCTACCTCCGACCCGTTACCCGTTGGATCAGGCAATCGACCTGGACGCATCGGGCCTTCTGAACTCTCCGGTATTGAGACCGAAAGGGTCGACCACGTCGAGGACCTGGCCCGCCTGTTTTGAACACTCTGCTCCTTGCCGAACGGAACATAAATGGCTCAGGCCCCCCACGTTGCGAGGGGGCCTTGGCGGCTTGAAAAAACTAGGAGAGCCGGAGGACTTCCACGCCGTCGTCGGAGAGAATGAGTCTACGTTCGTTGAGATCCAGTAAGCGGACCCAAACGGCTCCGCGGTCCCGGGTAAATTCATCGATAACCGCGAGTTGTTCCATGTGAGGATATTGTTGGCGGACGCGTACGCAGTCTCCGACCTGGAGGTCGCTCCAGCCATTCACATCGGTCACTTCCTGTCCCTTCAATCGGTCAGTCGGTTTCGGGGATATTGCAGAATCTGCATGGGGCCTCTTCGCAGCCCGATTTGACGGGCTCAAAGGATGAAGCCGGGCGATGTTCCTGAATCGGGCGCCGGCTAGATCCGTTGCCAGTTGAGGCTGTTTGGATTGCTGTGGCTGTCATCGTGGTCTTTCTGTTGCCGCGGTGGTGCACCGGGACCCGATGAGTGGGGAGACCCAGTGGCTGTACCATTTCCGCCACTTCCGGACTGATCCCGTGGTGCGACAACCAGGGTCGTCTCGCACGACTTCGGAACAGCGTTGTTGATGAGGGTCTTTTGGGGCACTGCCTGCGACATGTGATCGCAGGCAGTGCCCCCAAAAGCGTTGAGCGAGGCGCCTAGCGCAGGGTGATCCAGACGGTCTTCAGCTCGGTGTACTGGTCGAAGGCTTCCAGGCCCTTCTCGCGACCACCGAAGCCGGAGGTGTGGAAGCCACCGAACGGGGTCGTGATGTCGCCTTCGCTGTAGCCGTTGACGGCGACGGTGCCGGCTCGAACGGAGCCTGCAACCTTAAGTGCGGTGTTGATGTCGCGGGACCAAATGGTCGCAGCGAGCCCGTACTCACTTTCGTTGGCGATACGGATGGCTTCCTCCGGCTTGTCGAATCCGAGGACTGCAACGACGGGACCGAAGATT
>NZ_ANPE02000098.1 GCF_000328305.2 Arthrobacter crystallopoietes BAB-32 | reverse complement strand
GGCTGGGCGGCGGGTGCGGAGCCGTCGGCGCCGGGGGCAGCGGCCGGGATGGCGAGGGTGGTGCCGATGAGCGACTTGTCCAGGGGCACCACGAACGCGGTCGCGGCGTGCCCGGTCTTCGCGTCGTAGGTGGGGCACACCCCGGCCTCCACCACAGCCGGGTGGGACACCAGCGCGGACTCGATCTCGATCGTGGACAGCCGGTGCCCGGAGATGTTGATGACGTCGTCCGTCCGGCCGAGGATCCACGTGTCGCCGTCCTCGTCGAAGCGGGCGCCATCGCCGGCGAGGAACCAGCCCTGCGCAGCATACTTCTCCCAGTAGGACGTGAAGTACCGCTCAGGGTTCCCCCAGACGGTGCGGGCCATCGAGGGGCCGGTCTTGGTGACCACGATGTTGCCCTGCACGTTGGCACCCACCCGGCTCCGCCGTCGTCAACGATATCCGTGGCCACACCCGGCAGGGCGCGGGTGGCGCAGCCGGGTTTGAAGGAGGAGTCCGTCTGGCGCGGGGAGAGGATGGTGGCGCCGGATTCGGACTGCCACCAGGTATCCACCATGGGAACGCCCGACGACGGATCGCCGGCTACCAGCGCATCGCGCCCGACCTGCGTGCGCAGCCAGCGCCACGCCTCGGGGTTCACGGCCTCGCCGACCGTGCCGCACAGGCGGATGGAGGAGAGGTCGTACTCGGCCGGGATGCCCTCGGGGAACCAGCCCATCAGCGAGCGGACCAGCGTGGGCGCGGTGTAGTAGCTGGTGACGCCGTAGCGCTGGATGATCTCGAAGTGGCGGCCCGGGTGCGGCGCATTGGGCACACCCTCGTAGATGACCTGGGTGACGCCGTTGGAGAGCGGCCCGTAGATCTCGTAGGTGTGCGCGGTGACCCAGGCGAGGTCCGCCGTGCACCAGTGGACGTCGCCGTCGCGCTGTGCCGGATCCGGGTGGCTGAACAGGTACTCGTGGCTGAACGAGGCCTGCGTGAGGTAGCCGCCGGTGGTGTGGACCAGGCCCTTCGGCTGCCCGGTCGTGCCGGAGGTGTACATGATGAACAACGGTGTTTCGGCGTCGAAGGCCTCGGCCTCGTGGACCCGCGGCTGGGTGTCGACGACGTCGTGCCACCACACGTCGCGCCCCTCGGTCCAGGCAATGTCGCTGCCCGTGCGGCGCAGGACCAGCACATGCTCGATCGCATTGTCCCCGGAGACGGCGGCGTCCGCATTGTCCTTCACCGGAACGGCCTGGCCGCGGCGGTACTGCCCGTCGGTGGTGACCAGCAGCTTCGCGCCGGTGTCCTCGACGCGGAAGCGCAGGGCCTCGGCCGAGAAGCCGCCGAAGACCAGCGAGTGCACCGCGCCGATCCGTGCGCACGCCAGCGTGATGACCACGGTTTCCACCAGCACCGGCAGGTAGATGACCACGCGGTCGCCCTTGCCGACGCCCAAGGCCTGCAGCGCGTTGGCCGCCTGCGAGACCAGTTCCTGCAGCTCGCGGTAGGTCACGGTGCGGCGGTCGCCCGGCTCGCCTTCGAAGTGCAGCGCCACCTTGTCCCCGCGCCCGGCGGCCACATGCCGGTCGGTGCAGTTGACCGCGGCGTTGAGCTTTCCGCCGTCGAACCAGCGCAGCTCCGGCCCGCGGCGGGCCTCGACATCCACTGGGGTGGCGGAATGCGCGGTGTGCCACGGCTCGGCCCACTCCAGCCGGCGTGCGGCGTCCTCCCAGAACGCGATGCGCTCCTCTTCGGTCTGCGGCTCCGGCCAGTTGAGGACCGAGGCCGGTTCGGTGATGCTTACGCCCATCGTTTTACTGCCCATTTCTCTGCGACGCCAAGCAGGGCGTCAGTGATCTTGCCAATGACTGCCAGCAGCACAATCGCCAGCAGCAGCCGGTCGGTCCGGCCATTGTTTTGCGAATCGGTCAACAGGAACCCGAGGCCCATCGAGGATGCGATGAGCTCGGCGGCGACCAGGAACAGCCAGGCCTGCGCCAGCGCCAGCCGCAGTCCGGAAAAGACGGAAGGTACGACGGCGGGGAGCTGGACTGTGGTGAGGAGCTTCAGTCCCTTGAGGCCAAAGGCGCGTCCGGCCTCGACCAGGTTCTTGTCCACGTGCCGCAGGGCCAGCGAAACCGTCGTAAAGACCGGGAAGAAGGCGCCGATCATGATCAGCGTGACCTTCGAGTCCTCGCCGATCTTCATCCAGAGGATCAGCAGCGGCACCCAGGCCAGGGACGGGACCGCACGCAGCGCCCCGATGGTCGGGGCCAGCAGCACGTCGGCCACGCGGGAGAGCCCCACCAGCGCGCCGAACGCCAGGCCCAGCCCGGCGCCGAACGCGAAGCCGATCAGCACGCGCTGGGTGGAGATCGCCACATGCTGGCCGAGCTCGCCGCGCTGGATCAGGTCCGCGGCAGCCTCGAAGACCATCGCCGGCGGCGGCAACTGGACCACGCTGAACAGGCCCGCCGAGGTGCTCCACTGCCAGGCGCCGATCAGCGCCGCAGGCAGCAGCAGTCCAAGCAGCAGGCGCGCCCAGCCCTTCTCCAGCACCCCGGCCGGGGACCATCCGTTTGCCGGGGTGCTGCCGCCCTGATCAGGGGCGGGCGGCTGGGCCGCGCCTGCAGTGGTCACGTCCACGCCGGTGGCCTTAAGGCCATGCGCGCTCGTGGGCGTAACACTGTTGCCGGTGAGATCGGGATTCCCGAGTTGCGTCATCAGGATTCCTTGATCGCGGCCGGATCGGCCGCCTGCACCAGCGAGTCATTGAGGAGCGTCTCGAGCGCTTCATCGATCTGCGCCTGGCTGGCCACGTCGCCGGTCTCCACGAAGGCCGGGCCGACCTTCTCCAGGACGGCGCGCTGGGTCTCGCCCGGCGCGGGATCAACGTCCAGGTTGCTGCGCTCGGTGATCACCGTCGTCGCTACTTCCAGGTCCAGACCGGCGACGTCGGCGAGGATCTGCGCGGTCTCCTCCGGATTCTCGGCGGCCCAGGCGCGGGCCTTCTCGTAGGCATTGACCACGGTCTGCGCCAGCTCCGGCTCCTCCTCGAGGAAGCTCTCGGTGGCGTTGAGGAAGCCGTAGGTGTTGAAGTCCAGGTTGCGGTAGAACAGCTCGGCGCCCTCCTGCTCGGCACCGGCCATGATCGGGTCGAGGCCGGACCAGGCGTCCACCGAGCCGTTGTTCAGCGCGGTCCAGCCGTCGGCATGCTGCAGGTTCTGCACCGTCACGTCGTCCTGCGACAGGCCGGCTTCCTCCAGCGACTGCAGCAGGAAGAAGTAGGGGTCGGTGCCCTTGGTCGCGGCGATGGACTTGCCCTTCAGGTCCTCCACCGAGTCGATGCCGGAGTCCGGCAGCGTGACGAGGGCGGCCCATTCCGGCTGGGAGTACAGGCTGATGGTCTGGATCGGCGAGCCGTTGGCGCGTGCCAGCAGCGCGGCGGAACCGGCGGTGGAACCGACGTCGATGGCTCCGGAACGCAGCGCCTCGTTGGCCTTGTTTGAGCCGGCCGACTGGACCCAGTTGACCTCCACGCCCTGGTCGGCGAGCGTGGCCTCGAGCCAGCCCTTTTCCTTGATGACCAGGCTCAGCGGGTTGTAGGTGGCGAAGTCGATGTTCAGGACTCCGTCGCTGGCGGCGGTCGCGCCGGCGGCGGCTTCGGAGTCTTCGCCGGCCACGCAGCCGGTCAGGGCCAGCGAGGCGGAGGCGGCCAGGGCGGCGGCACCGAGCAGGGAACGGCGGGTGAAACGGTTGGTTTTCAGCATGGTTTTTCCTTCGGTTCAGGCGCAGCAGAGGAGAAGGCGCTGCAGGTCAGGTGGGGCGTGTGCCGGAAATTCGGAAGTTGCGGGCGCGGGCTAGTGGCCCTCGACGCCAAGGCTTTCGAGCAGCGAGCTGCGCATTCGGGCCAGTTCGGCGGAGCCGCGGTCCCGCGGGCGTTCATCGGGTACGACGACGGTGCGCACGATCGTGGCCCCGTCGCCTTCGCGTCCGGGTTCCTTGCCGAGGACGACGATGCGGTCGGCCAGCTGCAGGGCCTCGTCCACGTCGTGGGTGACCAGCAGGACCGTGGTCGGTTCCGCCGCGTGGATCTCCAGCAGCAGGTCCTGCATCTTGATCCGGGTCAGCGCATCCAGGGCGCCGAACGGCTCATCGAGCAGCAGCACACCCGGGTTGCGCGCCAGCGCCCGGGCCAGCGATGCGCGCTGTGCCATCCCGCCGGAGACCTCGCGCGGGCGGTGCTTGGCGAACTTGTCCAGTCCGACCAGTTCCAGCAACCGGGCGACCTTGGCCTTGCCGGTCTTGGCGCTGGAGGACTTTGGCAGGCCGATCGCGATGTTGGCCTGCAGCGTGTGCCACGGGAGGAGCCTTGGCTCCTGGAACGCAAAGGCGCAGCGCGGATCAATGCCTTGGACCGGCGTCGTACCTATATTGACTGAGCCGGCGCTGGGCGCATCGAGTCCCGCCGTGGCGCGCAGCAACGTGGATTTGCCGCAGCCGCTGGGACCGAGGATCGCCAGGACCTCGCCCTCTCGGACGTCGAAGTCGATGTCGCGCAGCACGGTATGGGCGGACCCGCCGGTGCCGAACGTCCGCCGCAGGCCGCGGAAGGACACGGGAAGGGCTGAGGAAAGGTCGGAGGTGCGCGCGGCCGAAGGTGCGGAGGCCGAGGGCCGGGCGGAAGCTGCTACTGCAGTCATGAAATCACTCCATCGATCCTGGCAGTAGCACCCTACGGATCACGCCTTCGGTGCAATTGCACCGGCCCGCGGCGGTGAACCTCGATATCGCCGGCGGCCAGGGAAGGCTGGCGGCGACCAGGGTTGCTGCGGCGTCGTAGAGCCAGGTCTCTCAGCCGCTCGGGATGGTCAAGCCCATCTAAGCGGCAAGCGGGCGCCTGCGGCAAACCGGCACAACATGCCGCGTAACAAACCGTAGCGGGGGATCGCGAAGGGCTGGCGGGTTCCGCCTCCGGAAGGTGCGGTGTGGCTCGGAGTTGCGGCGGCGTCAGGCCGGTCCGGCTCAGTCCTGCCGGTTTCAGCCCTCCTGCCCCGTGGGGATGAGCACGGTGGAGAGGATGCGGCGCCGCCGTCCTTCCCCGGGGCCGTTGGCTGCGGCGCCCGCGATCGCGCCCTGCATCTTGGCGACAAGGTCGGCGAGTTCCTCATCGTCCAGCCACAGCGCGGTCTGGCGGTAGCCGGCGCCGTCGCGCTTGAGGTCCGCGCTGCCGTCCTCCACGTAGCGGTCGAAAGCCTGCAGCAGGCCGGCCACGAAGCCGGTGAAGGCGCGGCGATGGTCCTCCGGCGTCATGGCCGAGAGTTCGTTCTCGTCGACCGACGTGCGCTCAAGCTCCAGCCGGTAGGTGCGCTCGGTGGTTCCGCGCACCGGGCGCTCGCGGACGACCTCGAGCACTCCGGCCTTGGCCAGCGTGGCGACGTGCCGGTACAGTGTGGCGGCCGGGATCTCGGGCAGCTCGCCGCCGATTTCCGCGGTGGTCAGTTCCCTTCCGCCGAGCAGGGTCTGCAGGATCTGCAGCCGGACCGGATGGAGGATCAGGTCGGCGCTTTTGGAGGGTGCCATGACTCCATGTTCTCACTATTGACATTGTTCTCGCAATTGATAACAATTGAATTGCCGGGCAGAGAGGCTCGGTTCGGAGTGGCAGCAGCGGCCGGTGGTCCTGCGTTGGGGAAGGAGTCGCAATGGCGGCAATTGCGTTGGAGAACAATGAAGTCCTGGTTCGGCTGCAGCCACGGGAGAAGCTGGCGGGCCTGCTGGGCGACCTGCGCTTCCCGCTGGCATCAGTGAAGCAGGTCGACGTCGTTGCGGACGCCTTCGACGCGGTCCGGGGATTCCGTGCGCCTGGGCTGGCCATTCCCGGACGGACCCGGATCGGCACGTGGCGCCGCCGGAGCGGGAAGCTCTTTGCCGTGGCCCGCCGGGGCGAGCCCGCGGTGCGGATGGAGCTCGCCGGCGAAGCCTTCAGCACCGTCGTGGTGTGCGTGGAGGATCCCGCCGGCATCGCCGAGCAGGTCCGCCTGGCCGCGGACCTCCCGCTGGCGCCGCAGTTCACCGAGGAAGAGGTTCGGTTCCAGTCTGGCGGCCTTGGCCTGGCCGGCAGTTGGATGAGGCCCGAGGGCCGGACCCTCGGCGTCGCCCTGATCCTGCCCGGTTCGGGCGAGATCGACCGCAACGCCGACCACCGCCGGATTCCGCTGGGCATCAGCCGCGATCTTGCCCGGTCCCTGGCCGCCCGCGGGATCGCCTCGCTGCGCTATGACAAGCGCGGCACCGGCAGTTCCGGCGGCACCTTCCTGTCCGCCGGGTTCGCGCAGAACACCGATGACGCAACCGCGGCCCTGCGCTGGACCTCCCAGCGCGCCGGTGGCCTGCCGGTGTTCCTGGTCGGCCACAGCGAGGGCAGCTACCACGCCGCGGCGCTGGCAGCAGAGCAGGAAGTGCCGCTGGCGGGTGCTGTGCTGCTTTCCGCCTCGGCCCACTCCGGTTTTGAGACGGCGCGCTGGCAGACTGCGCAGATCAGCCGGACGCTGCCGGCCTTCCCCAGGATGCTCCTTAAGCTCCTTCGACAGGACCTGGCCAAGCTCCAGGCCAAGTCCGTCGCCAAGATCCAGGCCACTACCGGCGACGTGGCCCGGATGCAGGGCCGTCGGATGAATGCGCTGTGGTGGCGCGAGTTCCTGGATTTCGATCCGATGCCCTACCTGCGCCGGATCCAGGTCCTGGTCCTGGCAGCCACCGGGACCAAGGACCTGCAAGTGGACCCGGCGGACCTGGACCTCATCGCCGTTACGGTGCCCGGTCCGGTCACCACGCACCGCCTCGAGGACCTGTCGCACCTGCTCCGCCGCGACCCGGCCGGCCCCAGCATGAGCGACTACAAGCGCCAGGTTCGCGAGCCCGTGGACGCAGAGCTGCTGGATCTGGTCAGCGGCTGGATCGGCAGGCAGGCGGAAGCCGAAGCTCCCGCAGGCACACCGTCGTCGTCCCTGGCCTAGGGCCAGAGCCGGCGGGTAGCAATCCGCGCGCCTTCGCCCAAGGCCTCCAACTTGGCGAGGGCGATCTGCGGATGCACCCGTCCTCCCAGCCCGCAGTCCGTGGAAGCGATGACCGATTCCCGGCCCACCAGCTTGGCGAAGCGTCCGATCCGGTCCGCGACCAGCTCCGGATGCTCCACCACGTTGGTCGCGTGCGACACGACTCCGGGGATGATGGCCTTGCCCTCGGGCAGCTTGGTTTCCTCCCAGACCCGCCATTCGTGCTCGTGCCGGACGTTGGCTGCTTCGAAGGAGTAGGCGCCGGCATTGATCTGCAGCACCGAGCCAATGATGTCCGCGAACGGGATATCCGTGGTGTGCGGGCCATGCCAGGAGCCCCAGCACACGTGCAGCCGGATCTGCTCCGGCGGCAGGCCGCGCAGCGCCCAGTTGGTCGCCTCGACCCGCAGCTGGATGAACTTCAGGTAGTCCTCCAGCGCCGGCTCGGGATTGATCTGGTCCCAGCTTTCGGCCAGCGACGGGTCATCCAGCTGGACGGTCAGCCCGGCATCGATGATCTCCTTGTACTCCTCGCGCATCGCGTCGGCGCAGGCGTAGACCAGTTCCTCGTCCGTCTTGTAGTAGTCGTTGGCGATCCGGGCGCACGAGCCGGGGGAGAGGGCCGCCACGAATCCCTCCGCGAGCCCCGCCGCGGCCAGCCCCTTCTTCAGGTTGGCTACGTCAGAGGCGACCAGGTCGTGCCCGGTGTAGGTCAGCGGCCCGGCGATCTTGGGCTGCTTGACGGACTTGCGGTGCGCCAGGATGCCTGACGACGGGTCCGTGTAGGCTTCGTTGAACTTCACCCGGTCGCGCCGGTCGGTGAAGGTGGTCAGCACGATATTGCCGGGCGAGGACCGGTGTACGTCCGTGTCCGCCCAGCGGTCCACATCGGTCGGCTCCAGCCCGCCCAGCCGCGCGAACGAATAGTTCCACCACGCCCCGTAGTCGACGGAACTGGACATCGTGTGCCCGTACTCGCCGTCGTTCGGGATATCGATGCCCAGGTCCTTCTGGCGCTGGACAATGTCCACCACGGAGGCCTCCAGCAGCCCAAGGAATTCCTCGGTGATGCCGTCGGCTTCCTTCGCCTCGTTGGCCGCCAGCAGCTCCGGCGTGCGCGGCAGCGAACCGGCATGGGTGACACGGATATGGTCGGTATTTAGGGCCATGGCAGGCTTCCTTTCCATCGGTCCTGGCAGTAGCACCGTTCCGTTCCAGTGCCCTTAGGGCACGCGTCAGGGTCGGTTGCTGCGGCGTCGTCGATCCAGGTCTCTCGGCCGCTCGGGATGGGATGGCAATACTCAACGGCATTCGTGCTGGTTTGGCAAATCGCTAACGACGGCGGTGCCCGGGTGCGTTTTCCCGGTGCGGTCGAGCGGGGCCTGGCCCTGGCCCTGCCCAGCGGCCGGAGCCCGGGGTAGTCTGGCCGGATGGCGCACCTCAATGATCCGGAAGTCATCAAGCGGCTGCTCACCACCCCGGCCCGCTGGGCCGTCGTCGGCCTGTCCAACAATCCGCGGCGCGTGGCGCTCAGCGTCTCGCGGTACATGATGGACCAGCGCGGGATGGAAGTCATCCCGGTCAACCTCAAGGGCGAAGATGTGCACGGCCAGCAGGGATACCGGAAGCTGGCCGACATCCCGGGCGGAATCGACGTGGTGAACTGCTTCGTGAACTCGCACAAGGTAGGCCCGGTCGTGGACCAAGCCATCGAGGTTGGGGCAAAAGCCGTCTGGCTGCAGCTCGGCGTCATCGACGAAGCCGCCGCAGAGCGCGCCAAAGCCGCTGGCCTCGACGTCGTCATGGACACCTGCCCCAAGATCGAAGCCCCGGCCCTCGGCCTGTAGCACCGATACGGGGGCCCGGGGTTACTTCTTGAGGGTCTTTTCGACGATCTCGAGGATGTAGGGCGCGACGACTGTGTGGCTGATCCGCAGGTCCACCACCAAAATGCCCCTCGCGCCGGCCGCAACCCATTCGCCGACGCCACGAAGGTCGTCCATGGTTTCAGGAGGAAGGCAACGGCAGAAACCACACCCTTGAGCGGGTGGCGGCCATCCTCGATGCCGTCGGCCCGGCCTCGGTGACTGCCGGCGGGCCCTTGTTTTGCGGTGAAGCCTGCGGAAGCAGGCCCTCCCATCCGTTGCCGGCACGAGCCCGCAGGTCCTTCCGCTGCGCGGCGTTGTTTCTTCTGTTGCCAATCCAGGGTTGTGGCGTGCCGCACATCACTGTACGGTGTATCCCAGCAATTGGCAGTATATTCCACTAAGTGGGAAATTCTTGGAAGGGTCCCCATGACTGAGGCACTCAACGTTGGCCAGAACCAGCTTCCGCTCGAGGGTATTCGCGTGCTCGAACTGGGCAGTTTTATCGCCGCGCCGTTCGCGGCGCGACTCTTCGGTGACTTCGGTGCGGAAGTGATCAAGGTCGAGCGCCCCAACGGCGGTGACGAACTGCGCGACTGGCGCAAGACCCGCGGCACGACCTCGATGCTCTTCCGCACTCTGGGCCGCAACAAGAAGTCCGTCGCCTTGGACCTGCGCAGCGACTTGGGCCGCGAGGCCGTGAAGCGGATCGTTGCCACCACCGACGTACTGATCGAGAACTTCCGCCCGGGAACGCTGGAGAAATGGGGTCTTGGCCCTGACGAGCTAACCAGGATCAACCCCGACCTTGTCGTGGTGCGTATCTCCGGCTACGGGCAGACCGGTCCCTACAAGGACCGCGCAGGGTTCGGCAGCTCGGCCGAGTCCTTCGCCGGTCTGCGCTACATCACCGGCGAGCCGGACCGCCCTGCCGGCCGCGCCGCCGCCAGCATGGGTGACACTGTCGCCGGCCTCTACGGCGTCATCGGTGCCCTGATGCTGATGCTGCAGAAGGCCCGCGGCATCAAGTCCGAGGGGCCGCAGACCGTCGACGTCGCCCTCTACGAGGGCGTGTTCAGCTTGCTCGAATCCCTGGTCCCGGATTACGACGCCTACGGCATGGTCCGCAAGCGCACCGGCGGGCACCTGCCCGGCGTCGTCCCCACCGGTTCCTACCCGACCGGCGACGGACTCGAAGTTGTCATCGGCGGCAACTCCGCCTCCGTTTTCAAGCGCCTGATGCACGCCATCGGCCGCGAGGACCTCGCCGAGGATGCCACCCTGGAGACCACCGAGGGACGCAGCGCCCGGGAGCAGGAGCTCAACGGCATCATCGCCGCATGGACCGGCGCCCGTCCGCTGTCCGAGGCGCTCGACGGCCTCAATGCCGCCGGCGTTCCCGCCGGTCCCGTCTACGACGCGCCATCCATTGCCAATGACGAGCACTACCTGGCCCGCAAGATGATCGAGACGCACGAGGTCGTCGTCGAAGACGAGCCCGAGCTCATCCGCTTCCCTGGCGTCGTCCCGAAGATGCCCGGCCACGAGGGCCGCGTCCAATGGGTCGGCCCCGACCTTGGCCAGCACACCGATGAGGTCCTGCGCGACGTCGCCGGCTTCACCGAGGACGAGCTCGTCCGCCTGCGGACCCCCGAGGAGGTGCGCTAGATGCGCATCCAGGTCACCGATGTGTTCCTCCGCGACGGCCTCCAGGACGAGGACAGGATCGTTTCCGTCGAGGACCGGATCGCGATCGGCGAGGCCATCGCCGCGGCCGGGATCGGCCGCCTCGAGGTCGCGTCCTTCGTCAACCCGGCCCGCGTGCCGCAGATGGCCGGCGCCGAGCACGTCCTCGCCGGACTACAGCAGAGCACGACGGCGGAGCTAACGGTTCTGACGCTTAACGGCAAGGGCGTCGCCCGGGCGTTGGAGGCGGGGGCGAAGAATATCCAGATCGTCACCTCGGCCAGCCAGGCGCACAGCACGGCCAACGCCGGCCGCGGAATCGATGAGGCCATGGCGAGCTTGGCTGCCGAAGTGGTCAAGTACCCTGGCACCAACTTCTTCGCAGGCATCTCCACCGCCTTCACGTGCCCCTTCGAGGGACGCATCGACAAGGACCACCTGCTGAAGATCGTTCGCGCGTTCAAGGACATGGGCGTGCGCGACATCGGCCTGGCCGACACCCTGGGCACCACCCCGCCCGAAGAGGCCATGGCCAGTGCGAAGTACGTCATGGACGCCGAACCCGCACTCACCTACTACCTGCACCTGCACAACGCCCACGGGCTGGCCCTGGAGACGGTGGACGCGGCGATCGCCGCCGGCATCACCCGCTTCGACGCGGCGCTCGGCGGATTCGGCGGCTGCCCGTTCGCGCCCGGCGCGCACGGCAACATCGCCACCGAGGAACTCGTCCGCCACCTGCACTCCGCCGGCCACGAGACCGGTATCGACGAAGACCGGCTCGCTGCTGCCGTAGCGCTGGCTCGCGGCACTCTGGCACGCTCACCGCGCGTGCCGGAACCAGCCGCGAAGTAGCCAGCAGCGCCAGCGGAAGCACCAACACCCGTGTGCCGGGCCTGCCGGCACACGGGACGCGCCCCCAAATGCGGGGCCCCCTTGCCCTCAACAATCACCCACTTGGGAGACCACCATGTCCGAGAAGACACTGGACACTATGAACGACCAGACGGCATCCGACGGAGCCGGCATGAGCCGCCGTGTGGAAGCCGAAGTCGGCAACCGGCCGGCCACGCATTATCCCGGCAAGCTCGGCCTGAAGATCGCGAGCCTGCCGCTGCCGGTCTACCTGGCGGCTGCCGGCGTCGTCTTCATCGCCGCACTGACCGGCACGCTGCCCGAGTCCATGGTCTCCGGCTTCGCAGTGACCATCCTGTTCGGCGGGCTGCTCATCTGGATCGGCAACCTGTTCCCGGTGGTCCGCGACTTCGGACTGCCAACCATCCTGTGCACCTTCGTGCCTGCCCTGCTGCTCTTCATGGGTCTGCTGCCGGAAAACCTCGTGACTGTGGTCCAGGCCTTCGTCGACCCCCAGGGCTTCCTCGACTTCTTCGTCGTCGCGATCATCGCCGGCTCCATCCTCGGAATGCCGCGGGCGCTGCTGCTCAAGGCCGGCCCCCGTTTCGCTGTCCCGCTGCTCGGCTGCCTCGTGGCCACCTTCGTCATCATCGGGCTGATCGGCGCCGCCATGGGGATGGGCTTCTTCAACGCAATGCTGTTGGTCGCCGCCCCGATCATGGCCGGCGGGCTCGGCCTCGGCGCGCTGCCGATGTCGGAGATGTATGCCGCGAAGACCGGCACCGACCCCGCCGCCTTCATGGGTGACCTGATGTCGGCCGTCGTCCTGGCGAACGTCGTCTGCATCCTCATCGCAGGCATCTACAACGGGCTGGGCAAGCGGCGCAAGCAGCTGTTCGTGGGGTTCAACGGCCACGGCGAGCTGATGCGCATCAAGGGCACCGCGGGTGAGCTGAGCGCCCCGAAGAAGCGCGACGCCTCCTCCTTCATCGCGCTGGGCAAGGGGCTGGCAATTGCAGCAGTCCTCTTCGTGCTCGGCGAGCTGCTGGGCGCGCACCTGGAGTTCCTGCACCCGTACGCCTGGACCATCATCGCTGCAGCAGCCCTGAAGATCTTCGGCCTGCTGCCCAAGGACCTTGAGGACTCCACCTCCGACTGGGGCGAGATGATCGCCTCGGTGCTGGTCCCCGCCCTGCTGGTAGGAGTCTCCATCACCTACATCAAAATCGATGAGGTCCTCGCCTCGATGGGCAACCCTGTGTTCATCGTGCTGACCGTCGCCACGGTCATCGTGGCCACCCTCTCCTCCGGCTTCCTCGGCTGGTTGGTGAAATTCCACTTCGTGGAGGCCGCGATCACGCCCGGCCTGGTCATGGCGGACACCGGCGGATCCGGCGATGTGTCGGTGCTCTCCGCGGCCAACCGCATGCACTTGATGCCGTTCGCGGCGCTGACCAACCGGGTGGGCGGGGCGTTGGTCCTGTTCGTGACCGCGTTGCTCGTCCCCTTCATGGGCTGACAACCGGCCCCCATCTTCGGAACCGACCCGCCCCCGGACGCTTAGCTTAGGCTTCGCGGGGATTAAGGGGACAAGTACGACGGCGGCACGCACCGTCGTCGTACTTGTCACCTCCGGTGCCCCACGGCGAGGCGCAGCGGGACGCGCCGCAGTCCAAGGGCTGCGGCACGGTCAAATCGCCGCTGCCCGCTGACAGCCGGGCCGTCTAGCGGTTGAGCCGGCTTGCCAGCTCGCCGGCAATCGCCACGACGCGGTCGCCCCACTGCTGGCCAGGTGAGGTCTGGACGCGAGGCAGCGGCATTGCGAGGCAGACCGCCGCCACGACCTTGTTGCCCACGCGCACCGCGGCGCTGACAGACCCCAGCCCGACGGTGCGCTGCGATACGGTCTCGAGCCAGCCGGGATCCGTGCCGTCCTCGCGGCGCGTTGGCCTATCCAACAGGATGAATGCCGCCGAGCCGCCGTCGGATAGCGGCAGCGTCCATCCCGCCGGCAAAGTCACGCGCAGCTCCTGCGTTGCTTCGACAGATTCCAGGCACAGGCGGGAGTCTCCGCGCCGCACCCACAACTGGGCGGTCTCGGAGGTCTCGTCGCGCAACTGCGTGAGCAGGGGACGGGAAGCCCAGGCGATGTTGCTCATTCCAAACCTGACACCAGGACCGTAGCGGCCGTCGGTACCGCGGGAGAGCAATCCATGCTGAGTCAGGGCGGTCGCCAGCCTGTGGACCGTCGAGAGATTCATATCGAGAAGCTGGGCAAGGTCAGTTGCGGTCATCGGGGCGAACTCAACGGCATCCACTATTGACATGGCCTTGTCGAGTACGCCGACCCCTGTTACTGTGTCCGGTGTCACAAATTGAAAGTTACTCTCAAAATATGAGAGTTGCAAGTTCGAAGCACATAAACTTGAGAGGAACCCGATGAAGAGTCTCCTGAAAGCCGGAACAGCAGTGCTTGTCGCCGCTGTAGCCCTGACCGGGTGTTCCGCCGCAAGCGGTGACGCCGGAGGCAATTACCCGGACCGGCCGATCAACTTCAGCGTGGGCTCCGAGCCCGGCTCGGGCTGGGATGGCACCGCCAGGGCCCTGGTTGAGGTGATGGAGCGTGAGGATGCCGTCCCCGTCCAGGTCAACGTGCAGAACCGTCCCGGTTCTGTGGGCTGCGTGCTGCTGAATGAAATGATCACGAAGAATGCTGACGCTTCCCACGAGATCGCGATGACTTCGGTGCCGCTGCAGTCGATGGAACTGCGCGGCATGTGCGACGTCAACTACCAGGACGTCACCGTGATCGCCCGGTTGCTGATCGAGAACTTCCTGGTGGCTGTGCCCGCCGATTCCAAGTTCACCGACCTCGATTCCCTGCTGGATGCGATCGTCAAGGATCCGAAGTCGGTGCCGGTTGCGGCTGACGGTGACGACCAGCTGCCTCTTGCCCTGCTGGTCGAGGCTGCCGGCGGCGATCCGTCGGCGATCAATTTCATCGCGTTCGAAAGCGGCGGCGAGTACCTCACAGCTTTGATGAACGGTGACGTGGTCGCCAGCGTCTCGGGCGTCACGGAGTACGGGCCGCAAATCGAGGCCGGCGAACTCCGCGGTCTCGCAGTCCTTTCCGAGGAGCGCCTCGAGGAGCCTCTGGCCGATATTCCGACAGCAGTTGAGCTCGGGTATGACGTCACACTGAACAACTGGCGCGGGGTCTACGGCCCGCCGAACATGCCGGAGGAAGCTGTCGAGTACTGGCGGGCGAAGCTGCAGGAACTCCTGCAGTCCGACTCCTGGCAGGAGATCGCCGAACGTAACCAGTGGGAGACGGCCTACTTGGCCGGCGACGAGCTGGACGCATTCCTCGAGGACTCGTACGGCCAGCTCACCTCCGCGCTTCAGAGCGTCGACGCGTTGAAATAACCATGACTGCTGAGAAACTCGGACGGAAGCCAGCGGACACAGTCGCTGGGGCGGTGGTCGCCGGCGTTGGTGCCGCCTACACCATCGTCGCGCTGCAGACCCCGCCGGATCCGTCCTCCGCATCGGTTATCGGTCCGGCCGTCTTTCCGACCCTTCTCGGTGTCCTTCTCGTCCTGGGGGGAGTCGCAGTCGCCATTGGCGGCTTGCGGCTCCGCCCAGCCCGGGCGAAGGCGGAACCGGCCCAGAACGGCGGTTGGCGGCTGTGGGTCACGGTAGCGATATTCGGGGCGTACGTTATCGCCTTCATTCCCGTTGGATACCTGCTGTCGACAGTCGCGTTCCTCATGGGTGTCGCGTCGTACTTCTCGCCGCACAAGTGGAAGAGCAACCTCATTTTTGCCATCGTGTTTCCCCTGATTGTGTTAGTGGTCTTTGAGTACCTCCTGCGCGTGCCGCTGCCGGAGGGGTTGCTGGCGGGGGTGCTGCCGTAATGGATATCCTCGCCAACCTCGCTGACGGCTTCGCCAGCGCGCTCTCCCCGATTAACCTCCTGTTCGCTTTCCTGGGCGTGCTGATCGGCACGATGGTCGGGGTCATCCCGGGCATCGGTCCGACGACCGCCATCGCACTGCTGATTCCGGTGTCGTTCAGCCTCGACCCCGTCAGCGGACTGATCCTGCTGTGCGGCATCTACTACGGGGCCATGTACGGAGGGTCGATCACCTCGATCCTCATTCGCACTCCTGGCGAAATCGGCACCGTCATGTCGACCATCGACGGTTACGAGATGACGAAGCGCGGGCGGGGCGGGCCGGCCCTGGCGACCGCCGCCGTCGGCTCTTTCGTCGCCGGCACCGTCTCGACCGTCCTGCTGATGCTGATGGCTCCGCTATTGGCTTCCGTGTCGGTGGCGTTCGGCTCGAATGTCTACTTCCTCCTGCTGCTCCTGGCCCTGATCATGCTCTCCAACCTCACTGGCGGTTCCCGGCTCAAAGCGGGCATCGCCACCGTATTCGGCATGGCAGTTGCCATGATCGGCATGGATCCCCAGGCTGGCTTTTCACGCATGACCCTCGGTGTCCTGGAGCTGAACGGCGGCATCGACTTCGCGATCTTCGCCATGGCGTTGTTCGCAGTGCCCGAGGCACTCGCGAACCTGACCCGCCGCCGTAGGGAAGGCGCGCCGCAGGTCGGCAAGGTCAAGGTCTTCATGAGCAAGGACGACTGGCGCCGTTCCACGGCTCCGTGGTTCCGCGGCACCTTCCTCGGGTTCTTCGTCGGCCTGCTGCCCGGCATGGGAACCTTGGGCTCCTTCTTCTCCTATCCCATGGAGAAGCGGCTGTCCCGTAAGCACAAGGCCGAATTCGGCAAGGGCGCGATCGAGGGAGTCGCCGGTCCCGAAGCAGCGAACAACGCCGGCGTCGGCGGTGGCCTGGTGCCGCTGTTTACGCTGGGGATCCCCGGCTCGCCCACCTTGGCGCTGCTGTTCTTTGTCTTCACGATGTACGGGCTGCAGCCCGGGCCTCAGCTGATGTCGGAGCAGTCCGGCCTCATCTGGGCGATCATCGCGAGCATGTACATCGGCAACGTCCTGCTGCTTGTGCTCAACCTGCCGCTCGTAGGAGCGTTCGTTCAGCTGCTGAAGATCCCGGACGCGAAGCTCTACAGCGGTGTGTTGGCCTTCGTGGCGCTTGGCGCCTACGCACTCGGCTTCGACCTGTTCAGCATGGGAACGATGTTCGTGTTCGGCATTATCGGCTACGGCATGCAGAAGTATGAGTTCCCCCTTGCCCCGGCAGTCATCGGACTCGTGCTCGCCCCGATGCTCGAGTCGAGCCTGCGCCGAGCGCTCCAGATCTCTGCCGGCGATCCTGCGACCTTCGTCGATGGACCGCTGGCCATCACGCTGGCCGTGCTGATTGCGCTGGTTATTGCCGCGCCGGCTCTCTTGCCGCTCCTTCGCAAAGGCGGCATCATCGCCACGGCACTGTTCTCGCGGCGCCAGGTGACGACGAGCGAGCTGGAGAATCCGAGCGGGGACCTCCGCACGCCGACTGGCTTCGGCTTCACGGCGGACGACAGCCAAGCGGGAGAAGGCCCGCAGTCATCCGTTCCCGAAGGCGAAGCGGTTAGCGGCGGCGCCAACCAGCTACAGCCGGCATCGACGGGTCAACGTGCCAACGACGATGCGGGTGATCGGAGGGCTGAGGACTGATATGTGGCTGACACCAGCCAGCTCGGTCCTGCTCTGTTGAGCATGCCCTGCGTGGCCGCTGCGTAGGGTGCCTTTATGCCGATCCTTCCGGGAGGGGCCGGAAGGAGCAGCCAGGAAGGGAAGGATCGGCCCCATGGGGTTGAGCCGTGCAATCGGTAGCGGCCTGTCCAAACAGATGCAGGCTGACGTTGACGCCTAAAGGGCAACATTCAAGTGAGTGTGAGTCGTACCACCCATGCTAAAGTCTTCCCACTAGCCGATCATTAGTTCCCATGTAGTGGGAACTAGGCCACAAGGGCCTCACACGATCAAGGTTCCCGACACCGGGTGATCGTCGACGCGAAAGTGCTCATAAGGAGCAAGGCAGGAGAACCATGACTGAGTATGAAATTGTTGTCATTCCAGGAGACGGAATCGGCCCTGAGGTCGTTGACGCAGCCTTGGCCGTACTGAAGGAATGCGAAACACGCTACGGCCTGAAGCTCAACTACACGTTCCGTGATTTCAGTGCAGACCTGTACCGCCGTACCGGGCGGAAGATCACTGCTGCCGACATGGATGAGATCGGCAAGGCGGACGCTGTGCTTTTCGGCGCCATGGGGCTGCCCGACGTGCGCGGACCGGAAGGGCTCGAATTGGGCGCCCAGGTTGAAATGCGGGCGCACTACGGACTCTTCTCAAGTCTTCGGCCGGTTCGGCTCTTTCCGGGCGTTGAGAGCCCTGTAAAGGCGAAGAATGTCGACATGCTCGTGATCCGTGAAACGTCCGAGGGGATGTTCGCGGGGCTGGCAGATAAGCATGAGCCCAGCGATGAGAGTGCGAGCGATCGCATGACGATCACGCGGGCCACGTGCGAGAAGCTTTTCGACGTTGCGTTCTCCCAGGCCCGAGCGCGCCGCAAGCGGGGCACGCCGGGGCATGTGACTCTGCTGCATAAGTCCAACGCCCTGCGCAGCAACGTCCTGATGGAGAAGGTCTTCGACGAGATCGCGGCGAAGAACGACGATATCGGAAGTGCGAAGTTCTACATTGACGCGGGATCGATGTACATGGTCACCGACCCGGAACGATACGACGTCGTTGTCACGGAGAACATTTTCGGCGACATCGTTTCTGAAATTGCGGCCGGCCTCGTGGGCGGTCTGGGCGTCGCGCCCTCCGCCGATGTCAGTCTGACGCATGGCGTGTTCCAGCCGTCTCACGGTAGCGCGCCGGACATCGCAGGCAAGGGGATCGCGAACCCGACGGCGATGATCCTGTCGGCTGCGATGATGCTGGAGTGGCTGGGCGAACGCCGTGGAGACGACCGTTGCGCCAAGGTGGCACAGAATATTCAAAGCGCCATCGAGTCAGCGCTGGCGACAGGCCCTCGAGCACGCGACCTCGGCGGGACGGCGGGCACCCAGGAAGTAGTGGACGCCGTCATCAGCGCCTTGCCGGCGTAGTTGCACGCGGGGCACGAAGACCGTGCCGCCGCCGTGACCGGAAGGTCGTCCTCCACCGACGCGCACTGTCTGATCCGTCAGATTCTCGTGTTGCGGTCGCCAGCCCTTGACGCATGAAAGGTGCGTACCAATGACATATAAGGTTCTGTTCGTCAACCCTTTGAAGGACTACATCGACCGTCTTGTGGATTCCACCCCGGAAGGCTTCAGCGTCACGGTGATGCCGGCAGGGGCGGACGTTGCGGATATGTGCCGTGAAGCTGCGGATGCGGATTTCCTCATTTCGGGCGTCAATGTTCCCGAAGAGGTGTTCCGGGCGGCCAAGAACGTGAAGTTCATTCAATACATGAGCTCCGGCTACGGGCAGCTGCCACTGAATGTCCTGGACGAACTGGGTGTTCCGGTGGCCCAGATGAAGACCCATTCGATCTCCGTCGCGGAGCACGCGGTCACCCTGATGCTGACATTGCTGAGGCGGATTCCGGCCTCCATGCAGTTGATGCGCGAAGGGAAATGGCGCCACGACCTGGACGAGATGTCCTACTCGGAGCTGTACAACAAGACAGTCGGGATCGTCGGTCTGGGGAACATCGGACGCTGGGTCGGCAAGGTCGTCCACCACGGCTTCGGTGCCAACGTGGTCTTCTACGACAACGCGGAGATCCCGCTGACTGTTTCCGAGCTCGTCCCCGCCTGCCCCGTCCCCCTGGACGAGCTAATGGCCGTGTCCGACATCGTCTGCGTGAATGTTCCGTTGAATGCCGAATCCGACAAGATGATCGGGCGGGACGAACTAGCGCTGATGAAGCGAAGCGCTGTGCTCGTCAATGTCGGACGCGGCGAGGTCGTGGATGAGGGTGCCCTCATCGAATGCCTGCGCGAAGGGCGCATTGCAGGGGCCGGACTTGATGTCTATGAGCGAGAGCCGCTGGACACCGCCAGCGAACTGCTGAATTTGGAGCAGGTAGTTTGCACCCCTCATATGGCCGGCGTCGGCTGGGAAAACGTCGAACGTCGGATCGCGACCGTCTGGCAGAACTTCAATGCCGTTCTGCATGGCGACATCCCAAGCGGCGTCGTCACGGTGACGAAGCGAACGGCGAGCACCCTGGCCGTTTAGGGTCCCTGCCGGGAGCCCGCGCAAGTCAGACGGACCGGCGCCGGGGACCTTCAACGCCAGTGCAATGGTTAGGGTGCTCCGGTCAGCTTTCTGGGCCGGCACCGACATGAGGCTGGCAATGAGTAGGGGCTGCGCCGAGGCTACCGCCCTGGGCGCAGTCCCTCGGCATCCCTGCCCGCATGCCCGAGCCGGTCTGCTCTTTGAATTTGCTTGCATCTGACCCCGGAAACGTCCGCGTGAGCCGACGCTGATGCTCACCTCTGCGACCGCAGTCCCGCGAGTGCCGGATGCTCATTGACTCCACGCTGTCCATGGAGAGCCCACACCGCGACAGCCGCGATCAGGGGAGAACTCGCGCCGCCGATCAGCAGCGGGGACGTGTCCGGGAACTCGAAGACCAAGCTGTGCTGTTCCGGCTCCGGGTAGCACGCCGTCACGGCAGCGAAGTCGAAAGTCAGCCATTGTCCGTTTGCCAAGCAGAGCAGCCTCTGGTCCGTCGCGATGACGTCCACGGTCTGTTGCTCGCGCCATTGGGTTGCCGCCGCTGCCTCGGCTGCTCGGCGCCTTGACCTGTTGCCCAGCGCCGTCAGTCCGTATCCGGCGAGCAAGAAAACCGGAGAGCCCCAGTAGAAGCCATTCATATGCGTGTACGTGCCGGGTCCGCCATAGAAGCGCGCATATTCCGCTGGCAGGTGCAGCAAGGCACGTTCCCCAGGGCGCAGCACCACGCCCCAGATCTCAAGCGGAGGCGGAACCTGCCCTGCAGATAGGACACGTAGCAGGTGCGCCGCAGAGGAGTAGGACTCAACATGGGCCCGCTCCCGCTCGCGGACCACAAGTTCGGCCTCGTGAAATGGCCTCGGCGCCGGCGATAGGCCCGGAAGGCTCGGTAACCGTTCCGGATTGCGAAGACCAGGCAAACCACGGGAACAACGAACATCAGGCACAACGCAGTGGCAGACACCAAGGACGCCATCCAGTTGGACGGCCCCGGCTCCGGCAGCGACCGTGCCCAGAGAACCAGCAGGACATAAGAGCCCGGCACCAACAACGTCGGAAGGATCCAGGTCAGGTGTCGTTTCATGCCAGGAACGCTAACCGGCGGCGCTGACACTCAACACCAAAGGACGCGCGTCTGTGGATAACGGGTGCTTTGCTGGTCCGGCCGACGAATAATAGAGGCCAACTTGGATGGCACGGGAAGAAGACGTCATATGACGTCCACCGGGACTAAATATGTCGGCCGGTTGCGTAGTGTGACGCCGCCTCTTTCATCCGGACGGACGTCGCCGCGACACTGGAACGCGTAACCATCCCGAGCAGCTGAGAGACCTGGCTCTATGACGCTGCAGCAACCCTGGTCGCGTGAGATCACCCTGGATCCACGCCGATAGCAAGGGACATGTTCGAGGGCCGCGCAGCGCGGTAGGACATGCTCCGTAGGGTGCTCCTGCCAGGACCGATGGAGTTAGCCAAATCTTCCCGTTGGTCCCTGCCCGCTCCGTGTGCGTGGCCGGACTCTCCGCGTGAAATGGCGTTCCTCGGTAATGACCGAGAGGAGCCTTCATGGCCACCAATGACAAGAAAGCGCGTGCCCGCCGCGGCGTCAGACGCACCGGGGCAGCCGCGCTGCTGACTGCGGCTGCATTGCTACTCACCGCCTGCGGAGGAAATGCGGGCGGCGGCGCCCAGCCTGCGGCCAACAGCGGCGAGCCGGTGCAGGGCGGTACTTTGGTCTTCGCCGAAGTGACCCCGATCAATAACTTCCAGACGCAGTCGGCGCGCTTCTACGAGAAGGCCAACGTGCTCAACAGCGTGCTGGATCGGCTGACCTACTTCGATGCCGTATCAGGCAAGCTCGTGCCGTGGATCGCCACTAAGTTCAGCGGCAATGAAGACAACACCGAGTTCACTTTCGACATCCGCCCCGACGTGACCTTCAGCGACGGAACTCCGCTTGACGCCGAGGCTGTCAAGGCCAACCTGGATGTCCTTGGGAAGGGCTTGGAGAAGGCCCAAATCCAGCCCAATGTCGACTTTTCCGCCTACGAGTCCACGGAAGTCGTCGACGAGGACACCGTGAAGGTGCAGCTGAAGAGCGCGGACGCGAACTTCCTGCGCGCCACGTCTTCGGTGGCCGCTGGGCTGGTCTCGCCCAAGACGCTGGAATTGGACAATGCTGGCCAGTCCGACATCGCGAAGATCTCCGGCTCGGGACCCTTTGTCTTCGAGTCGGAGAAACCGGACGAGGAACTCGTGCTGGCCAAGCGGGCCGACTACGCTTGGGCGCCGGAAACTGCGGAGAACCAAGGTGCGGCCTACCTGGACAAGGTCGTTGTGAAGTACCTGCCCGAGGTGGCGCACCGTGCCGGTGCCGTGCAGAGCGGCCAGGTTGACCTGGTCCGCGGCCTGCAGCCGGCGGACGAGGCTGCGGTTGCGGCCGGTGGCAACCAGGTGCTGCCCGCGCCTGGCATCGATCTGACCGCCAATGTGGCAGCCGTGCGCATCGGCAGCGGAAAGCTGGCCGATCAGAAGGTTCGCCAGGCGCTGCAGGCAGGCATTGACCGGCAGGCGCTGAAGGACACGGTCCTTTCGGACAGCTACGAGATCGCCGGATCCGTCCTGAACCACAAGGCACCCGGCTTCGTGGACCTCTCGGCGGACCTGGCCTACGACCCCGAGAAGGCCAAGTCATTGCTGGACGAGGCTGGCTGGGTTGCCGGCGCCGACGGTGTCCGCGAAAAGGACGGCAAGAAACTGGAAGTTACCGTCACGAGCTCCAACAACTCCGTGGTGATCAAACCGGCCTTCGAGCTGATCGAACAGCAGTGGCGCGAGATCGGCGTCAAGCTCATCAACCGTGCTGCTGACAACACCTTCCTGGCCACTGCACTGCAGGATCCCGAGGTCGAGTTCTTCGGCACACGCCAGTTCGCCTACGGCGGGCTGGGACCGGTTTTCGGCCCCGAGACCAACACCCAGACGTTGAACGCCGACGAGGAGCTCAACGAGCTATTTGCCGCTGAGCGTGCCGCCGCCGACGAGGCCAAGCACGAAGAACTGGTCGCCGAGGAACAGCGGGCCCTGGTGGTGGAGAAGGCCCTGGCCCTCGTGCTCTGGGATGAAGTCCAGGTCTACGGGGCGCACTCCGGCACCAACATTGAGTTCACCTCCGGCACCGCGCCCATCTTCCAGGGCGCCTGGAAGGCCGAAGGGTAGCCAGTCATGGGTCGCTACGTCGCGCAACGGATCGGACAGGCGCTGCTTGTCATTTGGCTGGCCTATACCGTCATCTTCCTCGCCGTGCAGCTGCTGCCCAGCGACCCGGTGACGATCTTCCTGAGCACGGATTCCGCCGTGGACCAGGCCACCATCGACAACATGAAGCGCCAGTACGGCTATGACCAGCCACTGCTGGTCCAGTACTTCGCCCAGTTGGGCGGTCTGCTCACCGGCGACGTCGGCTACTCCCTGGCCTCCGGGGAGCCGGTGGCCCTGCGCATCGGCGGGGTCATCGGTTCCACCATGGCGCTGGCCTTGTCCGCTTTCGCCACCGCTGTGGTCCTCGCGTTGGCGGTGGTGGTGGCTGCCACACTGACCCGTTCGGCAGTGCTGCGGAAGGTCGTGTTGAACCTGCCGCCGCTTTTCGCCGCAGTGCCGGTGATCTGGCTCGGGCTCGTGCTGCTGGAACTGCTGTCCATCCGCTGGGGCGTCATGTCCCTGTTCCCGGACGGATCCTTCCTGTCCCTCGCGGTACCGGTGTTCGTGCTCGGGGTGCATGTCTCGGCCCCGATCGCCCAGGTGCTGCTCAAGAGCATCGACACCGTCTACAGCCAGCCGTTCATCGACGTGCTGCGGGCCAAGGGCGCCTCGGCTTCCTGGATCTTCTTCCGCCACGCGCTGAAGAATGCGGGCGGGCCTGCCATGACGATCACCGGCATCACCGTCGGAACGCTGCTGGCCGGCTCGGTCATCACCGAGACGGTGTTCGCGCGCTCCGGCCTCGGCGCCGTCGTGCTTCAAGCGGTGACCACCCAGGATGTGCCACTGGTCCAGGGACTTGTGTTGCTGACCGCCAGCGTGTTTGTGGCCGTCAACCTCGTCGTGGACCTGCTCTACCCGCTGCTTGACCCGCGCATCCTCAAGTCCAACGGGCAGGGCTCCCCGCGCGTTCTGGCCGTCTGACCCGAAGCGAGTCCCCATGACCCTGCATCTTGAAAACCCTGCTGCGGCATCCGCCGCACAAATTACGACGGCGCCCGCAGCCACCCGCCGTCGTCCTTCTGCCCGTATCGGACTATGGCTGACCGCGCTGCCGCTGATCCTGGTGCTCGGCTGGGCGCTGTTTCCCGGCCTGTTCACCACAGCCGATCCGATTGCTGGCGTCGGCGCAGAGAAGTTCCTGGCCCCCAGTGCACAGCATTGGTTCGGCACGGACCACCTGGGGCGGGATATTTACGCCCGGGTCGTCCACGGCACCTCGCAGACCCTGCTCACGGCCGGACTTGCCGTGCTGATCGGACTGGTCGCCGGAACCATCATCGGCCTCATCGCCGCAACCGCCGGGCGCGCTGCTGACGCGGTGACCATGCGCCTTGTGGATGTCCTGCTGGCCGTTCCGGGCTTCCTGATTTCGCTGATCGTCGTCACTGCATTCCAACCCGGCCCCATCTCCCTGGGGGTCGGCGTGGGAATTGCCTCCATCGCCTCCTTCGCCCGAGTGGTGCGTTCGGAGGTCCTGCGCGTGCGCAACCTGGACTTCGTCGAGGCCGCTTTCCTCAGCGGCGGCACCTACGGGTCGGTCGTCCTGCGGCACATCCTGCCCAACGCGACCGGGCCGGTGCTGTCGCTGCTGGCAGTGGACCTGGGCGCAGCCATCCTGGCGATTTCGGGACTCGGCTTCCTCGGCTTCGGCGCCCCGCCGCCCACGCCGGAATGGGGCCTGCTGATTTCCGAGGGCCGCCAGTACCTTGGCAGCGCCTGGTGGATGACCAGCCTGCCCGGCCTGGTCATCGTCGCCGCCGTCGTGCTGCTGGCTGGGTTCGGCCGCCAACTGCTGAAGATCTTCAGGTTCTAGGAGGACCCGTGAGCGTTACTACAGCCGACCAGGCCGCACCGGCGGCACTCCTGCAGGCCGCCCCGCTGCTGGCCATCCGCGGCCTGCAGGTCGAATACCAATCCGGAACCACCGCCGTTGGCGGAGTGGACCTGACCCTGCACGCAGGGGAAATCGTCGCGCTGGTCGGCGAATCCGGTTCCGGCAAGACAACTCTGGCCCGCTCCGTCCTCGGCCTGCTGCCGGCATCGGCCCGGATCAGCGGGCGCATCGACTTCGACGGCACCGACCTGGCCTCCCTGTCGGAGAAAGAGTTCTGCCGGATCCGCGGACGTCGCATCGGACTGGTGCCGCAGGATCCCGGCGCCTCCCTGGACCCCGTCAGGACCATCGGCTCGCAGGTTGCCGAGGTTTTCCGGCTGCACCAGGACGGGCGGCGGCGGAGCCGGCGCGAACTGCGGGCCGAGGTCGTGCGACTGCTCACCCTGGTGGGCATCGACCGGCCGGAGGAACGGCTGCGGCAGTACCCGCACGAGCTTTCCGGCGGACTCAAGCAGCGGGTCCTCATCGCCATCGCCTTCAGCCTGCACCCCCAGGTGCTGATCGCCGACGAGCCCACCTCGGCCCTGGATGTTACGGTCCAGCGCACCGTGCTTGAAGTCTTCGACCGACTGGCGAAGGAGTACGGCACCGCCGTCATCTTCGTCACCCATGACTTGGCCGTTGCAACCGACCATGCGGACCGGATCGTGGTGATGCGAGGCGGGAGCGTCCGCGAAGACCGCGGCGTTGACCAGATCCTGGCCCGCCCGGAGGACGAGTACACGGTCAGGCTGCTCGAGGAGGCGGCTCCGGCGCGGGCAGCAGTACCGGCAGCCAGCGTGGCAGCTTCCACCTCCAGCGACTATGCCCTCGAGGCGCGGGACCTGGTGAAAGTCTTTGACCGCGGCGGCACCAACCGGGCCGTGGACGCAGTCTCCTTCGGGGTACGGCCGGGCACGACCTTCTCGCTGGTCGGCGAGTCCGGGTCCGGGAAATCGACGACGGCCCGCATGCTCATGCGGCTGCTCGATCCGACCGAGGGGACCGTCCTGGTGGACGGCCGCGACGTGACCGGGCTGGACGGACGCGGCAAGCGCGAGCTGTGGCGGACCCTGCAACTGGTCTACCAGAACCCCGACTCTGCCCTGGATCCGAGGCTGCGGATCCGCGACATCGTCGCCGAGCCGATCGCAAACTTCCGCCTCGGGGGCAGAGCAGGCCAGCAGGAGCGGGTCTCCGAGCTGCTCGAGCAGGTGAATCTGCCTGCACGAGTGGCCTCCGCCCGGCCGATGGAACTCTCGGGCGGTCAGCGCCAGCGGGTTGCGATCGCCCGGGCCCTGGCAGCCGGCGCCAAGACGCTGGTGCTCGACGAGGCCTTGTCCGCCTTGGACGTGCTGACCCAGGCGCAGATTCTGGCCCTGCTGGAAGAACTCCAGCGCGAGCTCGGCCTGACCTACCTCT
This sequence comes from Arthrobacter crystallopoietes BAB-32, assembly GCF_000328305.2. Lineage (GTDB taxonomy): Bacteria > Actinomycetota > Actinomycetes > Actinomycetales > Micrococcaceae > Crystallibacter > Crystallibacter crystallopoietes_A. The sequence continues at coordinate 7,346 of NZ_ANPE02000098.1, read as the reverse complement.
TTATCTCGCACGACCTGCACGTGGTCGAACGGATCTCGCACGAGGTCGGCGTCATGCGCCGCGGCCGGCTCGTCGAAAGCGGGCCCACGGCCAGCATCTTCGGAAACCCGCAACACGACTACACACGCCGGCTGCTGGACTCCAACCCCGGCCACCGACTGCGTGCCCTCGCCGCATCAACCAAGTAAGGAAACAGATGAGCATCACCGCCACCGAACCCGGGACCGCGACCGGGGAGGCCCGCTATGCCGCCGTCGCCGCGCGCTTCCGACCCGTCTTTGCGCGCATTGCCGCCGGAACACTTGAGCGCGAACAGCAGCGCATCCTGCCCTTCGAGCAGATTGGCTGGCTGAAGGATGCCGGCTTCACCACGCTGCGCCTGCCGGCGGAATTCGGCGGCGACCCGGTCAGCCACGAGCACCTGTTCCGCCTGCTCATCGAGCTGGCCGAGGCCGATTCCAACATCAGCCACCTGCTGCGCTCGCACTTCTCCTTCGTCGAGACCATCGCCCTCCAGCCGCGCGAATTGCAGGCGCGCTGGTTCCCGCGGGTGGCTGCCGGGGAGATCTTCGGCAATGCGGCCACCGAGCGCGGCGGCAATGCGCTGGGCACCACCCAGACCAAGCTGCGCCAGGAGGGCGGGCGCTGGCTGCTGAACGGGGAGAAGTACTACACCACCGGCTCGATTTTTGCGGATTGGGTGGTAGTTATGGCCAGTACCGACGGCGTGGAAGGCCGCCAGTACGCGCTGGTCCGCGCCGACGATACGCGCGTGCGCATTGTGGATGACTGGGACGGCTTCGGGCAGCCGCTGACCGGCACCGGCACTGCCGTGTTCGACGACGTCGAGGTGGACGAGGAGGACATCATCCAGCGCAAGGTTTCCAGCACCCTGGAACCGGCGTTCTTCCAGATGTGCCTGCTGGCGGTACTCGCAGGAATCGGCCGCGCCGCCCTGCGAGATGCATCCGGGTTGGTCCGTCACCGCACCCGCACCTTCAACACGGGCCAGGGCCAGTTGTTCCGCGACGACGCGCTGATCCAGGAACACGTTGGACTGCTCGCGTCCAAGGTCTATGCCGCCGAGGCCGTGGTCACCGCGGCGGCACGGGACCTGGACGCCGCTGTCGACGCACAGCTCGCACTCGATGCCGATGCGGCTTACCTGCGCGCCGAACTGGCGGTGCAGAAGGCGCACGTGACCGTCCCCGGGCTGGTCCTCGCAGCGACCGGAGAACTCTTCGATGTCACCGGTGCTTCCGCCACCAGCCGCGGCAAGGCGCTGGACCGGCATTGGCGCAATGCACGCACGGTTGCCACGCACAATCCGATAGCGTTCAAGGCCCGCTCCGTGGGCGACTTCCACATTAACGGCACCGTGCCGACGGGACTGAACAGTATCGGCGAAGCTCCGTCGGCAGGCGGAGACACCAAAGGAGGTGCTGCCTGATGGCTGCCACTCGGCCACGGCTGCTGCTCAGCGGCTTCCTGATGAACACGCCCAGCCACATTCTCGGCGGGCAGTGGCGCCACCCTCAGGCGCAGCAGCACCGCTTCAACGAGCTGTCGCTGTGGACGGACCTGGCTCGCCAGCTCGAGGACGCCAAGTTCGACAACATGTTCTTTGCCGATGTGGTTGGCCTTTACGGCAACCACGAGGGTGGCTGGGCCTCGATGGTCCGCAAGGGCATGCAGGTTCCGGCACATGACCCGCTGGTGCTGTGCTCGGCCCTGGCCGCCGTGACGAGCGAGATCGGGCTGGCCATGACGAGTTCCGTCATCCAGTCCGATCCCTTCCAGCTGGCCCGCCAGATGTCCACCTTGGACCACATCTCCGGTGGTCGTGCGGCCTGGAACGTCGTCACCAGCGTGCTGGAGAATTCCCACCGGAACTTCGGCGCCGACGGGCTGACCGCCCACGACGACCGCTACGACTGGGCGGACGAGTACGTGGAAGCCGCCTACAAGCTCTGGGAAGGCTCCTGGGAAGACGACGCGGTGCTCGCCGACAAGGAGCGCGGCATCTTCGCGGACCCTGCCAAGGTCAACAAGATCCACCACCGGGGCACGAGGTACTCGATTGAGGGCCCGCACCTGGCCACGCCCAGCCCGCAGCGCACGCCGTTCCTGTTCCAAGCCGGCAGTTCCACGCGCGGCCGGCGCTTTGCCGCCACACACGCAGAGGCGACCTTCCTGTTCGCCCCGCATACCGACTACGTGCGCAAGCAGGCCGCCGGCATCCGCGCGCTCGAAGCCGAAGCCGGCCGGACCCCGGGTGACGTAAAGATCTTCGCAGGTCTCTCGTTCATTGTCGGCAGCACGGAAGCCGAGGTCCGCCGCAAGGAAGCCGAATACGACGAGTACCTCGACCTGCACGCGATCATCGCCCACATTGGCGGCGGAATCGGCGTCGACCTGGGCGGCCTGCCGCTGGACACGCCATTGGGGGACGTGTCCACCGAGGGTGCCAGGGGCGTGCTGGAAGCGGCAATCGCCTCGGTCCCCGGCGGCAAGCCGACGGTCGGAGACCTGGCCCGCTACCGGGCGAAGGCCCAGCAGATTGCCGGCACCCCGGAACAGATCGTGGACGAGCTGGAACGCTGGCAGGACGCGGGCATCGACGGCGTGAACGTGATGAACCAGATCCTGCCGGGCTCCTACACCGAATTTATCGATGGAGTGCTGCCCGAGCTGCGCAAGCGCGGGCTCGCCCAGACCGAATACCGGCCGGGCACGCTGCGCGAAAAGTTCTTCGGACGTGGGCCGCGCCTGGAGCCGACGCACCCGGCGGCACGCTTCCGCGGGACGTTCGGAGCCAACTCGGCTGCCGCCACCGAGCGGGTTCCGGTGCGGGACGGCCTGCCCGCATAGCTAAGGGCATCGGTCGCGCTGCCGTCGGCACGCCGCGACCGATGCCGGATTACCCGGTATGACAATGCGGTTTTACGAACCGCGGCCGGATGCGATGGAATAATTCAGTAACCATCCAGAGCGGCTGAGAGACCTGGCTCGTTGACGCCGCAGCAACCACCTCGTTTCGAGGAAGGTGCTAACGCCAGGACCGATGGAGAAGCAGAATCTTCCGGTCGTTCCATGGGCGCAGCCATTCGGCGGGCCCGGACGGCCGCGGGCTCTCTTCACGGTCAGGAAGGAGCCTGAAATGACATTGCACAAACCGCAACGCCACATCCGCTTCAACGCCTTCGACATGAACTGCGTGGGTCATCAGTCACCCGGCCTGTGGCGCCACCCGGAGGACAAGTCCGCCGACTACAACACCATCGGTTACTGGACCCACCTTGCCAAGGTGCTGGAGAAGGGCCTGTTCGACGGTCTGTTCATCGCCGACGTGCTCGGCACCTACGACGTGTTCGGCGGGTCCAACGAGACCACGCTGCGCGCCGGCACGCAGGTCCCGGTGAACGACCCGTTCCTGCTGGTTTCCGCGATGGCCGCCGTCACCGAGAACCTTGGCTTCGGCGTCACCGCCGGCACTGCCTATGAGCACCCCTACCCGTTCTCCCGCCGACTGGCCACCCTGGACCACCTGACCAACGGACGCGTCGGCTGGAACGTCGTCACCGGCTACCTGCCCTCCGCGGCGCGGAACATGGGCCAGGAAGACCAGATGGAGCATGACGAGCGGTACAACCACGCGGATGAATACCTCGAGGTCATCTACAAACTGCTGGAAGGCTCCTGGGAGGATGACGCCGTCGTCAAGGACAAGGTGAACAGCATCTTCACCGACCCGTCCAAGGTCCACGAGATCCGCCACGAGGGCAAGTACTTCAAGGTGCCCGGCATCGCCATCACCGAGCCCAGCCCGCAGCGCACCCCGGTGATCTTCCAGGCCGGCGCCTCCAAGCGCGGCACGCAGTTCGCGGCGGAGAATGCCGAGGCCGTCTTCGTCACCTGCCCGACCAAGGAAATGCTCGCCGCGTCGGTCAAGAAGATCCGGGACGCCGCCGAGGCCGCCGGCCGGGGCCGCTACGACGTGCGCATCTACGCGATGCAGACCATCGTCACCGGCCCGGACAACGACAGCGCGCAGGCCAAGTTCGAGGAGTACAAGTCCTACGCGGACATCAATGGTGCCCTCGCGCTGATTTCCGGCTGGATGGGCGTGGACCTCTCCAGCTACGGCCCGGACGAGGTCATCGGCGAGAACGTGAAGTCCAACGCCATCCAGTCCTCCGTGGAGACCTTCCGCAAGGCCTCCGGCGACAGCAACGAACCGTGGACCATCCGCAAGCTGGCCGAATGGGTCGGCGTCGGCGGCTTCGGCCCGATCACGGTCGGCTCCGGCGCCAAGGTGGCCGAGGAACTGATCTCCTGGGTCGACGAGACCGATGTCGACGGCTTCAACCTCGCCTACGCCATCACGCCCGGCACCTTCGAGGACATCGTCGAATACGTGGTCCCCGAGCTGCAGAAGCGCGGCGCCTACCAGACCGAGTACGCGCCGGGCACGCTGCGTAACAAGCTCTTCGGCCAGGGCGACCGGCTGCCCGAGCAGCACCGGGGCAGCCGCTACCGCCTCGCCAGCGCGGTCGCCGCGGTCTGAGTTCCGGCCGGACTTAAGGCGCTAACGACGGCGGTGCCCCACCTTTCGCAGGTGGGTGCACCGCCGTCGTTGTTTCCGGATTATCTACGCGCGGACCCTCAGCATGTCCGGGGTGAGGTCGGCGACGGTAGCTGCGCCCATGAGCAGCATCGTGTTGCGGACCTCCTCGGCCAGCAGTCCCAGGGCACGCTCCACACCCTGCTGCCCGCCGGCCATCAGCCCGTACAGGTAGGCCCGCCCGACCAGGACGAAGTCGGCGCCGGCGCACAGCGCTGCGACAATGTCGGCCCCGCTCATGATGCCGCTGTCCAGGACGATGTCGACGTCCTTGCCGGCTTCCTCGCGCACTTCCGGCAGCGCCTCGATGGCCACCGGTGCGCGGTCCAGCTGGCGGCCGCCATGGTTGGAGACGACCAGACCGTCAGCGCCGGCATCCAGGGACTTGCGGGTGTCCTCACGGGTGAGCACACCTTTGACGAACAGCTGGCCCGGCCAGATCGAGCGGATCCACTCCAGGTCCTCGAAGGACAGGGTCGGATCGAACATGGAATTGATCAGTTCGGGCAGGCTGTTGCTGCTGTTGGACAGCGAGGCGAACTTCAACGAGTCCGTGGTCAGGAAGTTGAACCACCACTCGGGGCGGTAGGAGGCGTCGAGGACGGTCTTCAGGCTCAGCTTCGGCGGGATGACCATGCCGTTGCGGGTATCGCGCAGGCGGCGGCCGGCGACCGGGGTGTCTACGGTGACCAGCAGCGTGTCGAAGCCGTTGGCCTGCGCCCGGTCCAGCAGGTCCCGGCTCTTCGCGCGGTCCTTCCACAGGTAGAGCTGGAACCAGCGGCGGGCCGCCGGCGCCGCGGCGGCCACTTCCTCAATGGAACGGGTGCCCATGGTCGAGAGGGAGAACGGGATGCCGTACTTTGCGGCTGCCCGCGCTCCGGCCTCTTCGCCTTCGGCATGCATGAAGCGTGTGAAGCCGGTGGGGGCGATGCCGAACGGCAGGGCGGACGAGCCGTTGGCGATCTTCACAGCCAGGTCCGCCTCGGCGGTGCCGTGCAGGATCCGCGGCAGCAGCTCAACCGACTCGAAAGCCTGGCGGGACCGGCGGTACGTCAGCTCGTCCTGGGCCGCCCCGTCAACGTAGTCGAAGGCCGGGCGGGGCGTGCGGCGCTGGGCGATGCGGCGCAGGTCCCACAGGTCCGCGGCCTTGGCCAGGCGGGCCTCCCGTCCCAGCGCCGGGCGCTCGAACTGCATGAGCGGGCGCAGCTCGGACCACTGCGGTAGTTGGCGTTTCAGGGCCATGATGCTTAGCTTTCCTGTCGTCGTGTTGGTTCAGTGGGCGGCAGCGTTGTCGCCGCGGCCGCGGGTGAGGGCGACAGCCAGGATGCTGCAGAGGCAGCAGGCCGCGAGGTAGGCGGCAGCCAGCCAGGTGCCGCCGTCGGCGGCTTCGATCAGCGCGGCGGCGATGAGCGGCGAAAGTCCTGCAATCAGCGCCCCGTTGGTTTCCCTGGCCAGGGCGACGCCGGAGAACCGCTGTTTCGGCGGGAACAGGTTGGTCAGGAACGCGCCCTGCGCCCCGGAGCTGGCGCTGACGCTGAAGGCATAGCCGATGGCCAGGCCCAGGCCGGCGATGAGCGGGTTTCCCGTCGCCATCATCAGGAAGAGCGGCCATGCGAAAAGGGCGCCGATGACTGCGCCGAAGGCGAGCACCCGCCCGGCTCCGTAGCGGTCGGCGGCCCGGCCGGCCAGGGGAGAGCCGACGATGCAGAAGAGCGAGGCGATGGTCACGACCAGCAGCGCCTCGGACCGCGCCATGCCCACCTGCTCCGAGGCCATGAAGGTCACGGCGAAGACGGCCATCACGTAGTTGACGGCGTTGTGGCCGGTGATCGAAAGGAAGCCGAGGAACACCTGGCGCCGGTTGTCACGCCAGAGCTCGCCGAGGGGCACCTTCTGCTCCCGTCCGGCCCGCTGGCCCAGCGCCTGCACGTACTCCGGAGTCTCTTCGAGGCTGGAGCGGATGTACAGGGCCACGAAGAAGAGGACGGCGGAGACCAGGAACGGGATCCGCCAGGCCCAGCCGAGCAGGACCTCGTCGCCTGCGGCGGAAGCCAGGAAGAAGGCCAGCGTGGCGAGGGCGATGCCGGCCGGCGGCGTGGCGAGGACAAACGAGGTGTACTTGCCGCGCTTCCCGGGCGGTGCGAACTCCGCCACCAGGGTCATGGCCCCGGCCAGCTCGGCGCCTGCACCGAGACCTTGGAGGAGGCGGAAGACCACCAGGAGCAGCGGAGCCGCGGCGCCGATCGCGGCGGCGGTCGGCAGCAGCCCGATGCCGACGGTGGCAGCTCCCATCAGGAGGATGGTGAGCATCATGGCGGGCTTGCGGCCGTGTTTGTCGCCGATATGGCCGATCACGATGCCACCCAGCGGACGGGCCACGAAACCGACGGCGAAAGTAGCGAACGCCGCCATCGTCGCCGCGGCGGGCACGGCGTCGCTGAAGAACAGCGGTCCGATGACCAGTCCGGCGGCCGCACCGTAGAGGGCATAGTCGTACCACTCGATGAGCGTTCCGATCACCGCGGCTGTGAGGGCGCGCCGGGCTCCTTGCGGCAGCCGGCCGTCCTGCTGGACTGCGCCGCCGGGGGTCGTCTGCTCCGTCGGAGATTTCTGCATGCTGTCATAAGTATCACAGACAGATTCCTGAAGTATATTTCTTGAGACACCTCGCACGCACTCTGGTAAGGAATGGCTGTGGCATCAGCGACCGACCGTCTGGAAG